>NZ_PDIG01000019.1:0-390103 GCF_004745185.1 Escherichia sp. E2661
TCTCTACGCATTTCACCGCTACACCTGAATTCTACCCCCTCCTACGAGACTCAAGCTTGCCAGTATCAGATGCAGTTCCCAGGTTGAGCCCGGGGATTTCACATCTGACTTAACAAACCGCCTGCGTGCGCTTTACGCCCAGTAATTCCGATTAACGCTTGCACCCTCCGTATTACCGCGGCTGCTGGCACGGAGTTAGCCGGTGCTTCTTCTGCGGGTAACGTCAATGAGCAAAGGTATTAGCTTTACTCCCTTCCTCCCCGCTGAAAGTACTTTACAACCCGAAGGCCTTCTTCATACACGCGGCATGGCTGCATCAGGCTTGCGCCCATTGTGCAATATTCCCCACTGCTGCCTCCCGTAGGAGTCTGGACCGTGTCTCAGTTCCAGTGTGGCTGGTCATCCTCTCAGACCAGCTAGGGATCGTCGCCTAGGTGAGCCGTTACCCCACCTACTAGCTAATCCCATCTGGGCACATCCGATGGCAAGAGGCCCGAAGGTCCCCCTCTTTGGTCTTGCGACGTTATGCGGTATTAGCTACCGTTTCCAGTAGTTATCCCCCTCCATCAGGCAGTTTCCCAGACATTACTCACCCGTCCGCCACTCGTCAGCAAAGAAGCAAGCTTCTTCCTGTTACCGTTCGACTTGCATGTGTTAGGCCTGCCGCCAGCGTTCAATCTGAGCCATGATCAAACTCTTCAATTTAAAAGTTTGATGCTCAAAGAATTAAACTTCGTAATGAATTACGTGTTCACTCTTGAGACTTGGTATTCATTTTTCGTCTTGCGACGTTAAGAATCCGTATCTTCGAGTGCCCACACAGATTGTCTGATAAATTGTTAAAGAGCAGTTGCGACGCGGCTTTCAGCTCACTGTCGCGAGGTGGCGTATATTACGCTTTCCTCTTTCAGAGTCAACCCTGAATTTCAGGATTTTTCTCTTCAACCGAACCGGCTGTTTGTGTGAAGTGATTCACATCCGCCGTGTCGATGGAGGCGCATTATAGGGAGTTCTCCGTAGGCCGCAATAGAAAAAATTGCAAAAAAAATGACTGACTGCTGCATTCCCCAGCAAAACCTCGCTTTATACCTTTTTACGCACAGAGTTATCCACAATTATCAATGTAATTTCTGTATTTTTCCCACGGTAACCACTGTCAAAATTGTGATCGCCATTGAAAGAGAAAAATTCGCGAGCGTTGCGCAAACGTTTTCGTTACAATGCGGGCGAAAAATAAGGATGCCCCGTTAGGGGCGTTAGCTGAGTTTTTCGCGAAAAATTCAGCTAACGCTCTCTGTAATAGTCAAATCCAGGGGATTTACCATGCAACAACGTCGTCCAGTCCGCCGCGCTCTGCTCAGTGTTTCTGACAAAGCCGGTATCGTCGAATTCGCCCAGGCACTTTCCGCACGCGGTGTGGAGCTGCTGTCTACAGGGGGCACTGCCCGTCTGTTAGCAGAAAAAGGTCTGCCGGTAACCGAAGTTTCCGATTACACCGGTTTCCCGGAGATGATGGATGGACGCGTGAAGACCCTGCATCCGAAAGTACATGGTGGCATTCTGGGCCGTCGCGGCCAGGACGATGCCATTATGGAAGAACATCAGATCCAGCCTATCGATATGGTGGTTGTTAACCTGTATCCGTTCGCCCAGACCGTCGCTCGTGAAGGCTGCTCGCTGGAAGATGCGGTTGAGAACATCGATATCGGCGGCCCAACGATGGTGCGCTCCGCCGCCAAGAACCATAAAGATGTCGCAATCGTGGTGAAGAGCAGCGACTATGACGCCATTATTAAAGAGATGGATGCCAACGAAGGATCGCTGACGCTTGCAACCCGTTTCGACCTCGCCATCAAAGCCTTCGAACACACTGCCGCCTACGACAGCATGATTGCCAACTACTTCGGCAGCATGGTTCCGGCTTACCACGGTGAAAGCAAAGAAGCCGCCGGTCGCTTCCCACGCACGCTGAACCTGAACTTCATTAAGAAGCAGGATATGCGCTACGGCGAGAACAGCCACCAGCAGGCCGCCTTCTATATAGAAGAGAATGTGAAAGAAGCCTCTGTTGCCACCGCAACCCAGGTTCAGGGTAAAGCCCTCTCTTATAACAACATCGCCGATACCGATGCGGCGCTGGAGTGCGTGAAAGAGTTCGCCGAGCCAGCATGTGTGATTGTGAAGCACGCCAACCCTTGCGGCGTGGCTATCGGCAATTCCATTCTTGATGCTTACGATCGCGCGTACAAAACCGACCCAACCTCCGCATTCGGCGGCATCATTGCCTTTAACCGCGAGCTGGATGCGGAAACCGCGCAGGCCATCATTTCTCGTCAGTTTGTTGAAGTGATTATTGCGCCGTCCGCCAGCGAAGAAGCCCTGAAAATCACCGCCGCCAAGCAGAACGTTCGCGTCCTGATCTGCGGTCAGTGGGGCGAGCGTGCTCCGGGTCTTGATTTCAAACGCGTGAACGGCGGTTTGCTGGTTCAGGATCGTGACCTGGGGATGGTCGGCGCGGAAGAACTGCGCGTCGTCACCAAACGCCAGCCGACCGAACAGGAACTGCGTGATGCGCTGTTCTGCTGGAAAGTGGCGAAGTTCGTGAAATCCAACGCTATCGTCTATGCCAAAAATAATATGACCATCGGTATTGGCGCGGGCCAGATGAGCCGCGTGTACTCCGCGAAAATCGCCGGTATTAAAGCTGCCGATGAAGGCCTGGAAGTGAAAGGTTCCTCGATGGCTTCTGACGCGTTCTTCCCGTTCCGCGACGGTATTGATGCCGCCGCCGCTGCGGGCGTGACCTGTGTAATCCAGCCTGGCGGTTCTATCCGTGATGACGAAGTGATTGCCGCCGCCGATGAACACGGTATTGCGATGCTCTTCACCGACATGCGCCACTTCCGCCATTAATGGAGCAATAGATGAAAGTATTAGTGATTGGTAACGGCGGGCGCGAGCACGCGCTGGCCTGGAAAGCGGCCCAGTCGCCGCTGGTTGAGACTGTTTTTGTTGCTCCGGGTAACGCAGGCACTGCGCTGGAACCCACGCTGCAAAACGTCGCTATCGGCGTGACCGATATCCCGGCGCTGCTGGATTTCGCGCAAAACGAAAAGGTAGATCTAACCATCGTCGGCCCGGAAGCGCCGCTGGTGAAAGGCGTGGTTGATACCTTCCGCGCCGCCGGGCTGAAAATCTTCGGCCCAACCGCAGGTGCTGCGCAACTGGAAGGTTCGAAAGCGTTTACCAAAGATTTCCTGGCCCGCCATAAGATCCCTACGGCGGAATACCAGAACTTCACCGAGGTAGAACCTGCGCTGGCGTATCTGCGTGAGAAAGGCGCGCCAATCGTCATTAAAGCTGACGGTCTGGCTGCCGGGAAAGGCGTTATCGTAGCGATGACGCTGGAAGAAGCGGAAGCGGCTGTTCACGATATGCTGGCGGGCAACGCGTTTGGCGACGCGGGTCATCGCATTGTTATCGAAGAGTTCCTCGATGGCGAAGAAGCGAGCTTTATCGTGATGGTGGACGGCGAGCATGTGCTGCCGATGGCCACCAGCCAGGATCACAAACGCGTAGGCGATAAAGATACCGGGCCAAACACTGGCGGGATGGGCGCTTACTCCCCTGCGCCGGTAGTAACCGATGACGTTCATCAGCGCACCATGGAACGTATCATCTGGCCAACCGTGAAAGGTATGGCGGCGGAAGGTAACACCTACACCGGTTTTCTCTACGCGGGCCTGATGATCGACAAACAGGGCAACCCGAAGGTTATTGAATTTAACTGCCGCTTTGGCGATCCAGAAACCCAACCGATTATGCTGCGCATGAAGTCCGATCTGGTTGAACTCTGCCTGGCGGCCTGTGAAGGGAAGCTGGACGAGAAAACATCCGAGTGGGATGAACGTGCTTCTCTCGGCGTGGTGATGGCTGCGGGTGGATATCCGGGCGATTACCGCACCGGCGATGTGATCCACGGCCTGCCGCTGGAAGAAGTGGCAGGCGGCAAAGTGTTCCACGCGGGCACGAAACTGGCGGATAACGAGCAGGTGGTAACCAGCGGCGGGCGCGTACTGTGCGTCACCGCGCTTGGCCATACCGTAGCTGAAGCGCAGAAACGCGCCTATGCCTTAATGACCGATATCCACTGGGACGACTGCTTCTGCCGGAAAGATATCGGCTGGCGCGCTATCGAACGCGAGCAGAACTAACGCGACAGTTTTGCCAATAGCGTTTTGCGCGTGATCCCTAACTGACGGGCGGCTTCGGTTTTGTTGCCGCCCGTTTTCTCCAGCGCCGCCAGAATCACCTCTTTTTCCACTTCCACCAGCGGCTGAATATCCTGACTTTGGACCAGCGGGATCGGCGTACTGGCAATCGCCAGCGGCAGCTCGCGTTCGGAAATATATTCCCCGGTCAGCAGCACCACCGCTCGTTCCACCGCGTTTTCCAGCTCGCGAATATTTCCCGGCCAGTCGTAATGAATCAGCAAATCCATCGCCTGGGGCGTAAAGCCTTTTACCGCCTTGCGATTACGTTCGGCAAAGCGCTGAAGAAAATGGCCAGCCAGCAGAGGAATATCCTCCCGCCGCTGACGCAGCGACGGGATTTCAATCGCCACCACGTTCAGGCGATAGTAGAGATCCTGGCGAAAACGTCCGGCATTTACCTCTGCGGTAAGATCGCGATGGGTCGCGGCAATCAGCCGGACATCAACCGAAATAGTCTGGTTGCTACCGACACGCTGAACTTCGCGCTCCTGAATCGCACGTAGCAGACGGACCTGCATCATCGGCGAGATATCGCCAATTTCATCGAGGAACAACGTGCCGCCGTCCGCTTCAACAAAGCGCCCTTCCCGCCGTTTGTCGGCTCCGGTAAACGCCCCTTTTTCGTGACCGAACAATTCAGATTCCAGTAAGGATTCGTTGAGTGCCGCGCAGTTGAGCGTTACCAACGGCTTTTCGCAACGTGCGCTACTGGCGTGAATCGCCCTGGCGACCAGCTCTTTACCGGTACCGGAATCGCCGTGGATCAGCACCGTGGCTTCCGATGGCGCGACAAGGGCGATTTCACTGAGCAGGTTTTGCATCGCCGGGCTTTTACCGACCATACCGAACTGGCTGGCGGACACCGCAGGTATTTCAGCATCGACACTGTGCGTATGCGCGAGCGCCTTTTCCAGCGTCGCCTGCAGGTTATCGAAATCCAGCGGCTTGATGAGATAATCCAGCGCCCCGGTTTTCAGTGCCCCTACCGCCGTCTCGACGCTGGAGTAAGCGGTCATAATCAGTACCGGAATCGCCGGGTTTAACGTTTTGATCTCTTTTAGCGTGGCAATGCCGTCCATCTCCGCCATTCGCACATCGCAAAGCACAAGATCAAAAACCTGTTCCCGCACCTGCTCCAGCGCCTGTCGCCCGCTGTTCGCCAGCGCGACGTTATAGCCCCAGCCGCGCAGCAATGCCTGCAAAATAGTGCAGTGGCTAATGTCATCATCTACCACCAGAATATCGATATTATCGTGCGTCATCCTTGTGGGTCCTTACGCGTAATATTGACCGGAAGCCAGAGGGTGAACGTTGAGCCTTTTCCCTCCTGGCTTGCGACCTGAATTGTACCACCGTGTTGTTCAACAATATTATGCACGACCGCCAGCCCCAGCCCGGTGCCTTCGGCTTTGGTGGTGAAGTACGGGGTGAAGATAGCTTCAAGCTGGTCCGCCGCAATTCCCTTACCGCTATCAGTAACGCTAATTTTCACGCCTGCGCCGCTTTCGCTGGCCGTCACGCTAATCACGCCATGCTGACCAATCGCCTGAATAGCGTTGAGATAGAGATTCAACAGGACTTGGGTCAATCGGTCCGGGTCTGCCTGAATTTCCGGTAATGTGTCGTTGGCGGTAAAGCGTAACTGGATCTCCCGGCTGTTTGCATCCTGGCTTACCAGCTGTAATGAGTGGTTAATCAGAGTGTTGAGATCCACCGCCTGCAAAGCCAGATGCGTTGGTTTAACCAGTTCCAGCAGCTCGCTTACCACGCGGTTTAAACGGTCGGCTTCTTTCGCCATCACCTGCGCCAGTTGATGAGCTTCTCCCCCTGCTGGCGCGCGTTCAGCAAAGTATTTCGCCAGCCCTTTAATCGAGGAAAGTGGGTTACGGATTTCGTGGGCAACGCCTGCCGCCAGATGCCCCAGCGCCACCAGCTTCTCTTTGCGCTTCATTTCATCCTGCAACAGCTGGCGCGAGCGCAGATACCGGCGATACCAGAAGAATGACAACACGCTTGCCAGCAAGACCGTCGCCAGGGCGAAGAGGATAATCAGGGTATTGCGCTTTTCCCCACTCTGGGTTGCAACCAGATCGCTGGCGTCAACGGCGATGAAAATAGCCTGTTGTGCTTCTGCCTGTGGCACAGCTTTGCCGTTACAGCGCGGCATATTGTGCATGCCATGCCGCCAGGGCGATGACATTGGCTGGAACAAACGATAGACCTCAAGCGCAGGCGCAGTTTCCGCTTTCTCAAGCAGTCGCCAGCGGGAGTTTTCCTCTGGCTTTAACTGCTGCATTTCATCCGGCGAATAGAGTGCACGCCCAACCATTTCGGGGTTACTGTGAAGAATGATGATGCCCTGCGCATCGGTGACCGCAAACCACAACACCCCAGGCTGGCCTGCCATCTCTTCCAGAAGCGCCTGTTGCTGCACATGGTGCATTCGCATCCCCATCCCTACGCGGCTTCCTGACTCCAGAGCGCGAATGAGCACATTACCTTTTTCCAGTAATGCCTGACGGTCAGCCTCACTTGCCCGCCCATAATCACGAATCACAGTTACCGCAAACAATCCCACCAGCCCAACAATGACAATGGGGAGGATCGTGCTTAACCATTTGGCTAAGGTGTCTTTTGAACGTTGCATAAAACGTATCTTCTTCTTTGCCTGTTCATCCCTTTTTGACAGCAGAAATCATGCCATCTTTTAGCAGCGCTTACCCTGCGCTGTAACACAAAGACTTAAGTTTCAATGAGTAAAAATGACTCGCTAACCACAGCAGGCGAGTCATTTTTACTCGCTTATCACGCCAGATTGCCCGTCATATCAGCGTTTCGTCGTTGGCACGAAAGATGCAATACCCAAAGTAAGACAACCACTGGAGGATTAACCATGAAACGGAACACGAAAATTGCCCTGGTGATGATGGCGCTTTCAGCAATGGCGATGGGATCGACATCTGCATTTGCTCACGGCGGACACGGGATGTGGCAACAAAATGCCGCGCCTTTGACCAGCGAACAACAGACAGCGTGGCAGAAAATCCATAATGACTTTTACGCTCAAAGCAGCGCACTGCAACAGCAACTGGTGACGAAGCGTTATGAATACAATGCCCTGTTAGCCGCGAACCCACCGGATAGCAGCAAAATTAACGCGGTCGCCAAAGAGATGGAGGCTTTGCGTCAGTCGTTAGATGAGTTACGGGTGAAACGGGATATTGCGATGGCTGAAGCGGGTATTCCGCGCGGTACCGGAATGGGCATGGGTTACAGCGGCTGCGGTGGTGGTGGCGGTCATATGGGAATGGGCCACTGGTAAATCAGAACGTTTTCTCGTTGGGTTGCCAGCGACAGAAATCAGAGTTTGCCACTAACAGTAATTGCGAACCTTCGGGCGCTTCCAGCCATGCCACGCTGACATCAACAGAAGAGCGGCTCTGGCGGCGCTCGATATGCGCTATCGCCTGCGAATCTAAATCAGGTTTAATGGTTTGCCCTTCGCAGGTGGTCACGGTCTGTTCCATCGCATGCCAGCGCCCCTGACGCAGCACGACTCTCCCCTGACGTAAGGCATCGCTAATCTGGCGGATTTGGTCAGCACGATAACGATATAAATCAATTTGGTCGTTAGAAAGCTGCTGCTTTTCCCCGTCGGATTCACGTTGCATAAAGCTCAGATCGCCGCGATCGTCAAAACGCGCGCGAATGTTCACCGGCGGTTTGCTGTAAACATTGATATTGATAAGCGTGAGGTTATCGCCCTGCCAGCGATACTCTCGCGTCGTGGTATCGCCATTGCGCCACGGGCTAAATACAGCAAGCAGATGGACATTATCGCCGCTGTCTTTTCGCCAGATGCGTACCGCGCCCTGATCTTCAGCAAATCCACTGGCGGTAAAGGGAGGAAGTGAGGAGTTATGGCTACAAGCAGTAAGAAACAGCGCGCCTGCCAGCATCAATGAGCGACGCCAGAAAGACAAAAGGGGTGAAACCACCCCTTCGTTAAAACTGTTCACTGCCACGCAATCTTACTTAACTGCGTCTTTCAGTGCCTTGCCAGAAACAAATGCCGGTACGTTCGCAGCGGCGATTTTGATTTCTTTACCGGTCTGCGGGTTGCGGCCAGTACGCTCAGCGCGGTGGTTCACTTTGAAGGTACCGAAACCAACCAGTTGTACAGCATCGCCTTCTTTCAGAGACTCAGTAATTGCAGCCAGAGTGGACTCCAGAGCAGCTTTAGCCTGGGTTTTGGACAGTTCTGCTTTCTCTGCAATTACATCAATCAGTTGAGTCTTGTTCATAAGTTATCCTTACAATGTGTTTATCGCTTGCTAAGCATCGAGTGCGACGGAAATGCCAGAATAGCACTCTCCTGCATACACGCACCGATAGCCACTTTTTTTTCGCCCCCCAAATGTAGACCAGACGGGGGGCGAAAGGGAAGACTCCAGGTACGACAAATCAGGCGTTAATTCACGTTTTCTGGTCTTATTGCTGAAAAATTATACCAATATTGCTCTCACCCGCCTCACGCAGGTCTGCTCTAAGCCCTTTTATCAGCTCGATATCGCGTTCTTCACACTCGGCTAAAAGTCGGAATATTTCCCACTGAATGTCCCATTCTTGCTCTACAGCTGGGTTTTCTTTCAGCTCTTCATCGCTCATTTCGCGACCAGCCTGAGTCATTTCCAGCATCGCAACGGTGGTAATAGAGGTCTTACTCACTTCCACCGCGTGTTCGAGCGTTTCGCCACTCAAACGCGAATGAACCAGTTCACTTAACGCCACGCAGGCATCAATTGCCGGATAAACGCCGTACAGATCGAAATCGTCGGCTGACGGGATCGCTTCTTCAAATTTCTCCAGTTGGCTGTCGAAATTTACTTTTGCGTCTTTAACGGTCAGCGTTTCCCAGATGAGATCGAGAATACGCCGATAAATTTGCCCATCACCAAAACCAGTTTGCTGGCAGAACATGGCGTAATTGGGGTACATGCGTTCGCATAAGCAAGCCATGAAAGTGACATGCTGCCAGCTTTCCAGGCGCTCCAGACGCAGATGAATCGGGTTTTGTAACATGTTGAGTTCTCAAATACGGAAATTATCCGCAGTTTACCTGAATTAGGGCTGATTTGCTGTATAGCGCATGAACGCCGGACGTTCCGAGGCCACCGCGTCCGCCCAGCGCGTTGGCTCCGGCAGACGATAGCCTTTCATGCAGCGTTGTACCCACGCCAGCGCGCTATCCACACTGACCCGATGGCCGGTAGAAATAAACAGAGGGTTACAGCGCGCTTTGCTGCGCCAGACCCAGGCCAGCTGCTCGCCTTTATCCATCAGAGGGGCCAGCGCGCCCGGTTCGCTGGAGAGCGCTTCGAATTTACCGCAGAGCCGTTTTTTCGCTACGCCAATGGTCGGCACATCCACCAATAAGCCAAAATGGCTGGCGACGCCAAGACGGCGCGGATGCGAGATCCCGTGACCATCGACAAACACTAAATCCGGCTTTTGCGACAGCATCTCCCACGCGGCCAGCAGCGCAGGATATTCGCGGAAGGAAAGAAAACCTGGAATGTAAGGCATGGTAGTAGCGATGCGGGCCACTTTATACTCCACCAGCTCAAGCGAGGGGTATTTCAGCAGCACCATCGCCGCTCGCGTCACTTCTCCGCCCTGCTCAAACCCGACATCGGCTCCAGCGATCAGATCCGGCGGATCTTTATCGAGTCGATCCTCGCGGATCACAGAAGAAGCTAGTTCAAGTTGTTGAGCGCGTAATGACGCGAGATCCATAACCACTCCTTACTGATGATAAGGCGCAGACAGGCGATGCACTGCCTCCACAAATACGCCAGCATGTTCTGGCGGCACATCCTGATGGATACCGTGGCCGAGGTTAAAGACGTGGCCTTCACCGTGACCGAAACCGGCAAGGATTGTCGCCACTTCTTCTTCAATACGGGCAGGCGGCGCGTACAACATTGACGGGTCCATATTGCCCTGCAGCGCGACTTTATCACCCACGCGGCGGCGTGCATCGGCGATATCCGTTGTCCAGTCGAGGCCCAGCGCATCGCAACCGGTTTCTGCCATGGCTTCCAGCCACTGTCCGCCGCCTTTGGTAAACAGCGTGACCGGCACGCGGCGACCGTCGTTTTCACGCAGTAAACCATCAACAATTTTATGCATGTAATAGAGCGAGAACTGTTGATAATCGCGCCCGGTGAGCACGCCGCCCCAGGTGTCGAAAATCATCACTGCCTGAGCACCGGCTTTAATCTGCGCATTCAGGTACAGAGTGACGCTTTTCGCCAGTTTATCGAGTAGCGCGTGCAGCGCCTGCGGATCGGCATACATCATTTTTTTAATCACGGTGAACGCTTTGCTGCTGCCGCCTTCCACCATATAGGTCGCCAGCGTCCACGGACTGCCGGAAAAACCAATCAGCGGCACTTCGCCTTTCAGTTCGCGACGAATGGTACGCACCGCGTTCATCACGTAACCCAGCTCATCTTCCGGGTCCGGAATTGGCAGTTTATCGACGTCGGCTTTGCAGGTGACTGGCGAGGTAAAACGCGGACCTTCTCCGGCTTCAAAATAGAGCCCTAACCCCATCGCGTCCGGCACGGTGAGGATATCGGAAAAGAGGATCGCCGCATCCAGCGGGTAGCGACGCAGCGGTTGCAAAGTCACTTCGCACGCCAGCTCGGCGTTTTTGCACAGCGACATAAAATCGCCCGCCTGGGCGCGCGTGGCTTTATATTCCGGTAGATAGCGGCCCGCCTGGCGCATCATCCATACTGGAGTGACATCAACGGGCTGGCGCAGCAGCGCCCGCAGATAACGATCGTTTTTAAGTTCGGTCATTTTGGCTGTTCCTTAGTGCGTCAGGCGGTCAGTGTATCATCACTCATACTCTGCCCGACACATCGCCACCGTATCTTCTATCAGACGGCGCGCTACGGTGCCGGGCGGCGGAAGTAACGGCAAATCGTCATAGCGATACCAGTTCGCCTCGAGCAATTCTTTCGGGTCGATCACGATCTCGCCGCTGTCATATTCCGCCATAAACGCGGTCATTAAAGACTGAGGAAACGGCCACGGCTGGGAAGTCACGTAACGCAAGTTTTTGACTTTGATGCCACTCTCTTCCATCACTTCCCGCGCGACTGCCTGTTCGAGGGTTTCGCCCACTTCGACGAATCCGGCGAGTACCGTATGGACACCGTTACGATGCCGGGTATGCTGAGCAAGTAGGATTGAATCATCGCGACGGATGGCAACGATAATGCAGGGAGCGATTTGTGGGTAGTAACGCTCACGGCAGTGGCTGCATAGCATCGCCCATTCGGTTTTGCTCGGATACATGTCATGCCCGCAGTAACCGCAGTATTTATGCGAGCGATAAAACTCCGCCAGTTGCACACCACGTCCGGCTAATTGAAACAGCCCGACATCCAGATCAATGACCTGGCGCACCGAGCCCATATCGTGACGACGCTGCTGTTGCACTAGCCAAACAGGTTCTCCCTGCCATTCGCCGATTTGTTGTGCGCGCTGACCCACAAGATCGAAATTTGCCGCTTCGCCGTATGGTAATTCTCCCTTCGGCAACCATAATTTTTGTTCATGACTGACTACCCACCAGCCGTGATCTAATTTTTCAATTATACGATCCATAGCTCTTGCACTACCTTTGCATCACTGGCATGTTTAACATGGTTTTTACATTTCTCACTGAGCAGTTTTTGAATACAAACTTGCGGAGTCAATCATGCTTAACCAGCTCGATAACCTGACGGAGCACGTCAGAGGAAGTAACAAACTGGTTGATCGCTGGCTACATGTACGTAAGCATCTGCTCGTGGCTTACTACAATCTGGTTGGCATTAAGCCTGGCAAAGAATCGTACATGAGGCTGAATGAAAAAGCCCTTGATGATTTTTGCCAGAGTCTGGTCGACTACCTGTCTGCCGGACATTTCAGTATTTATGAACGCATTCTTCATAAACTGGAAGGCAACGGGCAACTCGCTCATGCCGCGAAGATTTGGCCGCAACTCGAAGCCAACACGCAACAGATTATGGATTACTACGATTCCAGCCTGGAAACCGCCATCGATCATGATAATTACCTTGAGTTTCAACAGGTTTTATCTGACATCGGCGAGGCGCTGGAAGCACGCTTTGTGCTGGAAGATAAGCTGATTCTGCTGGTGCTTGACGCCGCCCGCGTCAAACATCCTGCTTGAGTTCTGCGCTGTTAACGCGTAATTTACATTCAACGCCCCGTTTGCGGGGCTAATTTCTTGTCGGAGTGCCTTAACTGGCTGAGACCGTTTATTCGGGATCCGCGGAACCTGATCAGGCTAATACCTGCGAAGGGAACAAGAGTTAATCTGCTATCGCATCGCCTTTGCGGCGATCGTCTCTTGCTTCATCCGTCGTCTGACAAGCCACGTCCTTAACTTTTGGAATGAGCTATGTCTGCAACAAAACTCACCCGCCGCGAACAGCGCGCCCAGGCCCAACATTTTATCGACACCCTGGAAGGCACCGCCTTTCCGAACTCAAAACGCATTTACATCACAGGCACACACCCCGGCGTGCGCGTGCCGATGCGTGAGATCCAGCTTAGCCCGACGCTAATTGGCGGCAGCAAAGAACAGCCGCAGTACGAAGAAAACGAAGCGATTCCGGTCTACGACACCTCCGGCCCGTATGGCGATCCGCAAATCGCCATTAACGTGCAGCAAGGGCTGGCAAAACTACGCCAGCCGTGGATCGATGCACGCGGCGATACCGAAGTACTTACCGTGCGCAGTTCCGATTACACTAAAGCGCGACTGGCAGATGATGGCCTCGACGAGCTGCGTTTTAGCGGCGTATTAACGCCAAAACGCGCCAAAGCAGGACGCCGTGTCACACAACTGCACTACGCCCGCCAGGGCATCATCACGCCGGAGATGGAGTTCATCGCCATCCGCGAGAATATGGGCCGCGAGCGCATCCGTAGCGAAGTTTTACGCCACCAGCATCCGGGAATGAGCTTTGGCGCACGTCTGCCGGAAAATATCACTGCGGAATTTGTCTGTGATGAAGTTGCTGCCGGACGTGCGATTATCCCGGCCAACATTAATCATCCGGAATCGGAGCCGATGATTATTGGTCGCAACTTCCTGGTAAAAGTTAACGCCAATATCGGCAACTCGGCGGTCACCTCTTCCATCGAAGAAGAAGTGGAAAAGCTGGTATGGTCCACGCGCTGGGGAGCGGATACGGTGATGGATCTCTCCACAGGTCGCTATATTCACGAAACCCGCGAGTGGATTTTGCGTAACAGCCCGGTGCCGATCGGTACTGTGCCGATCTACCAGGCGCTGGAGAAGGTTAACGGGATCGCCGAAGATCTTACCTGGGAAGCGTTCCGCGACACGCTGCTGGAACAGGCCGAGCAAGGTGTGGATTACTTCACTATCCATGCGGGCGTGCTGCTGCGCTACGTGCCGATGACCGCGAAACGCCTGACCGGTATCGTCTCTCGTGGCGGTTCGATTATGGCGAAATGGTGCCTCTCCCATCATCAGGAAAATTTCCTCTATCAACACTTCCGCGAAATTTGTGAAATCTGTGCCGCTTATGACGTTTCGCTGTCGCTGGGCGACGGCCTGCGCCCCGGTTCTATTCAGGACGCCAACGATGAAGCGCAGTTTGCCGAACTGCATACGCTGGGCGAACTGACCAAAATCGCCTGGGAATATGACGTACAGGTGATGATTGAAGGCCCAGGCCACGTGCCGATGCAGATGATTCGCCGCAATATGACCGAGGAGTTAGAGCACTGCCACGAAGCGCCGTTTTACACTCTGGGGCCGCTAACTACCGATATCGCGCCGGGCTATGACCACTTCACGTCAGGGATTGGTGCGGCGATGATTGGCTGGTTTGGCTGCGCGATGCTCTGTTACGTAACGCCAAAAGAGCATCTGGGTCTGCCTAATAAAGAAGATGTTAAGCAGGGGCTTATCACCTATAAGATTGCCGCCCACGCCGCCGACCTGGCGAAAGGGCATCCGGGCGCGCAAATTCGCGATAACGCCATGTCAAAAGCCCGCTTCGAATTTCGCTGGGAAGACCAGTTTAATCTGGCCCTCGACCCGTTTACCGCCCGCGCTTATCACGATGAAACCCTGCCGCAAGAGTCCGGCAAGGTCGCCCATTTTTGCTCCATGTGTGGGCCGAAATTCTGCTCGATGAAAATCAGCCAGGAAGTACGTGATTACGCCGCCGCGCAAACCATTGAAGTGGGAATGGCGGATATGTCGGAAAACTTCCGCGCCAGAGGCGGAGAAATCTACCTGCGTAAGGAGGAAGCATGATGTATCAGCCTAATTTTCCTCCTGTACCTTTTCGTTTAGGACTGTACCCGGTGGTGGACAGCGTACAGTGGATCGAACGTCTGTTGGATGCAGGCGTACGTACTCTCCAGCTACGCATCAAAGATCAACGCGATGAAGAAGTGGAAGCCGATGTCGTGGCGGCAATTGCGCTGGGCCGCCGCTATAACGCGCGGCTGTTTATTAATGATTACTGGCGGCTGGCGATCAAGCATCAGGCGTATGGCGTCCATTTGGGGCAGGAAGATTTGCAATCTACCGATCTTGAGGCCATCCGCGCGGCAGACCTGCGGCTGGGCGTTTCGACCCATGACGATATGGAAATCGACGTCGCGCTGGCAGCACGCCCTTCTTATATCGCGCTGGGACATGTGTTCCCGACACAAACCAAACAGATGCCTTCTGCACCGCAGGGACTGGAGCAACTGGCACGGCATATTGAGCGACTGGCGGATTATCCCACCGTGGCGATTGGCGGTATCAGTCTGGCACGCGCGCCTGCGGTGATAGCAACGGGTGTCGGCAGTATCGCCGTCGTCAGTGCCATTACCCAAGCGGCAGACTGGCGTTTGGCAACGGCACAGCTGCTGGAAATTGCAGGAGTTGGCGATGAATGACCGTGACTTTATGCGTTACAGCCGTCAAATCCTGCTCGATGATATTGCCATTGAAGGGCAGCAAAAACTGCTCGACAGCCAGGTACTGATTATCGGCCTTGGCGGGCTGGGTACGCCCGCTGCGTTGTACCTGGCGGGTGCTGGCGTCGGGACGCTGGTGCTGGCAGATGACGACGATGTGCATTTAAGCAATCTGCAACGACAAATCCTCTTTACCACTGAAGATATCGATCGCCCGAAATCGCAGGTCAGCCAACAGCGACTGACACAGTTGAATCCCGACATTCAACTGACAGCATTACAACAACGGTTAACGGGTGAGGCGTTAAAAGATGCGGTTGCACAAGCCGATGTGGTGCTCGACTGTACCGACAATATGGCGACTCGTCAGGAGATTAATGCCGCCTGCGTGGCACTCAACACGCCGCTTATCACCGCCAGCGCGGTCGGATTTGGCGGTCAGTTGATGGTACTGACGCCGCCCTGGGAGCAGGGGTGTTACCGCTGCCTGTGGCCAGATAACCAGGAGCCAGAACGCAACTGCCGCACGGCGGGCGTGGTTGGCCCGGTGGTCGGGGTTATGGGCACTTTGCAGGCACTGGAAGCCATTAAGTTATTAAGCGGTATAGAGACGCTGGCGGGAGAACTCCGACTGTTCGACGGTAAATCGAGCCAGTGGCGCAGCCTGGCGTTGCGCCGCGCCAGTGGTTGCCCGGTATGCGGAGGACGCAATGCAGATCCTGTTTAACGATCAACCGATGCAGTGCACCGCCGGGCAAACTGTTCACGAACTACTGGAGCAACTCGACCAACGACAAGCGGGCGCGGCTCTGGCGATTAATCAGCAAATCGTCCCGCGTGAGCAGTGGACGCAACATATCGTGCAGGATGGCGACCAGATCCTGCTTTTTCAGGTTATTGCAGGGGGTTGAGATGTTACGTATTGCGGACAAAACGTTTGATTCACATCTTTTTACCGGCACAGGGAAATTCGCCTCTTCACAACTGATGGTGGAGGCGATCCGCGCTTGCGGCAGCCAACTGGTGACGCTGGCGATGAAACGTGTCGACTTGCGCCAGCACAACGACGCTATCCTCGAACCGCTTATCGCGGCGGGTGTGACCCTGCTGCCGAATACATCCGGGGCGAAAACCGCGGAAGAAGCCATTTTCGCCGCCCATCTGGCTCGTGAAGCGTTAGGCACAAACTGGTTAAAATTAGAGATTCACCCTGACGCTCGCTGGCTGTTGCCCGATCCCATCGAAACCCTGAAAGCCGCCGAAACGCTGGTACAACAGGGATTTGTCGTGCTGCCTTACTGCGGGGCCGATCCGGTATTGTGTAAACGTCTGGAAGAAGTCGGCTGTGCAGCGGTGATGCCGCTCGGCGCGCCGATTGGCTCGAATCAGGGACTGGAAACCCGTGCCATGCTGGAGATTATTATCCAGCAAGCCACTGTTCCGGTGGTCGTTGATGCTGGCATCGGCGTTCCCAGCCATGCCGCACAGGCGCTGGAAATGGGGGCCGACGCGGTGTTAGTGAATACGGCGATTGCCGTCGCGGACGATCCCGTCAACATGGCGAAGGCATTTCGTCTGGCAGTAGAAGCAGGCCTGCTGGCTCGTCAGTCCGGACCGGGCAGCCGCAGTCATTTTGCTCATGCCACCAGCCCGCTGACTGGATTTCTGGAGGCATCGGCATGAAAACCTTCAGCGATCGCTGGCGACAACTGGACTGGGATGACATCCGCCTGCGTATCAACGGCAAAACGGCTGCTGACGTAGAGCGAGCGCTAAATGCCTCGCAACTCACCCGCGACGATATGATGGCGCTGTTATCGCCAGCTGCCAGTGGCTATCTGGAACCACTGGCCCAACGGGCGCAGCGCCTGACCCGTCAGCGATTTGGCAACACAGTTAGTTTCTACGTCCCGCTTTATCTTTCCAATCTTTGCGCTAACGACTGCACGTACTGCGGATTTTCCATGAGCAATCGCATCAAGCGCAAAACGCTGGATGAAGCGGATATTGCCAGGGAAAGCGCCGCTATACGGGAGATGGGCTTTGAACATCTGCTATTAGTCACTGGTGAACATCAGGCAAAAGTGGGGATGGATTACTTTCGTCGTCATCTCCCTGCCCTGCGTGAACAGTTCTCTTCACTACAGATGGAAGTACAACCGCTGGCGGAGGCGGAATACGCCGAGCTAAAACAGCTTGGTCTGGATGGCGTGATGGTTTATCAGGAGACGTATCACGAGGCGACATATGCCCGCCATCATCTGAAAGGCAAAAAACAGGACTTCTTCTGGCGGCTGGAAACGCCGGATCGGCTGGGTCGCGTGGGGATTGATAAGATAGGCCTCGGCGCGCTAATTGGCCTTTCCGACAGCTGGCGCGTTGACTGCTATATGGTTGCCGAACATTTGCTATGGTTGCAACAGCATTACTGGCAAAGCCGTTACTCTGTCTCCTTCCCGCGCCTGCGCCCATGTACTGGCGGCATTGAGCCTGCGTCGATTATGGATGAACGCCATTTAGTGCAAACCATCTGCGCCTTCCGGCTGCTTGCACCGGAGATTGAACTGTCACTCTCCACGCGGGAATCACCGTGGTTTCGCGATCGCGTGATTCCGCTGGCAATTAATAACGTCAGCGCTTTTTCGAAAACGCAGCCCGGTGGCTATGCCGATAATCACCCCGAGTTGGAACAGTTCTCACCGCACGACGATCGCAGACCAGAAGCGGTTGCTGCCGCGTTAACCGCTCAGGGTTTGCAGCCGGTATGGAAAGACTGGGACAGCTATCTGGGACGCGCCTCGCAAAGACTATGAGACGGAATGTAAGGACGTAAATTTATTCCGAGCCGCTACGGAAGATGAAAAACGCAAGGTTGTTGAAAGCGTTGTGTTTTTTTATGTTAGTGCCGTCAGCAGGAATGTTGTCCAGGGCGAAAAGCTTCTTCCTCGTTTCGCCCTGCCTTTCTTAAAAATTCCGTAATGCAAAGTCTGAAGCCATCGCCTGTTGAGCAATGAAAGAGATCTGATTGTAAGAGAGTAAATACTCAACTATGATAGAGACGAAAATAAGAACACATGTTCTCATCTTCCAGGATGCAGCAGACTGAAGAAATTCAGACATCCCGCAACCTGCGATTATCGCAAGGTCAAGGCAAAGTCCGGTAATGGCGTTCTGAATACCAGAGATAATTCTCTGGCGAAACCCACCTTAAGGTGGGTTTTGTTATTTTCAGGGCTGAGGAAGCTGCTTATTTCTCAATAAGTTGCAGGCAATGGTGAAAAATTTCACTGACTTACCTTTCTGTTTTTTAGAAATGGGATAAGCGCTAGTTACATGCAAACGGAGTTTTTTCTTTTCCCTGAAAGCCCTGAACGCAACAAAGTAAAATGCCTTATCTCCTCCGTCTAAGTCCACCTCAATCACGGCATAGCTACCATACCCGGCATGAATAACGTTGCTTTCTGGCAGCGACAAAATAGTTCTTTTTAAGTGTGTGCGCGCTAAGTTATAACGGTGCTGGCAGAAGGGACGAGATTCTTTAGGCGCGTGGTACATTAACGATTGTTTTTCTTCGTTCGTCTGATGTTCATAATCTTTTGTGAAGCAGTGAAGAGAGTAGGTAACCCAAAAGCGATACTCTAAAGGCTCTTTGCCCTCATGATGCTGAACGTAGACAGCCTGATGAGCATCAAGAAACGATAAATCACGAATATCACCATCCGGATGTCCAAAAGGTCGCCACTTCTCCACTTCCTGTTTCATTCTCGTTCCTTAAGAAAGTTACACAGGAATAGTATCGAATCCTTGCCGAGTTTGACTTAATTAGTTCAGTCAGTTTCAGGATATTAGCCATCTCTACATTGATTATGAGTATCCAGAAATTCATTAAATATTCTGACAAATGCTCTTCCCCTGAACTACACCCATAAAAAAACCCGCCGAAGCGGGTTTTTACGTTATTTGCGGATTAACGATTACTCGTTATCAGAACCGCCCAGACCTGCGTTCAGCAGTTCTGCCAGGCTGGCAGATGCGTCTTCTGCAGTCACCTGCGGTGCAGCCGGAGCTTCACCCGCAGCACGGCGACGCATACGATCCTGGTGGTACGCGTAACCGGTACCTGCCGGGATCAGACGACCCACGATAACGTTCTCTTTCAGGCCGCGCAGTTCGTCGCGTTTGCCCGCAACGGCTGCTTCGGTCAGCACGCGAGTGGTCTCCTGGAACGATGCCGCGGAGATGAAGGACTCGGTTGCCAGAGACGCTTTGGTGATACCCAGCAGATCGCGGGAGTAAGTTGCACCCACTTTGCCGTTCGCTTCCAGTTCGCGGTTTGCGATCTTGACGCGAGAGTATTCAACCTGTTCGCCTTCCAGGAAGTCGGAGCTGCCCGCGTTAACGATGGTAGCTTTACGCAGCATCTGACGAACGATAACTTCGATGTGTTTATCGTTAATCTTAACGCCCTGCAGACGGTATACGTCCTGTACTTCGTTAACGATGTAACGAGTAACAGCATGAACACCACGCAGACGCAGAATGTCGTGCGGCGCTTCCGGACCGTCGGAAATTACGTCACCACGTTCTACACGTTCACCTTCGAACACGTTGAGCTGACGCCATTTCGGAATCATCTCTTCGTACGGATCGCTACCGTCTACCGGGGTGATAACCAGACGACGTTTACCTTTGGTTTCTTTACCGAAGGAAACGATACCGCTGATTTCAGCCAGGATTGCCGGCTCTTTCGGACGACGTGCTTCGAACAGGTCCGCAACGCGCGGCAGACCACCGGTGATGTCCTTGGTACCGCCGGATTCCTGCGGAATACGCGCCAGGGTGTCACCAGAGCTGATCTGTACGCCATCTTCCAGCTGAACAATCGCTTTACCCGGCAGGAAGTACTGCGCAGGCATATCGGTACCTGGGATCAGAACGTCGTTACCCTGAGCATCAACGATTTTCAGTGCCGGACGCAGATCTTTACCACCTGCGGTACGTTCTGCGGAATCCAGAACCACCAGCGAAGACAGACCTGTCAGTTCGTCGGTCTGACGAGTAATGGTCTGGCCGTCGATCATGTCAGTAAAGCGTACAAAACCGCTTACTTCGGTGATAACCGGCATGGTGTGCGGGTCCCAGTTTGCAACGGTTTCGCCGCCAGCAACCTGTTCGCCATCGCCTTTCGCCAGTACCGCACCGTAAGGTACTTTGTAGCTTTCTTTGGTACGACCGAATTCGTCGATCAGTTTCAGTTCGGTGTTACGGGAAGTGATAACCAGTTTACCGCTGGAGTTCACAACCGACTTCACGTTGCTGAGCTTGATGCTACCTTTGTTTTTCACCTGGATGCTGGATTCAGCAGCCGCACGAGATGCCGCACCACCGATGTGGAACGTACGCATGGTCAGCTGTGTACCCGGTTCACCGATGGACTGTGCCGCGATAACACCGATTGCTTCACCTTTGTTGATGATGTGGCCACGCGCCAGGTCACGACCGTAGCAGTGCGCACATACACCAAAGTCGGTGTCACAAGATACAACAGAACGTACTTTAACCGCGTCGACAGAGTTCTCTTCCAGCAGGTCACACCACTGTTCGTGCAGCAGCGTGTTGCGCGGAACGAGGATATCAGCAGTACCCGGCTTCAGAACATCTTCAGCAGTTACACGACCCAATACGCGATCGCGCAGCGGCTCTTTAACGTCACCACCCTCGATAACCGGAGTCATCATGATACCTTCATGGGTACCACAATCGTCTTCGGTAACCACCAGGTCCTGCGCCACGTCAACCAGACGACGAGTCAGGTAACCGGAGTTCGCAGTTTTCAGTGCGGTATCCGCCAGACCTTTACGAGCACCGTGGGTGGAGATGAAGTACTGGAGTACGTTCAGACCTTCACGGAAGTTCGCGGTGATTGGCGTTTCGATGATGGAGCCATCCGGCTTCGCCATCAGACCACGCATACCAGCAAGCTGACGAATCTGTGCCGCAGAACCACGCGCACCGGAGTCGGCCATCATGTAGATGCTGTTGAAGGAAACCTGCTTCTCTTCCTGACCGTCACGGTTAATAACGGTTTCAGTTTGCAGGTTATCCATCATCGCTTTGGATACACGATCGTTCGCCGCAGCCCAGATATCGATAACTTTGTTGTAGCGTTCGCCCGCAGTTACCAGACCAGACTGGAACTGCTCCTGAATTTCAGCAACTTCTGCTTCTGCCTCGGAGATGATTTCGTGTTTCTTCTCCGGGATGACCATGTCATCGATACCAACAGATGCACCAGAACGCGCTGCATATGCAAAGCCGGTGTACATGATCTGGTCCGCAAAAATAACGGTCGGTTTCAGACCGAGAATGCGGTAGCAGGTGTTCAGCATTTTGGAGATTGCTTTTTTACCCAGCGCCTGGTTGACGATGGAGTAAGGCAGACCTTTCGGTACAATCATCCACAGAATGGCACGGCCAACAGTCGTGTCTTTCAGGCTGGTTTTCGCTACTAATTCACCGTTTGCATCTTTTTCATACTCGGTGATACGCACTTTAACGCGCGCATGCAGAGAAGCCAGACCAGAGCGATACAGACGTTCTGCTTCTTTCGGGCCAGTCAGCACCATGCCTTCGCCTTTGGCGTTAACACAGTCACGGGTCATGTAGTACAGACCCAGTACAACGTCCTGAGACGGAACGATGATTGGTTCGCCGTTCGCCGGGGACAGGATGTTGTTGGTAGACATCATCAGCGCACGCGCTTCGAGCTGGGCTTCCAGCGTCAGCGGTACGTGAACAGCCATCTGGTCACCATCGAAGTCGGCGTTATATGCCGCACAAACCAGCGGGTGCAGCTGGATAGCTTTACCTTCGATCAGTACCGGTTCAAATGCCTGGATACCCAGACGGTGCAGAGTCGGTGCACGGTTCAGCAGTACCGGGTGTTCGCGGATAACTTCGTCCAGGATATCCCAAACGACAGCTTCTTCGCGCTCAACCATTTTCTTCGCAGCTTTAATGGTGGTAGCAAGACCACGCAGTTCCAGCTTGCCGTAGATGAACGGTTTGAACAGCTCCAGCGCCATTTTCTTCGGCAGACCGCACTGATGCAGACGCAGGTATGGACCTACGGTGATTACAGAACGACCGGAGTAGTCAACACGCTTACCGAGCAGGTTCTGACGGAAACGACCCTGTTTACCTTTGATCATGTCGGCCAAAGATTTCAGAGGACGCTTGTTAGAACCGGTGATTGCACGACCGCGACGACCGTTATCCAACAGGGCGTCTACCGCTTCCTGCAGCATACGTTTTTCGTTACGTACGATGATATCCGGCGCAGCCAGATCCAGCAGACGTTTCAGACGGTTGTTACGGTTAATGACGCGACGATACAGATCGTTCAGGTCAGAAGTCGCGAAACGACCACCATCCAGCGGAACCAGCGGACGCAGATCTGGCGGCAGTACCGGCAGAACGGTCAGGATCATCCACTCTGGTTTGTTACCAGACTGAACGAACGCTTCCAGCAGTTTGATACGCTTGGTCAGCTTTTTACGCTTGGTTTCGGAGTTGGTTTCGTTCAGCTCTTCACGCAGCTGTTCGCACTCTTGCTCCAGATCCATGCTCTTCAGCAGAGCCTGGATTGCTTCCGCACCCATTTTCGCGTCGAATTCGTCACCGAACTCTTCCAGCGCGTCCAGATACTGTTCTTCAGTCAGGATCTGCTGACGCTCCAGGTTGGTCATACCGCCTTCGATAACCACATAGGATTCAAAGTACAGTACGCGTTCGATATCGCGCAGCGGCATATCGAGCAGCAGGCCGATACGGGACGGCAGCGATTTCAGGAACCAGATGTGCGCAGTCGGAGAAGCCAGTTCGATGTGGCCCATACGCTCACGGCGTACTTTAGTCTGGGTCACTTCAACGCCGCACTTCTCACAGATGACGCCACGGTGTTTCAGGCGCTTGTACTTACCGCACAGGCACTCGTAATCTTTTACCGGCCCAAAGATACGGGCGCAGAAAAGGCCGTCACGTTCTGGTTTGAACGTACGGTAGTTGATGGTTTCCGGCTTTTTAACTTCACCGAAAGACCATGAACGGATCATGTCTGGCGAAGCCAGAGCAATTTTGATCGCATCAAACTCTTCGGTTTTAGTCTGCGCTTTCAGAAACTTTAATAAATCTTTCACGGATTTGCTCCCGTCGGAGTTAGCACAATCCGCTGCCGGGTTTTACCCCGACAGCAGTGACCTGTTTGAGCGAGAATTACTCGTCTTCCAGTTCGATGTTGATACCCAGCGAACGAATCTCTTTCAACAATACGTTGAAGGATTCTGGCATGCCCGGCTCCATCTGATGGTTGCCGTCCACGATGTTTTTATACATCTTGGTACGACCGTTCACGTCATCAGACTTAACGGTGAGCATTTCCTGCAGGGTGTATGCTGCGCCGTATGCTTCCAGCGCCCACACTTCCATCTCCCCGAAACGCTGACCACCGAACTGTGCCTTACCACCCAGCGGCTGCTGAGTAACCAGGCTGTAAGAACCGGTGGAACGCGCGTGCATCTTGTCGTCGACCAGGTGGTTCAGTTTCAGCATGTACATGTAACCAACGGTTACCGGGCGTTCGAACTGTTCACCAGTGCGGCCGTCGTACAGGCGGATCTGACCAGAAGTCGGCAGGTCGCCAAGTTTCAGCAGTTCTTTAATTTCTGCTTCTTTCGCACCGTCGAACACCGGCGTTGCGATTGGCATACCTTTGCGCAGGTTTTCAGCCAGACGCATAACTTCTTCATCGCTGAAGGTACTCAGGTCAACTTTCTGACGAACGTCAGCGCCCAGATCGTACGCACGCTGGATGAATTCGCGCAGTTTCGCGACTTCTTGCTGCTGTTTCAGCATGGCGTTGATCTTGTCGCCGATACCTTTCGCAGCCATACCCAGGTGGGTTTCGAGGATCTGACCGATGTTCATACGAGACGGTACGCCCAGCGGGTTCAGTACGATGTCTACCGGCGTACCGTTTTCATCGTAAGGCATATCTTCGATCGGGTTGATCTTAGAAATTACACCCTTGTTACCGTGACGACCTGCCATCTTGTCACCAGGCTGGATACGGCGTTTAACCGCCAGATATACCTTAACAATCTTCAGCACGCCCGGTGCCAGATCGTCGCCCTGAGTGATTTTGCGGCGTTTCGCTTCGAGTTTCTTCTCGAACTCGTGTTTCAGTTCGTCATACTGCTCAGCCAGCTGTTCCAGCTGATTTTGTTTCTCTTCGTCGGTCAGGCCCAGCTCCAGCCAGCGATCGCGCGGCAGTTTGTCGAGCTTCTCAGCTTCAACGCCACCGGCTACCAGCACAGCACGGATACGGCTGAACAGACCCGCTTCGAGGATCTGCAGTTCTTCAGACAGGTCTTTCTTCGCCTGTTTGAGCTGCATTTCTTCGATTTCCAGCGCACGTTTGTCTTTTTCTACGCCATCGCGAGTAAAGACCTGAACGTCGATAACCGTACCGGATACACCGTTTGGTACGCGCAGAGAAGAGTCTTTAACGTCAGACGCTTTCTCACCGAAGATCGCACGCAGCAGTTTTTCTTCTGGGGTCAGCTGAGTTTCACCTTTCGGCGTTACCTTACCAACCAGAATGTCGCCACCGGTCACTTCCGCACCAATGTAAACGATACCGGATTCATCCAGTTTGGAGAGCGCAGCTTCACCCACGTTCGGGATGTCAGCGGTGATCTCTTCCGGCCCCAGCTTGGTGTCACGGGACACACACGCCAGTTCCTGAATGTGGATGGTGGTGAAACGGTCTTCCTGAACAACACGCTCGGATACGAGGATGGAGTCTTCGAAGTTGTAACCATTCCACGGCATGAACGCTACGCGCATGTTCTGACCAAGCGCCAGTTCACCGAGGTCGGTGGACGGACCGTCTGCCAGCACGTCGCCACGTTCTACCGGTTCACCCAGAGACACACACGGCATCTGGTTGATACAGGTGTTCTGGTTAGAACGGGTGTATTTGGTCAGGTTGTAGATGTCGATACCTGCTTCACCCGGATACATCTCGTCTTCGTTAACTTTGATAACGATACGGGAAGCATCCACGTACTGAACGACACCACCACGTTTGGCTACCGCAGTTACACCGGAGTCAACGGCAACAGCACGTTCCATACCCGTACCAACCAGCGGCTTATCAGCACGCAGAGTCGGAACGGCCTGACGTTGCATGTTCGCACCCATCAATGCACGGTTGGCGTCATCGTGTTCCAGGAACGGGATCAGGGACGCACCGACGGATACCACCTGCTGGGTGGATACGTCCATGTAGTCAACCTGGTCGCGGCTGAACAAGCTGGATTCGCCTTTGCTACGGCAAGTTACCAGGTCTTCTACGAAGTGGCCTTCTTCATCCAGGTTGGAGTTCGCCTGGGCGATAACGTAGTTGCCTTCTTCGATAGCAGACAGGTAGTGAATTTCGTCAGTTACAACACCGTCGGTCACTTTACGATACGGAGTCTCAAGGAAGCCGTATTCGTTAGTCTGTGCGTACACGGACAGAGAGTTGATCAGACCGATGTTCGGACCTTCAGGGGTTTCGATTGGACATACGCGACCGTAGTGAGTCGGGTGTACGTCTCGAACTTCGAAGCCTGCACGTTCACGGGTCAGACCGCCTGGGCCGAGTGCGGAGATACGACGTTTGTGCGTAATCTCAGACAGCGGGTTGTTCTGGTCCATAAACTGAGACAGCTGGCTGGAACCGAAGAACTCTTTCACTGCTGCAGAAATCGGCTTGGCGTTGATCATATCCTGAGGCATCAGGGTATCCAGATCGCCCAGAGACAGACGCTCTTTCACCGCACGTTCTACACGTACCAGGCCAACGCGGAACTGGTTTTCCGCCATTTCGCCAACGGAACGGATACGACGGTTGCCGAGGTGGTCGATATCATCGACTTCGCCTTTACCGTTACGGATATCGATGAGCTTTTTCATAACATCAATGATGTCGTCTTTGCTCAGGATACCGGAACCTTCGATTTCTTCGCGCAGCAGAGAACGGTTGAACTTCATACGACCAACCGCAGACAAGTCATAGCGGTCTTCGGAGAAGAACAGGTTCTCGAACAGGCTTTCAGCTGCTTCACGAGTCGGCGGCTCGCCAGGGCGCATCATGCGGTAGATTTCTACCAATGCGCTCAGACGGTCGTTAGTTGGGTCGACACGTAAGGTTTCAGAGATATATGGGCCGTGATCCAGATCGTTGGTGAACAGCGTTTCGATACGCTTGTGACCAGACTGGCTCAGCTTAGCCAGCAGATCCAGGCTCAGCTCCATGTTCGCTGCGCAGATCAGCTCGCCGGTAGACTCATCAATATAGTCTTTAGCAACCACTTTACCTGCGATGTACTCAACCGGGACTTCGATCAGTTTGACGTCGTCTTTTTCCAGCTGGCGAATGTGGCGCGCAGTGATACGGCGGCCTTTTTCTTACGTACACTTTACCGTTAGCTTCGATGTCAAAAGATGCGGTTTCACCACGCAGGCGTTCCGGCACCAGTTCCATCTGCAGCTTGTTATCACGGATTTCAAAGATAACTTTTTCAAAGAACAGGTCGAGGATCTGCTCTGTGGTGTAGTTCAGGGCGCGCAGAATGATGGTCGCAGGCAGTTTACGGCGACGGTCGATACGTACGAACAGGTTGTCCTTCGGATCGAATTCGAAGTCCAGCCAGGAACCACGGTAAGGGATGATGCGCGCGTTATACAGCACTTTACCCGAAGAGTGGGTTTTACCTTTGTCGGAGTCAAAGAAGACGCCCGGACTACGGTGCAGCTGGGAAACGATAACACGCTCAGTACCGTTGATAACAAAGGTACCGTTGTCTGTCATGAGCGGAATTTCGCCCATGTAGACTTCTTGTTCTTTAATGTCTTTTACGGTGCCTTCCGGCGCTTCGCGCTCATAGATCACCAGACGCAGTTTAACGCGCAGCGGTGCGGAATAGGTCACGCCACGGATTTGACATTCCTGGACGTCAAACACCGGTTCGCCAAGGCGGTAGCTGACGTATTGCAGCTCGGAATTACCGCTGTAGCTCTGAATCGGGAATACGGAACGGAAAGCAGCTTCCAGACCATACTGCCCTTCAGGATCTTGCTCGATAAATTTCTGAAACGAGTCAAGCTGGATAGAAAGGAGATAAGGTACATCCAGAACTTGTGGACGTTTACCAAAATCCTTACGAATACGTTTTTTCTCGGTATAGGAGTAAACCATAGGGTTCCTCAGCTCGCTGACAAGTCGACCCATCTGTCCATTGAGCGGACAGTTTGTGCAACACTATTTTGTTGACCGGAAAATGGAACACTTTCCGCAATGCCTGTTGCTATCACGCTTAAACCATTTCATTGCGATTTACACAGAACGGGCGTCCTGTCGCAGTATATTAAGTCGTCGATAGAAACAAGCATTGAAAGGCACAGCAGTAGTCAAACAGTGTGAAACGCTACTGGCGCCTTACAGCGCAAAAAGGCTGGTGACCAAAAAGTCACCAGCCATCAGCCTGATTTCTCAGGCTGCAACCGGAAGGGTTGGCTTATTTAACTTCAACTTCAGCGCCAGCTTCTTCCAGGGATTTTTTCAGTGCTTCTGCGTCGTCTTTGCTCACGCCTTCTTTCAGAGCAGCCGGTGCAGATTCTACCAGGTCTTTAGCTTCTTTCAGACCCAGGCCAGTTGCGCCACGTACTGCTTTGATAACAGCAACTTTGTTAGCGCCAGCAGCTTTCAGAATTACGTCGAATTCAGTTTTTTCTTCAGCAGCTTCAACCGGGCCAGCAGCTACAGCTACAGCAGCAGCAGCGGAAACACCGAATTTTTCTTCCATTGCAGAGATCAGTTCTACAACGTCCATTACAGACATAGCTGCAACTGCTTCAATGATTTGATCTTTAGTGATAGACATTTAAATTGTTCCTGAATATCAGAATAAGTTTATACGTAAGCGAATGCGTTAAAAAGATAACTGCGATTAAGCAGCTTCTTTCGCATCGCGTACAGCAGCCAGAGTACGAACCAGTTTGCCAGCCGAAGCTTCTTTCATGGTTGCCATCAGGCGTGCAATTGCTTCTTCGTAGGTCGGCAGAGTTGCCAGGCGGTCGATCTGAGACGCCGGGATCAGCTCACCTTCAAAGGCAGCGGCTTTGACCTCAAATTTTGCATTCGCTTTCGCGAACTCTTTGAACAGACGAGCAGCAGCGCCCGGGTGTTCCATAGAGTATGCAATCAGGGTCGGACCAACAAACGCGTCTTTCAGGCACTCGAACGGAGTACCTTCAACAGCACGGCGCAGCAGGGTGTTACGAACAACACGCATGTATACGCCAGCTTCGCGACCTGCTTTACGCAGTTCAGTCATTTTATCTACAGTTACGCCACGGGAATCCGCAACTACTGCAGACAGCGCGCCTTTGGCTACTTCGCTGACTTCAGCAACAATCGCTTGTTTGTCTTGAAGATTTAAAGCCATTAGCTTTGCTCCTGGATGTTTGCCAGAGAAAATCTCTGGAACTCACTTCACTCCTCCAAATGGAGAGAGCGTCTTAATTACGGTGAGCAGAAACAAGCCAGAATATAAAAGAATAATCTTAGCGTTCTGTCACCGTCTACGCAGGGGATTAAGTTTCTTGCGAAACTCCTGCGGTCTTCGACGGAGGCCTGGATAGGCCAGGCTCCAACGAACAAATCTTTTCTATCCGTCGCTATTCAGCTTGTGGCGGCGTTGGCTTTCTTCGTTCGCACCAGTCACATAGTTAGCTATGCTCCTGGCGACTCACTCAGTTGCCGCCTTGCCACAATCCGAAGCTCTCGGATATACGTCTGCATTAAGCATTATACGTGGGGGTAAGATTGTAGACAAAATCACCGCCCACGTAAAGGCATTAGTTTACAGAAGCGCTCAGGCCAGCCTGGTCAACTGCAACACCTGCACCCATGGTGGTGGAGATGCTAACTTTCTTGATGTACACGCCTTTCGCCTGAGTCGGTTTTGCTTTTTTCAGCGCAACCAGCAGAGCTTCCAGGTTTTCTTTCAGTTTGTCAGCGTCAAAGTCCACTTTACCGATGGTGGTGTGGATGATGCCGTTTTTGTCGTTACGGTAACGAACCTGGCCAGCTTTAGCGTTTTTAACCGCTTCAGCAACGTTCGGCGTTACAGTACCCACTTTCGGGTTTGGCATCAGGCCGCGCGGACCCAGAACCTGGCCCAGCTGGCCAACAACGCGCATTGCATCCGGAGAAGCAATAACAACGTCAAAGTTCATTTCGCCTTTCTTGATCTGGTCAGCCAGATCTTCCATACCTACCAGTTCAGCACCTGCAGCTTTAGCAGCTTCAGCGTTTGCACCCTGGGTAAATACGGCTACGCGAACGGAACGGCCAGTACCGTGCGGCAGTACAGTTGCACCACGTACGTTCTGGTCAGATTTACGAGCGTCGATGCCGAGGTTAACAGCTACGTCCACGCTTTCTACGAATTTAGCAGTCGCCAGCTCTTTCAGCAGAGCGATAGCTTCGTTGATGTCGTACTGTTTGGTTGCATCAACTTTCTCGCGGATAACACGCATGCGCTTGGTCAGTTTAGCCATTTCTTAGTCCTCCACTACCAGGCCCATGGAACGTGCAGTACCTTCGATGGAGCGAGTCATCGCTTCAATGTCGGCACCAGTCATGTCGGCAGCTTTGGTCTGCGCGATTTCCTGCAGCTGAGCGCGGGAAATTTTACCCACTTTGTCTTTGTTCGGCTTACCGGAACCAGACTTGATACCAGCCGCTTTTTTCAGCAGAACTGCTGCCGGCGGAGTCTTGGTAACGAAAGTGAAAGAACGGTCAGCGTAAACGGTGATTACTACCGGAATCGGCAGACCTTTTTCGATGGAATCAGTTTTTGCGTTGAACGCTTTGCAGAATTCCATGATGTTTACGCCCTGCTGACCCAGAGCCGGACCTACTGGCGGACTCGGGTTAGCCATACCAGCTGCAACCTGCAGCTTGACATAGGCTTGTACTTTCTTAGCCATTATAAATTCCTCAAGTTGGGTAATAACGCCTCTGAGAGGCTCCCCGTGATATAAAAAATCGTTTTACGGGCACGGCCCATAAAAACAAAAGGCGCGAAATTGTATTCCAATCTCGCGCCTTGTGCAACGATTAAATCGCCGCTTTTTTGATCGCTGGGTTAGGCTTTTTCAACCTGGCTGAAGTCCAGCTCTACCGGGGTCGCACGACCGAAGATAGAAACAGACACTTTCAGACGCGATTTCTCGTAATCCACTTCTTCAACAACACCGTTGAAGTCAGCGAACGGACCATCATTAACACGGACCATTTCACCCGGTTCAAACAGCGTTTTCGGACGCGGCTTATCACCAACCTGCTGCAGTCGATTCATAATCGCATCGACTTCTTTATCGCTGATTGGCGCAGGACGATCGGAAGTACCGCCGATGAAGCCCATCACACGCGGTACGCTGCGCACCAGGTGCCAGCTCGCGTCGTTCATCACCATCTGAACGAGGACGTAGCCAGGGAAGAATTTGCGTTCGCTTTTGCGACGCTGACCGCCACGGATTTCAACCACTTCTTCGGTTGGTACCATGACTTCACCAAACAAATCTTCCATGTTATGTAATTTGATATGCTCACGCAGCGACGTTGCTACGCGGCCTTCAAAACCGGAAAACGCCTGAACGACGTACCAGCGCTTTTTAGGAGCTTCAGACATCTCAGAACCTCAGGCCAGTGATAAAGGATACCAGGCGAACCAGAATACCATCCAGTCCCCACAGGATCAGTGACATTACTGCGGTAACCGCAGCCACAATCAGCGTGGTGTGCAATGTTTCCTGGCGAGTCGGCCAAATGACCTTACGGACTTCGGTACGCGCTTCACGGGCAAAAGCAACGGTTGCTTTACCTTTTGTCGTTAACAGCGCGACACCACCCGCTGCAGCAATCAGAATTACTACGGCCAGCGCACGCAGCGGCAGCATAATGTCGCGATAAAGGTAGTTGCCGACAATTGCCACCAGGAGCAATGCCACCACAACGACCCACTTCATCGCTTCCAGGCCGCGCCCGCTTCCTTGAGCTTCGGTATTCGCACTCATAAACCAACCTGTCAGAAGTATTCTACAAACATTTTCACCCCGCGATCGCGAGGCAAACCAAATCGAAACGCGTATTAGCTTTTCGGATTATACGCCCTCAACAGAGCCTGTCTCAGCAATGATTATGACAAAGAAAATCACTGATGAGCCAGGTTCTGGTACGAAAGCGTGCAAAAAGGGCATCAAATGATGCCCTTTTAGTGCGCATTGCGTCAAATGTTATCGGCAATTAGCTCAGAACTTTTGCTACAACGCCCGCGCCAACGGTACGGCCGCCTTCACGGATTGCGAAACGCAGACCGTCGTCCATCGCGATCGGGTGGATCAGGGTAACAACCATTTTGATGTTGTCGCCCGGCATTACCATCTCTACGCCTTCCGGCAGTTCGATGGTACCAGTCACGTCAGTAGTACGGAAATAGAACTGCGGACGGTAGCCTTTGAAGAACGGAGTATGACGACCGCCTTCATCTTTGGACAGAATGTACACTTCAGATTCGAACTTGGTGTGCGGCTTGATGGTGCCCGGCTTAGCCAGTACCTGACCACGTTCGATTTCTTCACGTTTGATACCACGCAGCAGAACACCTACGTTCTCACCAGCACGGCCTTCGTCCAGCAGTTTGCGGAACATTTCAACGCCAGTACAGGTAGACTTCTGAGTCTCTTTGATACCAACGATTTCAACTTCTTCACCAACTTTGATGATACCGCGTTCTACACGACCGGTAACAACGGTACCACGACCGGAGATGGAGAATACGTCTTCGATCGGCAGCAGGAACGGCTTGTCAATCGCACGCTCTGGTTCCGGAATGTAAGAATCCAGGAAGCCAGCCAGCTCCAGGATTTTCGCTTCCCACTCTGCGTCGCCTTCCAGCGCTTTCAGAGCAGAACCACGAACGATCGGAGTGTCGTCGCCCGGGAAGTCGTACTGAGACAGAAGTTCACGAACTTCCATTTCAACCAGTTCCAGCAGCTCTTCGTCATCAACCATGTCGCATTTGTTCAGGAACACGATGATGTACGGAACGCCTACCTGACGACCCAGCAGGATGTGCTCACGAGTCTGCGGCATCGGGCCGTCAGTCGCAGCAACTACCAGGATCGCGCCGTCCATCTGAGCAGCACCAGTGATCATGTTTTTAACATAGTCGGCGTGCCCCGGGCAGTCTACGTGTGCGTAGTGACGGGTCGGGGTGTCATATTCAACGTGAGAAGTGTTGATGGTGATACCACGAGCTTTTTCTTCCGGCGCGTTATCGATCTGGTCGAATGCACGAGCAGCACCGCCGTAGGTTTTAGCCAGTACGGTGGTGATTGCAGCGGTCAGAGTAGTTTTACCGTGGTCAACGTGGCCGATAGTACCAACGTTAACGTGCGGTTTTGTACGTTCAAATTTTTCTTTAGACACGGCTATATTCCTTACTATAGTGCTCTCCCCTTCAGGAGAGAGCACGGGACTTTGGTATTAACCCTTAGGCTTATTTACCACGGGCTTCAATTACGGCCTGAGCAACGTTACTCGGCGCTTCATCATACTTCAGGAATTCCATGGTGTATGATGCACGACCTTTGGTCAGAGAACGCAGCTGAGTTGCGTATCCGAACATTTCAGACAGCGGTACTTCAGCGTGGATCTTAACGCCAGTAACTTCAGATTCCTGACCTTTGAGCATACCACGACGACGACTCAAGTCACCGATAACGTCACCGGTGTTCTCTTCAGGAGTTTCTACTTCAACCTTCATGATCGGCTCAAGCAGAACTGGTTTCGCTTTCTTAAAGCCTTCTTTAAAGGCGATAGAAGCAGCCAGTTTAAACGCCAGTTCAGAGGAGTCAACGTCATGGTAAGAACCGAAGTGCAGACGAATACCCATGTCTACTACCGGGTAGCCTGCCAGCGGACCTGCTTTCAGCTGTTCCTGGATACCTTTATCAACGGCCGGGATGTATTCGCCAGGGATTACACCACCTTTAATGTCGTTGATGAACTCGTAGCCTTTCGGGTTTGAACCCGGCTCCAGCGGGTACATGTCGATAACAACATGACCATACTGACCACGACCACCAGACTGTTTCGCGTGTTTACCTTCAACATCGGTAACTTTCTGGCGGATAGTTTCACGGTAAGCAACCTGCGGTTTACCTACGTTCGCTTCAACGTTGAATTCACGCTTCATACGGTCAACGATGATGTCGAGGTGCAGTTCGCCCATACCCGCGATGATGGTCTGGTTAGATTCTTCGTCAGTCCATACACGGAAAGACGGGTCTTCTTTAGCCAGACGGCCCAGAGCCAGACCCATTTTTTCCTGGTCAGCTTTGGTTTTCGGTTCAACTGCGATGGAGATTACCGGCTCAGGGAATTCCATACGTTCCAGAATGATCGGCGCATCCGGGTCACACAGGGTGTCACCAGTGGTTACGTCTTTCAGACCGATTGCAGCAGCGATGTCGCCCGCGCGAACTTCTTTGATCTCTTCACGTTTGTTAGCGTGCATCTGAACGATACGACCGAAACGCTCACGTGCAGCTTTCACGGAGTTCAGTACGGTATCACCAGAGTTAACCACACCGGAGTAAACACGGAAGAAGGTCAGGTTACCAACAAACGGGTCGGTAGCGATTTTGAACGCCAGTGCAGAGAACGGCTCGTCATCACTTGCGTGACGTTCAGCCGGAGTGTCTTTACCGTCGTCCAGGATACCGTTGATCGCAGGTACGTCAACCGGGGATGGCAGGTAATCAATTACCGCATCCAGCATCGCCTGAACACCTTTGTTCTTGAACGCAGAACCACAGGTTACCAGGATGATTTCGTTGTTCAGAACGCGCTGACGCAGAGCACCTTTGATTTCTGCTTCAGTCAGTTCTTCACCACCCAAGTATTTTTCCATCAGCTCTTCAGAAGCTTCAGCTGCGGATTCGATCAGGTACTGGTGCCATTCGTTAGCCAGTTCAACCATGTCTGCCGGGATATCTTCGTATTCGAAGGTTACGCCCTGGTCAGCGTCGTTCCAGTTGATAGCTTTCATTTTCACCAGGTCAACAACACCGGTGAAATGTTCTTCAGCACCAATCGCCAGCTGCAGCGGAACCGGGTTCGCGCCCAGACGGGTTTTGATCTGGTTAACAACTTTCAGGAAGTTCGCACCCATGCGGTCCATTTTGTTAACGAACGCAATGCGCGGAACTTTATATTTGTTTGCCTGACGCCATACGGTTTCAGACTGCGGCTGAACACCACCAACTGCGCAGTAAACCATTACCGCACCATCGAGAACACGCATGGAACGTTCTACTTCGATTGTGAAGTCAACGTGCCCCGGGGTGTCGATGATGTTGATGCGATGCGGCTCATACTGCTTAGCCATACCAGACCAGAATGCAGTAGTTGCAGCGGAAGTGATGGTAATACCACGTTCCTGCTCCTGCTCCATCCAGTCCATGGTTGCAGCGCCGTCATGAACTTCACCGATTTTATGGTTTACACCGGTGTAGAACAGAATACGTTCGGTAGTAGTGGTTTTACCGGCGTCGATGTGCGCACTGATACCGATGTTACGGTAACGTGCGATGGGTGTTGTACGAGCCATTTGTTTCCTCGTTTATCTTTTAGGCGTTCAATTTAAGTAGCCCAAAGCGGGCTGCTTACTGGAAGCGCCCGCCTGGTGACTAAAACTCCGAAGGGATTACCAACGGTAGTGTGCGAACGCCTTGTTGGCTTCGGCCATACGGTGAACGTCTTCACGTTTCTTAACTGCAGTACCTTTGTTTTCTGCAGCATCGGAAAGTTCGTTCGCCAGGCGCAGAGCCATGGATTTATCACCGCGTTTACGAGCAGCTTCAACGATCCAACGCATTGCCAGAGCATTACGACGAACCGGACGGACTTCAACTGGTACCTGATAAGTAGAACCACCAACGCGGCGAGACTTAACTTCTACAGTCGGGCGCACGTTTTCGAGAGCTACTTCGAATGCTTCCAGTTCAGATTTACCAGAGCGCTGAGCCAGGGTCTCCAGCGCGCTGTATACGATAGATTCGGCAGTAGATTTTTTACCATCTACCATCAGGATATTTACAAATTTAGCCAGCAGTTCTGATCCGAACTTCGGATCCGGCAGAATTTTACGCTGACCAATGACGCGACGACGTGGCATGGAAATACTCCGTTGTTAATTCAGGATTGTCCAAAACTCTACGAGTTTAGTTTGACATTTAAGTTAAAACGTTTGGCCTTACTTAACGGAGAACCATTAAGCCTTAGGACGCTTCACGCCATACTTGGAACGAGCCTGCTTACGGTCTTTAACGCCGGAGCAGTCAAGCGCACCACGTACGGTGTGGTAACGAACACCCGGGAGGTCTTTAACACGACCGCCACGGATCAGGATCACGGAGTGCTCCTGCAGGTTGTGACCTTCACCACCGATGTAGGAAGTCACTTCGAAACCGTTAGTCAGACGAACACGGCATACTTTACGCAGTGCGGAGTTCGGTTTTTTAGGGGTGGTAGTATATACACGGGTACATACGCCACGTTTTTGCGGGCATGCTTCCAGCGCAGGCACGTTGCTTTTCGCAACTTTGCGAGCACGTGGTTTGCGTACCAGCTGGTTAACTGTTGCCATTAAATAGCTCCTGGTTTTAGCTTTTGCTTCGTAAACACGTAATAAAACGTCCTCACACAATATGAGGACGCCGAATTTTAGGGCGGTGTCGAAAAGGTGTCAAGAAATATACAACGATCCCGCCGTCACCAGGCCATCTGGCTGGTGTGCTTAACCGTAAGTCTGACGAAATCAGTATAGTCAATTGGGATGATATCGTTCGAAATTTGAGCAGTCAAACCGCGGGCAATGAGGTCTTCGTTCAGGGCATAAACCTTAATGGGGGCATTACGCAGACTTTCAAGGTAGCGGTTGCCGTCAACTGCAGCAGTTACGCCATCCTGTAATAACAGCAGTTCGTCACCCTCACTGAGCAGACGCAGCAACGCAGGAAAATCTGTCAGCCAGGGAGAGCGATGTAATGTGTGCAACATGTACGCCTCAAAAATTTCAAAATAACATCGTAGTTGGCGAGTTCGCGGCGTAAGGCATCTGCTTCGAGCGGCGTGGCTTCGACAACAAAGGGTGTCTGCGGACCTAACCCTCGTTCGCGCAGAGAAGCCGCACAAACCCAGCACTGTTCAATGTCATACAGACCCAGCAATTTAAAAGTGGCAATGTAATCACGCGCCAGCACCGCATCGGGCTTTTGTCCTGGCAGAAGCTGAAAAAACGCCATCGGCGATAAAGAAGACGGCGAGATCGTCAGTTAAAGCGGAAGTTGCGAGTAAAGCATCTAATCCCTCACGACCAGCCGCGGTGCCATGAGGCGCAGTAGAAAAGACAAACGCTATTCGTTTCATCAGAACTGTACCACCCTGTCACAGGTTAGCGAGGCTTCTGCCAGAGCGCCAAGTCCGCTTAAGGTAAATCCCGGCTGAAGGTTTGACGAGGCCAGCCCCAGTCTTCCTGCTTCAGTTTCATCGACGATACCGCGGCGTAACGCTGCCGCTACGCAGATATTCAGCGCCACACCATGTTGCGCGTTCAACTGTTGCCAGCCGCGCACAAGGTCAAATTCGTCGCTTGCCGGTGAGGTCAATTGGTTAGCGTTATAGACCCCTTCCCGGTAGAAAAAGACGCTACTCAACTCATGGCCTTCTGCTATCAGCGCCTGTGCAAACTGAAAAGCACTACTCGCCTGTTGCGTTCCGTATGCTGGCCCGGTTACCACGATGGCAAAACGCATTACTTATCTTGCCCCTGGAAATCACCGCTCTTGAACTGACGGATATAGAGATAAACAGTATGTTTGGAGATGTTGAGACGATCAGCAACCTGGTTGATCGCATCTTTGATATCGAAAATGCCTTTCTCGTAAAGATTCAACACGATTTGACGATTTTTGGCGTTATTAGAAACATTACGATCGGCGTTCACTTCTTCAATGGTGAACTCCAGTGTTTGGGTAACCAGATCTTCAACCGAAGACGCAAAGTTGACACTTGAACCGACGTCCGGGGTTTCTGGCGGCACAAAAGTGCTCATAATCTGCGAGAAAGGAACATCAAGATTCATATTGATGCACAGCAGACCAATTACACGCTGTTCGCGGTTACGAATCGCGATGGTCAGGGACTTCATTAATACGCCGCTTTTGGCGCGAGTAAAGTAGCATTTAGAAACGCTGCTATCCGCTCCCGTCATGTCGTGCAGCATTCGCAGTGCCAGATCGGTAATTGGCGAGCCAATCTTCCGGCCTGTATGTTCGCCGTTGGCAATACGAATGGCTGAACATTTTAAATCCTGCAAAGAGTGCAAAACGATTTCACAGTGGGAACCAATGAGCATCGCTAACCCGTCCACCACCGCTTCGTAGGATTTCAGAATATCAAAATCGGTCTGGTCGAAAGGACGTTGATCCAGTAAATCCAACTCACTGGTTTCGTTGGTTAAAAGCGACCTGGACATGAAAAAAAACACTCCTTTTCAGGAGCCTGTCGTTAACTTTTCAGGGCAGGCTCATTAATGATGCGGGTAATTAAATTAATACAGCGGAGGTTCCGCTTTCCAGCACTAATTATATCCGGCCTGCAATAAAAAAACCGCCGCCTGGTCAGGCGGCGGTTTTTAATGCTTATTTTTTAGCAGAATCTGCTGCTTTAGCATCTGCTTCTGGCTTCGTATCAGCCTTCGGTGCTGGTTTCACATCCAGCAGTTCTACGTCAAATACCAGAGTAGAGTTCGGTGGGATCCCCGGAACGCCCGCTTTGCCGTAAGCCAGCTCTGGTGGAATAACCAGTTTGATCTTACCGCCTTTCTTGATGTTCTTCAGACCTTCAGTCCAGCCAGGGATCACGCCGTCCAGACGGAACGAGAGCGGTTCACCACGGGTGTATGAGTTATCGAACTCTTTACCGTCGATCAGCGTACCTTTGTAGTTCACTACTACAGTATCGCTGTCTTTCGGTGCTTCACCTTTACCGGCTTCCACTACCTGATAAACCAGGCCAGTTGAAGAGGTTTTAACACCTTTCTCTTTGGCAAATTTCTCGCGGTACTCTTTACCTTTCGCTTCGTTATCAGCAGCATCTTTTTCCATCTTCGCCTGAGCGGAGGACTTCACGCGTGCTTCAAACGCTTGCAGAGTCTGTTCGATCTCTTGATCGGAGAGTTTGCTTTTATCAGCAAATGCATCCTGAACACCCGCGATTAGCTGATCTTTATCCAGTTTGATGCCCAGCTTTTCTTGTTCTTTCAGAGAATTGTCCATGTAACGACCGAGCGAAGCACCCAGCGCGTAAGCTGATTTCTGATCGTCATTTTTGAACGCTGCTTTGCTGTCAGCAGTTGCAGTTGGTTTCGCCGCTTCGGCAGCAAAAGTGATTGGTGCATGCAGGGCAACGGCCATTGTGGTCGCCAGCAGCGTTACTTTAAACAGTGATTTCATCCATATCTCCAGGATCGGGGCATCTCACCCCTGGGTTAACTATTATCAGAAAGGTACTATAAAACGTTGTCGAACAAATCTACATACAGATACGCCCTATTATCATCTATTTTCAGACTCTTTTTGTTTAAATTAGTTTCGATGACTTCGAAATGAGTGCTGTCTCGGGCAGCAAAGTTAAGTAGAATCCGCGGCGACCATTCGACAAAAGAGGTGAATCATGCAGGATTTAACATTGGAAGCACGCCTGGCAGAACTGGAGAGCCGGCTGGCTTTTCAGGAAATCACCATTGAAGAACTGAACGTCACGGTGACCGCTCATGAAATGGAGATGGCGAAACTGCGCGATCATCTGCGTCTGCTGACCGAGAAGTTAAAAGCCAGCCAGCCGTCGAACATCGCGTCGCAGGCTGAAGAAACGCCACCGCCACATTATTGAGGCGTAAAAAAAGCGGGGATTCCCCGCTTTTTTGTCACTTTTTCGGTATTAGTGGCAACCGCAACCGCCGTTACCTTTACCGCCACAGCAGCCTTCGCCACCGTGTTCATGACCGTGATCGTGGCCATGACCGCCGCAGCAACCGTCGTGGTCGTGATCGTGGTGATGATCGTGCGCACCGTGAACGTGACCATGAGCCAGTTCTTCTTCGGTCGCTTCGCGAATCGCCACAACTTCAACGTTGAATTTCAGATTCTGACCAGCCAGCATGTGGTTACCGTCAACCACAACGTGATCGTCTTCAACCGCAGTGATTTCAACCGGTACTGGACCCTGGTCGGTTTCAGCCAGGAAACGCATACCTACCTGCAGTTCATCAACGCCCATAAATACGTCTTTAGGAACGCGCTGCACCAGGTTTTCGTCGTACTGACCGTAAGCGTCGTTCGCGCCAACAGCGACATCAAATTTATCGCCAACTTCATGACCTTCCAGCGCTGTTTCCAGGCCAGAGATCAGGGAACCGTGACCATGCAGATAGTCCAGCGGCGCACTCACCGGAGACTCATCAACCAACACACCGTCTTCTGTACGTACCTGATAGGCCAGGCTGACCACCAGGTCTTTTGCTACTTTCATGATATCTCCTGAGCATGGGAAGAATAGTGGCGCAGATTGTAGCGGAATTCTGCAGCCGTGTACTCACTAGCTTAAAAAAACTCGGCGCATATCGCTAGTCCGGATGAAAAATCCCGATCACTTGCTCATCTTTGCGAACGTGATCGCGGGCTTCTTTATCGACTTCACGCATCTGGTGTCCGCACTTAACACATTCAACAATATCAATATTATTTTCGCGCCACATCGCCATGGAATCTTGCGCCTGACAGGCCGGGCATTTTGCGCCCGCGATAAAACGTTTTCGGATTGCCATCTTTACCCTCTACTCAAATTCATCCCAGCCGTCCAGCTGGCGTCGTTCTTGTTGCATCTCACGCTGGAAAATCTCTTCCAGTTCGCGTCGGGCTTCCCTGGCGCGAGAAATTTGTACGGTATCAGCATGCATCGGGATTAACTCCCGCAGCATTCGCATATCCAGGCGACGAAAATGCAGTTGCGCGCGCTGCGCCTGATGCGGATGCATGCCAAGCGTGACCAGCGTTTTGCGCCCCAGCTCTAACGCACTGGAGAATGTCTCACGGGAAAACTGCGTCACCCCGGCCTGTAATAACTCATGCGCTTCCACACGTCCGCGCGCTCGCGCAAGAATATGCAAATGCGGGAAGTGTTGCTGGCAAATCTCCACCAGCTTCATGGTGTCTTCCGGCTCGTTACAGGTAATGACAATAGACTCTGCGGCCTCTGCACCCGCAGAACGTAAAAGATCTACCTGCGTGGCGTCGCCGTAATAAACTTTGTAGCCATATTTACGCATCAGGTTAACAGCGCTGATATCCCGCTCCAGCACAGTAATGCGCATTTTATTTGCCATCAGCAAACGACCAATCACCTGACCAAAACGCCCAAAGCCCACGACAATGACCTGCGGTTTATCATCGTTGACCCACGGTTTTTCGTCTTCTTCTTCCGGTCCGTTAAACTGGCGGGATAGCCATTTATCTACCTGCTTCATCAGCAGCGGCGTGGTCATCATGGAAAGAGTCACCGTCACCAGCAACAGCGCCATCTGGTCGCCCTGGAATAAGCGTTGTGAAGAAGCGGTAGAAAAGAGTACAAAGGCAAACTCACCACCCTGACTCAATACACCAGCAAACTGCATTCGCTCTGAGCTACGCACGCCATACAGTCGCGCCAGTAGATACAGCACGAGAATTTTCACCGCCACCAGCACAACCACGCTTATCACTACCCACAACAGATGGGTATAAAGCACCCCGAGGTTGAGCGACATCCCGACCGAGATAAAAAATAGCCCGAGCAGCAACCCCTTAAACGGATCGATAGCCGTTTCCAGTTCATGGCGATATTCACTTTCCGCCAGCAGCACGCCTGCAATAAACGTACCGAGCGCCATCGACAGTCCCAGCGCATCCATAAACAATGCGGAACCCAACACCAGCAGCAGCGTCGCGGCGGTGAACACTTCCCGCACGCCAGAAGCTGCAATAAAGCGGAATACCGGACGCAGTAAATAGCGCCCGCCAATCAGCATGCCGACAAACGCCAGCACCTTCATGCCGATCTTCATCCAGTCGAAATGTTCGTCAGCCGATCCCGCCAACAACGGCACTAACGCCAGTGCCGGGATCACCGCCAGATCCTGAAACAGTAACACCGAGAAGCCTAACTGCCCGGATTCGCTGCGATTCATCCCTTTTTCGCGCATCAGTTGCAGTGCCATTGCGGTTGAAGACATCGCAAGGCCAATGCCACCGACCACTGCCGCCTGCCAGGCGAAATCCGTCAGCATCAATAATCCCGCCAGCAACGCCGCGCTTAACAGCACCTGTGCCGCGCCTACGCCAAAAATCGAGCGTCGCAATTGCCAAAGTTTGGAAGGATTCAACTCCAGGCCGATGATAAACATCAGGAACACCACGCCGAGTTCCGAAAAGTGGAGGATCTCATCGACGTCGCTAATAAACCCCAGCCCCCACGGGCCAATTGCAATCCCTGCCAGCAAATATCCCAACACAGCGCCAATACCCAGCCGCGATGCCAGCGGCACCGCAGCCACCGCCGCGAAGAGAAACAGCACTCCTGCGAGTAAAAAATCGGAACCTTCCATCAGCGGCCTCCTGGAGACAGCGGATTTGCCAGCCAGTCACTGTAGGCTCTGGCGTGGCTCGCCAGCTCCTGTGCGCTTTGCCGTCTCGCCCAGTAAATAATGATGGGGCTTAACCAATGCATCCGGCACATGCCCGCCGCCAGTTCAAAGGGGCGCAGAACATCGCTCATCGGGTAGCGATTCAATGCGTCATAACGGTAAGCACTTTCCGGCTCGCCGGTGGTAATCACGCTACGCCAGTACTTTCCCGCCAGTTGGTTTCCCCCCGGCCCGCTGGCAAAACCACGACTTAATACCCGGTCCAGCCACTCTTTCAGTAGCGCCGGGCAGCTATAGGTATAAAGAGGATGCTGAAAGACAATCACCTCGTGCTCGCGCAGTAATGCCTGCTCACGGGGGATATCAATAAAAAAATCGGGATAGTGCGCGTAAAGGTCGTGCACGGTAACATTGCTGAGCTGCGTGGCCGGTTTAAGCAGTACCCGGTTTGCCACCGAGTCCTGAGATTCCGGATGGGCATACAGCAGCAAAACTTTCGCTGGCTGAGACATCATCCCCCTCCCGGTATGGTTTTTGTGTATAGTCGCTGTTTTGGGCTACCATTGCGCCCGGTGCGGCAGCTCGCCCATACATTACATTATCATAATGATAAGTTAACATAGTCTGAACATACGGCGCCTTATGATTGTTTTCTCCTCGTTACAAATTCGTCGCGGCGTGCGCGTCCTGCTGGATAATGCCACCGCCACCATCAACCCCGGGCAGAAAGTCGGCCTGGTGGGTAAAAACGGCTGTGGTAAATCTACCCTGCTGGCATTGCTGAAAAATGAAATCAGCGCCGACGGCGGCAGCTACACCTTTCCGGGAAGCTGGCAACTGGCGTGGGTGAATCAGGAAACACCAGCGCTACCGCAAGCGGCGCTGGAATATGTCATTGATGGCGACCGAGAATATCGCCAACTGGAAGCGCAGCTACACGACGCCAACGAACGTAACGACGGACACGCCATCGCCACCATTCATGGCAAGCTGGATGCTATTGACGCATGGAGTATTCGTTCCCGTGCCGCCAGCCTGCTGCACGGCCTCGGTTTCAGCAATGAACAACTGGAGCGCCCGGTGAGTGATTTCTCCGGTGGCTGGCGTATGCGTCTTAACCTTGCCCAGGCGCTGATTTGCCGTTCAGACTTGCTGCTGCTCGACGAACCGACTAACCACCTCGATCTCGATGCCGTTATCTGGCTGGAAAAATGGCTGAAGAGCTATCAGGGCACGCTGATCCTGATCTCTCACGACCGCGACTTCCTCGATCCGATAGTGGATAAAATTATTCATATCGAACAACAAAGCATGTTCGAGTACACCGGTAACTACAGTTCGTTTGAAGTACAGCGCGCCACCCGTCTGGCGCAGCAACAAGCGATGTATGAAAGCCAGCAGGAACGCGTAGCGCATCTGCAAAGTTATATCGACCGTTTCCGTGCCAAAGCCACCAAAGCGAAGCAGGCCCAGAGCCGCATTAAGATGCTCGAGCGTATGGAGCTGATTGCCCCGGCGCACGTCGACAACCCGTTCCGTTTTAGCTTCCGCGCGCCGGAAAGTCTGCCAAATCCGTTACTGAAGATGGAAAAAGTCAGCGCAGGCTATGGCGATCGCATTATTCTCGACTCGATTAAACTGAATCTGGTCCCCGGCTCGCGCATTGGTCTGTTAGGCCGCAACGGCGCGGGTAAATCGACATTAATCAAACTGTTAGCCGGTGAACTTGCGCCAGTCAGCGGTGAAATTGGTCTGGCGAAAGGGATCAAGCTCGGCTACTTCGCCCAGCATCAACTTGAATACCTGCGCGCCGACGAATCGCCTATTCAACATCTGGCACGTTTAGCGCCGCAGGAGCTGGAGCAAAAACTGCGTGACTATCTCGGCGGCTTTGGTTTCCAGGGCGATAAAGTGACGGAAGAAACGCGCCGCTTTTCCGGTGGTGAAAAAGCCCGCCTGGTGCTGGCATTAATCGTCTGGCAGCGTCCGAATCTGCTGCTGCTCGACGAACCGACTAACCACCTTGACCTCGACATGCGTCAGGCACTGACTGAAGCGTTGATCGAGTTTGAAGGCGCGCTGGTTGTCGTTTCGCACGACCGTCATTTGCTGCGTTCCACCACTGACGATCTCTATCTGGTTCACGATCGTAAAGTCGAACCGTTCGACGGCGATCTGGAAGATTATCAACAGTGGTTGAGCGACGTACAAAAGCAAGAAAACCAAACCGACGACGCGCCAAAAGAGAACGCGAACAGCGCCCAGGCACGTAAAGATCAGAAGCGTCGGGAAGCGGAGCTGCGTGCGCAAACCCAGCCACTGCGTAAAGAGATCGCCCGTCTGGAAAAAGAGATGGAGAAGCTGAATGCGCAACTGGCGCAGGCGGAAGAGAAACTCGGCGACAGCGAGCTGTACGACCAGAGCCGTAAAGCGGAACTGACCGCCTGCCTGCAACAACAAGCGAGCGCTAAATCCGGGCTGGAAGAGTGCGAAATGGCATGGCTGGAGGCCCAGGAGCAGCTTGAGCAGATGCTGCAGGAAGGCCAAAGCAACTGATGGCGCAGATAACGACGACCGATGCCAATGAATTCAGCAGCAGTGCTGAATTCATCCCTATGCGTGGTTTCAGCAATTGCCATCTACAAACCATGCTGCCGCGTCTGTTTCGTCGTCAGGTGAAATTCACTCCGCACTGGCAGCGGCTGGAGTTGCCCGACGGCGATTTTGTCGATCTCGCGTGGAGTGAAGATCCTGCACAGGCGAGACATAAACCGCGTTTAGTGGTGTTTCACGGGCTCGAAGGCAGCCTCAATAGCCCTTACGCACACGGCCTGGTTGATGCGGCGAAAAAGCGCGGCTGGCTGGGTGTGGTGATGCATTTTCGCGGATGCAGCGGTGAACCTAACCGCATGCACCGCATTTACCATTCGGGCGAAACCGAAGACGCCAGTTGGTTTTTACGCTGGCTGCAACGCGAGTTTGGTCATGCGCCAACGGCTGCCGTCGGCTATTCGCTCGGCGGTAATATGCTGGCCTGTTTGCTGGCAAAAGAAGGCAATGATCTCCCGATTGATGCGGCGGTGATTGTCTCTGCGCCGTTTGTGCTGGAAGCCTGTAGTTACCATATGGAAAAGGGCTTTTCCCGCGTTTATCAGCGTTATTTGCTGAACCTGCTAAAAGCCAATGCTGCGCGCAAGCTGGCGGCCTACCCCGGTACGCTGCCGATTAATCTCGCACAGTTAAAATCGGTACGTCGCATCCGTGAATTTGACGATCTGATCACCGCCAGAATTCACGGCTACGCCGACGCTATCGACTATTATCGTCAGTGTAGCGCCATGCCGATGCTCAATCGGATCGCTAAACCGACGCTGATTATTCACGCCAAAGACGATCCGTTTATGGATCATCAGGTGATCCCGAAACCGGAAAATCTTCCTCCGCAAGTAGAGTATCAACTGACCGAACATGGGGGTCATGTTGGTTTTATTGGCGGTACATTACTTCACCCGCAAATGTGGCTGGAGTCACGCATTCCTGACTGGTTAACAACGTATCTGGAGGCGAAATCATGTTGATTCCCTGGCAAGACATCTCCCCTGAAACGCTGGAAAATTTAATTGAAAGCTTTGTGTTACGTGAAGGCACCGATTATGGTGAACAAGAGCGTACGCTTGAACAGAAAGTCGCCGACGTCAAACGCCAGCTACAGTGCGGAGAAGCGGTACTGGTCTGGTCGGAACTGCACGAGACGGTCAATATCATGCCGCGCAGTCAGTTTCGCGAATAACCTGCAACCGTCGGCGGACGAAATAATAATGATAGCCAAGTCATGGAGTTACTATGTCTGCCAAACATCCGGTCATTGCGGTAACAGGATCCAGCGGCGCGGGGACTACTACCACCAGCCTCGCGTTTCGTAAAATATTCGCCCAGTTAAATCTGCAAGCCGCCGAGGTGGAAGGCGACAGTTTTCACCGCTACACCCGCCCGGAAATGGACATGGCGATCCGCAAAGCGCGCGACGCCGGGCGGCATATCAGCTACTTCGGTCCCGAAGCCAACGACTTCGGCCTGCTGGAACAGACCTTTATTGAATACGGCCAGAGCGGCAAAGGGAAATCTCGCAAATATCTGCATACCTACGACGAAGCCGTACCGTGGAATCAGGTACCGGGGACATTCACCCCCTGGCAACCTTTACCGGAACCGACTGATGTACTGTTTTATGAAGGTTTACACGGCGGCGTAGTCACGCCACAGCATAACGTTGCGCAGCATGTAGACTTACTGGTTGGCGTGGTGCCTATCGTTAACCTTGAGTGGATTCAAAAACTGATCCGCGACACCAGCGAGCGCGGGCACTCACGAGAAGCGGTGATGGACTCTGTAGTGCGTTCAATGGAAGACTATATCAACTACATCACGCCGCAGTTTTCCCGCACCCATCTTAACTTCCAGCGCGTTCCCACCGTCGACACTTCAAACCCGTTCGCGGCAAAAGGCATTCCATCGCTGGATGAAAGCTTTGTGGTGATCCATTTTCGTAATCTGGAAGGGATCGATTTCCCCTGGCTACTGGCGATGTTGCAGGGCTCATTCATTTCCCACATCAATACATTAGTGGTGCCGGGCGGCAAAATGGGTCTGGCAATGGAGTTAATTATGCTGCCGCTGGTGCAACGACTGATGGAAGGGAAGAAAATCGAGTAGCGCCGCTAATAAGCCGGATAAAATACTATCCGGCGTCACAACGGGGTAGTTAAATCACGCGGCGACCACTTCATACGAGTGGGTAATATTCACGGCTTTTTCCAGCATCAGCGCCACTGAACAATATTTCTCAGCAGAGAGATCCACCGCACGCGCAACCGCTGCGTCCTTCAGGTCGCGACCTGTGACGATAAAATGCAAATTGATATGGGTAAACAGGCGCGGGGCCTCTTCGCGGCGTTCAGAGGTCAGTTTTACTTCACAATCAACCACATCCTGACGCCCTTTTTGCAGGATAGAAACCACATCAATGGCGCTACAGCCACCCGCCGCCATCAGCACCATTTCCATCGGGCTGGGCGCTTTATCGCCGGAGTTGCCATCCATTAAAATCTGGTGACCAGAGGCGGATTCGCCCAAAAAAGTTAACCCTTCAACCCACTTCACACGCGCTTGCATAATCGGAACTCCATTGCGTCAATTTTCCTGACAGAGTACGCGTACTGACCAAATCGCGCAACGGAAGGCGACCTGGGTCATGCTGAAGCGAGACACCAGGAGACACAGAGCGAAAGCTATGCTAAAACAGTCAGGATGCTACAGTAATACATTGATGTACTGCATGTATGTAAAGGACGTCACATTACCGTGCAGTTCAGTTGATAGCCCCTTCCCAGGTAGCGGGAAGCACATTTCGGCAACCCAGAGACAGCGCCGTTTTCTGGCTCTGGAGAAAGCTTATAACAGAGGATAACCGCGCATGGTGCTTGGCAAACCGCAAACAGACCCGACTCTCGAATGGTTCTTGTCTCATTGCCACATTCATAAGTATCCATCCAAGAGCACGCTTATTCACCAGGGTGAAAAAGCGGAAACGCTGTACTACATCGTTAAAGGCTCTGTGGCAGTGCTGATCAAAGACGAGGAGGGTAAAGAAATGATCCTCTCCTATCTGAATCAGGGTGATTTTATTGGCGAATTGGGCCTGTTTGAAGAAGGCCAGGAACGTAGCGCATGGGTACGTGCAAAAACCGCCTGTGAAGTAGCTGAAATTTCCTACAAAAAATTTCGTCAATTAATTCAGGTTAACCCGGATATTCTGATGCGTCTCTCCGCGCAGATGGCGCGTCGTCTGCAAGTCACTTCAGAGAAAGTGGGCAACCTCGCTTTCCTCGACGTTACAGGTCGCATCGCACAGACGCTGCTGAATCTGGCGAAACAACCCGATGCCATGACTCACCCGGACGGTATGCAAATTAAAATTACCCGTCAGGAAATTGGTCAAATTGTCGGCTGTTCTCGTGAAACCGTGGGGCGCATTCTGAAGATGCTGGAAGATCAGAACCTGATCTCCGCACACGGGAAAACCATCGTCGTTTACGGCACCCGTTAACCCCATCGGAGTGGCGCGTTACCTGGTAGCGCGCCATTTTGTTTAAACCGATGTGGCGCAGACTGATTTATCATCCTGATATCAACTATGCACTACGACAAACACTGGTGCTATGTTTGCCCGTGGCCGTTGGTCTGTTGTTTGGCGAATTAAGACTCGGCCTGCTGTTTTCACTCGTCCCTGCCTGTTGCAATATTGCGGGGCTTGATACCCCCCATAAACGTTTTTTCCAAACGCTTGATTATTGGCGCGTCGCTGTTTGCTACCTGTAGCTTATTGACACAGCTGCTGTTGGAAAAAGATATCCCCCTGCCCTTTCTGCTGACCGGGTTAACGCTGGTACTTGGCGTCACTGCCGAGCTTGGGCCATTACACGCAAAATTGCTTCCTGCATCGCTGCTGGCTGCCATTTTTACCCTCAGTCTGGCGGGATATATGCCGGTATGGGAGCCATTGCTCATTTATGCGTTAGGCACACTCTGGTACGGGCTGTTTAACTGGTTTTGGTTCTGGATCTGGCGCGAACAACCCCTACGCGAATCACTTAGTCTGCTCTACCGTGAACTGGCTGATTACTGTGAAATCAAATACAGTCTGCTCACTCAGCACACCGATCCCGAAAAAGCGCTCCCGCCACTACTGGTACGTCAGCAAAAAGCGGTCGATTTAATTACCCAGTGCTATCAGCAAATGCACATGCTTTCCGCGCAAAATAATACTGACTACAAGCGGATGTTGCGCATTTTCCAGGAAGCTCTGGATTTACAGGAACATATTTCGGTCAGTTTGCATCAACCTGAAGAGGTGCAAAAGTTGGTCGAGCGTAGCCATGCGGAGGAAGTTATCCGCTGGAATGCGCAAACCGTCGCCGCTCGCCTGCGCGTGCTGGCTGATGACATTCTTTACCATCGCCTGCCGACGCGTTTTACGATGGAGAAGCAAATTGGCGCACTGGAGAAAATCGCCCGTCAGCACCCGGATAATCCTGTTGGGCAATTCTGCTACTGGCACTTCAGCCGCATCGCTCGTGTGCTGCGTACCCAGAAACCACTCTATGCCCGCGATCTGCTGGCGGATAAACAGCGGCGGATGCCATTACTTCCGGCGTTAAAAAGTTATCTTTCATTGAAATCTCCGGCACTGCGCAATGCCGGGCGACTCAGTGTGATGTTAAGCGTCGCCAGTTTGATGGGGACCGCGCTGCATCTGCCGAAGTCGTATTGGATCCTGATGACGGTGTTGCTGGTGACACAAAATGGTTACGGCGCGACCCGTCTGAGGATTGTGAATCGCTCCGTGGGAACCGTGGTCGGGTTAATCATTGCGGGCGTGGCGCTGCACTTTAAAATTCCCGAAGGTTACACCCTGACGCTGATGCTGTTTACCACCCTCGCCAGCTACCTGATATTGCGCAAAAACTACGGCTGGGCAACGGTCGGCTTTACCATTACTGCGGTGTATACCCTGCAACTGTTGTGGCTGAACGGCGAGCAATACATCATTCCGCGTCTTATCGATACCATTATTGGTTGTTTGATTGCCTTCGGTGGCACGGTATGGCTGTGGCCGCAGTGGCAGAGCGGGTTATTGCGTAAGAACGCCCATGATGCTTTAGAAACCTACCAGGAAGCGATTCGTCTGATCCTGAGTAAAGATCCGCAACCAACACCACTGGCCTGGCAGCGAATGCGGGTTAATCAGGCACATAACACTCTGTATAACTCATTAAATCAGGCGATGCAGGAACCCGCATTTAACAGCCATTATCTGGCTGACATGAAACTGTGGGTAACACATAGTCAGTTTATTGTTGAACATATTAATGCCATGACCACGCTGGCGCGAGAACACCGGACATTACCACAGGAGCTGGCGCAAGAGTATTTGCAGTCTTGTGAAATCGCTATTCAACGCTGTCAACAGCGGCTGGAATATGACGAGCCGGGCGGGTCTGGTGACGCCAATATCATAGACGCGCCAGAGATGCTGCCGCACGAAGGCGCGGCTGGTACCCTGGAACAGCATTTACAACGGGTTATTGGCCATCTGAATACCATGCACACCATATCGTCGATGGCGTGGCGTCAGCGACCGCATCACGGGATTTGGTTGAGTCGCAAGTTGCGGGATTCGAAGGCGTAATCAATTCATTGCCAGAAGCGACACCCTTTGCCTGATACGACGCTGACGCGTCTTATTTACGCCCCGACCACCTTCGCCACCGCGTGGGCGAAACGTTGCATCCCTTCATCGATATCCGCATCTTCCACCACCAGCGACGGCGCAAAACGCATCACATCCGGCCCGGCGTTCAGCACCATTACGCCAGCCTCTGCGCCCGCATAAAGGAAATCACGCGCCTGACCTTTGTACTGAGGTTTCAGCTCCGCGCCAATCAACAACCCCATGCCGCGAATATCGCTAAACACATCAAACTGCTGATCGATCTTCTGCAAATGGTCAACAAAACGCTGGCGTTTCGCCTGAATGTCTTCCAGCACTTCAGGGGTATTGATGATATCAAATGCCGCACCCGCGACCGCACAGGCCAGTGGATTACCGCCGTAGGTGGAACCGTGAGAACCAGGATGAAACGCTGAAGCAATCTCCGCCGTGGTCAGCATGGCGCTAATCGGGAAGCCGCCGCCCAGGGCTTTCGCAGTGGTCAAAATATCTGGCGTCACGCCGTAGTGCATATAGGCAAACAAATCGCCAGTCCGCCCCATTCCGCACTGCACTTCATCAAACACCAGCAATACCTGATGCTGATCGCACAACTCACGTAAGCCCTGCAAAAACGCTGGCGTCGCCGCCGTCACGCCGCCCTCGCCCTGAATCGGCTCAACCACCACCGCGCAGGTATGGTCATCCATCACCGCTTTCACTGCGTGAAGATCATTAAAAGGCACGTGGATAATATCTGCCGGTTTTGGCCCAAAGCCGTCGGAATATTTCGGCTGCCCGCCCACAGAAACGGTAAACAACGAGCGACCATGAAAGGCGTTATGGAAGGCGATGATTTTGGTTTTGAACGGGCTATGACGTACGCAGGCGTAGTGACGCGCCAGTTTAAAGGCGGTTTCGTTGGCTTCCGTACCGGAGTTCATAAACACCACGCGTTCGGCAAACGTCGTCTCAATCAGTTTACGCCCAAGACGCAGCGCCGGTTCATTGGTGAAAACGTTGCTGATATGCCACAGGGTTTCCCCCTGGGTTTTTAACGCTTCCACCAGCGCCGGATGGCAATGGCCTAACGCCGTTACCGCAATTCCACCCGCGAAATCGACATACTCCTTGCCTTGCTGATCCCAGACTCGGCTGCCCTGACCTTTTACCGGAATAAACTCTGCCGGTGCATAAATCGGCAGGATCACTTCATCGAAAGTCGCGCGTGTAATTGCTATTTGTTCAATTGCCATCTCATGATCACCCTGTTACGCATAAACCAATGTGAAATTATAATCACAAAATATGCATAAAAAATCACCAGATAGCAACCAGAAATCAGCGATGCAGAAAATTCGCCAGCAGTTGATGCCCCTGCTCGCTGAGAATGCTTTCCGGATGGAACTGCACACCTTCAAGATCCCACTGGCGATGACGAATCCCCATAATCTCCCCGGTTTCGCTCCAGGCAGTCACGTCAAAGCACGCTGGCAATGAGTCAGGTTCCACCACCAGCGAATGGTAGCGCGTCACGGTGAGTGGATTCGCCAGCCCCTGGAATACGCCCTGGCCGTTATGCGTAATCGGTGAGGTTTTACCGTGCATGACCTTTGCGGCACGCACAACTTTGCCACCAAAAGCCTGCGCCATCGCCTGATGACCGAGGCAGACGCCAAGAATCGGCAAGCGCCCGGCATAGTGGCGAATAACGTCAAGGGAGATCCCGGCTTCATCTGGCGTACAGGGGCCGGGTGATATGACAATTTTTTTTGGTTTAAGGGCGTCGATATCCACCAGTGTCAACGCATCGTTGCGCTTAACCAGCACATCGGCCCCCAGTTCACAAAAGTACTGGTAGAGGTTCCAGGTGAAAGAATCGTAGTTATCAATAAGCAGGATCATGGCGGCTCCGGTACGAAAAAACCGCGCTATTTTACTCAGATTCCCCGGCTTCGCTTACCACTTTGCTAAATATCGTCTGCAGAGCCGTAAGGTCCCCTATTGCCCCATTCTGATTCGCCTGATTCCAGGCCTCTTCACCAATACCTTGCCAGTTCAGTTGATAGCCGGCATGAATCGCCAGTTGCTCGAAGAAGATCCGCTGTGCCAGGCCACTTCCCGCACGGAATGGGTGCAGGACGTTGATTTCACAATAGTAGTGCGCCAGCCGCTCGACGAACTTCGCTTTCTCCAGGCCAACCAGATAACCTTCTTCCTCCAAATCCTGCATCAGGGCATTGCCCTCTTTTTCGATATAGGCAAAGTGGCAGAACGGCGTATCGCCCTGATAAATATCAACTTCACGCAGTTGCCCTGCCCAGTCGAAAATATCCTGATACAGCTGGCGGTGAATAGCACGCAAATGCGGTAAACCGCGCACCAGTGGACCAAGCTCAATGGTCGCGGCACGCAGTGCCGTCATTTCGTAAGCGGCCTGTTCCAGACGCTGCTGCTGGCGAATGTTCAGTCGATTACGCATGATATCAAGGCCAGGATAAAGATACGGGTCGCGCCCTTCGCCAAATTTATCGCTCATAATGCCTCCTCAGCTCTTCAAGGCGTGCTAAAGCCTCTGCGGCAGTAAGAGTGACTAATGGCATCTCGACGCCTTCAAGGCGGCGGCTGGCCTGGAAATTACGATTACGCTGAAGCTCCCAGAGACGGAACTTTTGCTTATCGGTGAGTTTCTTCACTTGATGCCTCCCTGAACGTGTCCGTTTGCCACAAGTATAAGCGGCAAATCCAGGTTACGCCGGGAGAGCAGAGGCGCGGGCAAGATTACCCGCGCGAGAAATCCTTACGGCAGGACTTTAGCGGAAAGGATAACTACCGGTTTTGACGGCACATTCTGGTACGGGCCAACATCATGGGTTGGGACCTGGGAAATCTTGTCAGCAACATCCATGCCTTTCACCACTTTACCAAATACCGCGTAACCGAAATCACGCTGACCGTGGTCGAGGAAGGCGTTATCGGCAACGTTGATAAAGAACTGGCTGGTGGCGCTGTCTTTGTCGGCAGTACGCGCCATCGCGATGGTGCCACGGGTGTTACGCAGACCGTTATCAGCCTCATTTTTGATCGGCGGATTCGGTTTTTTCTGCTGCATCTGCTCGGTAAATCCACCACCCTGAATCATAAAGCCCGGGATCACCCGGTGAAAAGTGGTGTTGTTATAAAAGCCGCTGTTCACATAATCGACGAAATTTTGCACTGATACTGGCGCTTTCTGGCTATCCAGCTCCAGTTCGATATTACCAGCAGAGGTTGTTAACAATACGTGCGGATCCCCTTTCGCTGCCATTGCTTCAGGTGAGAGAGCAGAAAGAGCGAAAACAGCTACAACAGCTGCCAGGGTCGATTTGAACATGAGATTTCCTTAACAGAGCAGAAAAAAAGCAAGTGGAGAGATTCTAAATAGCCTTCAATGACAAGGCCATTCCTTTACCTAATTTTACGCATTTGAAATATATGTAACCTGATGATCACGTATATTTCGTGATGAGAATCACCTTAAATATTGCAAATTAGCAACCGTTTGCAATTAAATATTTAATCAGATCACAAAATCACCTAAAATCGCCCGCTCGCAGCATATCCACTATGCCATTTTATCTTTTAACGCAGGCCAATCATGACTAACAGCAATCGCATCAAGCTCACATGGATTAGCTTTCTCTCCTACGCACTGACCGGTGCGTTGGTTATTGTCACCGGGATGGTGATGGGAAACATCGCCGATTATTTCAATCTGCCTGTTTCCAGTATGAGTAATACCTTCACCTTCCTCAATGCCGGCATTTTAATCTCTATCTTCCTCAACGCCTGGCTGATGGAAATCGTCCCGTTGAAAACGCAGTTACGTTTTGGCTTTCTCCTGATGGTGCTGGCGGTTGCCGGTTTGATGTTCAGCCACAGCCTGGCGCTGTTCTCGGCGGCGATGTTCATTCTCGGGGTGGTTAGCGGCATCACCATGTCGATTGGTACGTTCCTGATAACGCAAATGTATGAAGGACGTCAGCGCGGTTCCCGCCTGTTATTTACCGACTCCTTCTTCAGCATGGCCGGGATGATTTTCCCGATGATTGCCGCGTATCTGCTGGCACGCAGCATTGAGTGGTACTGGGTTTATGCCTGCATCGGGCTGGTGTACGTCGCTATCTTTATTCTGACCTTCGGCTGTGAGTTCCCGGCACTGGGTAAACATGCGCCAAAAACTGACGCTCCGGTAGCGAAAGAAAAATGGGGGATCGGCGTGCTGTTTCTCTCCATTGCGGCACTGTGCTACATCCTCGGCCAGTTAGGTTTTATCTCCTGGGTGCCGGAGTATGCCAAAGGTCTGGGCATGAGCCTGAACGATGCAGGTACGCTGGTAAGCAACTTCTGGATGTCGTACATGGTTGGCATGTGGGCATTCAGCTTTATTCTTCGCTTCTTTGATCTGCAACGCATTCTGACCGTACTGGCTGGTCTGGCTGCGATTCTGATGTATGTCTTTAACACCGGAACACCGGCACATATGGCGTGGTCAATTCTCGCCCTGGGCTTCTTCTCCAGCGCGATCTATACCACCATCATCACCCTGGGTTCACAGCAGACCAAAGTACCGTCGCCAAAACTGGTTAACTTTGTCCTGACCTGCGGGACCATCGGCACCATGTTGACCTTTGTGGTTACCGGACCGATTGTTGAACATAGCGGTCCACAGGCAGCACTGCTCACTGCAAACGGTCTGTACGCTGTGGTATTCGTGATGTGCTTCCTGTTAGGTTTTGTCAGCCGTCACCGTCAGCACAACACCCTGACCTCTCATTAATTGCTCATGCCGGGCGGCGCTATCGTCGTCCGGCCTTTTCTTCTCTTCCCCCGCAACGTGCCTTCATCTCTATAAAACCTTTCATTTTGTGTGTTTTTTACACAAACATGAAATGTCAGACAATTCCGTGACTTAAGAAAATTTATACAAATCAGCAATATACCACTTAAGGAGTATATAAAGGTGAATTTGATTTACATCAATAAGCGGGGTTGCTGAATCGTTAAGGTAGGCGGTAATAAAAAAGAAATCGAGGCAAAAATGAGCAAAGTCAGACTCGCAATTATCGGTAACGGTATGGTCGGCCATCGCTTTATCGAAGATCTTCTTGATAAATCTGATGCGGCCAACTTTGATATTACCGTTTTCTGTGAAGAACCGCGCATCGCTTATGACCGCGTACACCTCTCGTCTTACTTCTCTCACCACACCGCCGAAGAGCTGTCGCTGGTGCGCGAAGGCTTCTACGAGAAACACGGCATCAAAGTTCTGGTCGGCGAACGCGCTATCACCATTAACCGTCAGGAGAAGGTGATCCACTCCAGCGCCGGGCGTACCGTTTTTTATGACAAGCTGATCATGGCGACCGGTTCCTATCCGTGGATCCCGCCAATCAAAGGTTCTGATACTCAGGACTGCTTTGTCTATCGCACCATTGAAGACCTCAACGCCATTGAATCCTGCGCCCGTCGCAGCAAGCGCGGTGCCGTTGTTGGTGGCGGCCTGTTAGGTCTGGAAGCCGCTGGCGCGCTGAAAAACTTAGGCATTGAAACCCACGTTATCGAATTTGCCCCTATGCTGATGGCGGAACAGCTTGATCAGATGGGTGGCGAGCAGCTGCGTCGCAAAATCGAGAGCATGGGTGTACGCGTTCACACCAGCAAAAACACCCTTGAGATTGTGCAGGAAGGTGTCGAAGCGCGTAAAACCATGCGTTTTGCCGACGGCAGCGAGCTGGAAGTTGACTTTATCGTCTTCTCTACCGGTATCCGTCCGCGCGATAAGCTGGCAACCCAGTGTGGTCTGGACGTAGCGCCGCGTGGGGGTATCGTCATTAATGATTCCTGCCAGACTTCCGATCCGGATATCTACGCCATCGGTGAATGCGCAAGCTGGAACAACCGTGTATTTGGTCTGGTAGCACCTGGCTACAAAATGGCGCAGGTCGCCGTTGACCATATTCTCGGTAGCGAAAACGCCTTTGAAGGTGCTGACCTTAGCGCCAAGCTGAAACTGCTGGGCGTAGACGTAGGCGGTATTGGTGATGCGCACGGTCGCACGCCTGGCGCACGTAGCTACGTTTACCTCGACGAAAGCAAAGAGATCTACAAACGCCTGATTGTCAGCGAAGACAACAAAACCCTGCTCGGTGCGGTACTGGTGGGCGATACCAGCGATTACGGTAACCTGCTGCAACTGGTGCTGAACGCTATCGAGCTGCCGGAAAACCCGGATTCACTGATCCTGCCAGCGCACTCTGGTAGCGGTAAGCCGTCTATCGGTGTTGATAAACTGCCGGACAGCGCGCAAATCTGCTCCTGCTTCGACGTCACTAAAGGCGACCTGATTGCTGCCATCAACAAAGGCTGCCACACCGTTGCGGCGCTGAAAGCCGAAACCAAAGCAGGTACTGGCTGCGGTGGCTGTATCCCGCTGGTCACTCAGGTACTGAACGCGGAACTGGCGAAACAGGGCATCGAAGTTAACAACAACCTGTGCGAACACTTTGCTTATTCGCGTCAGGAACTGTTCCATTTGATCCGCGTTGAAGGCATTAAAACCTTCGAAGAACTGCTGGCGAAACACGGCAAAGGCTACGGTTGTGAAGTTTGTAAACCAACCGTCGGTTCGCTGCTGGCCTCCTGCTGGAACGAATACATTCTGAAGCCGGAACATACTCCGCTGCAGGATTCTAACGACAACTTCCTCGCTAACATCCAGAAAGACGGCACCTACTCGGTGATCCCGCGTTCTCCGGGCGGTGAAATCACCCCGGAAGGGCTGATGGCGGTAGGTCGTATCGCGCGTGAATTTAATCTCTACACCAAAATCACCGGCTCCCAGCGCCTGGCGATGTTTGGCGCACAGAAAGACGATCTGCCGGAGATCTGGCGTCAGCTGATTGAAGCCGGCTTCGAAACCGGTCATGCCTATGCGAAAGCACTGCGTATGGCGAAAACCTGCGTGGGTAGCACCTGGTGCCGCTACGGCGTTGGCGACAGCGTCGGCCTCGGCGTGGAACTGGAAAACCGCTACAAAGGCATCCGTACGCCGCACAAAATGAAGTTTGGTGTCTCCGGCTGTACCCGTGAATGTTCAGAAGCTCAGGGTAAAGACGTGGGTATTATCGCCACTGAAAAAGGCTGGAACCTGTATGTTTGCGGTAACGGCGGCATGAAACCGCGTCATGCGGATCTGCTGGCAGCGGATATCGATCGCGAAACGCTGATCAAATATCTCGACCGCTTCATGATGTTCTACATCCGTACCGCCGACAAACTGACGCGTACCGCACCGTGGTTAGAAAACCTTGAAGGCGGCATTGATTACCTGAAAGCGGTGATCATTGACGACAAACTGGGGCTGAACGCACATCTGGAAGAAGAGATGGCGCGCCTGCGTGAAGCGGTAGTGTGTGAATGGACCGAAACGGTCAATACGCCGTCTGCGCAGACTCGCTTCAAACACTTCATCAACAGCGACAAGCGTGACCCGAACGTGCAGATGGTGCCAGAGCGCGAACAGCACCGTCCGGCAACGCCGTATGAACGTATCCCGGTAACTCTGGTGGAGGACAACGCATGAGCCAGTGGAAAGACATCTGCAAAATCGATGACATCCTGCCTGAAACCGGCGTCTGCGCGCTGTTAGGTGACGAGCAGGTAGCAATTTTCCGCCCGTATCACAGCGACCAGGTGTTTGCGATCAGCAACATCGATCCGTTCTTCGAATCCAGCGTGCTGTCACGCGGGCTGATTGCGGAACACCAGGGCGAGCTGTGGGTCGCCAGCCCGCTGAAAAAACAGCGTTTTCGCTTAAGCGACGGCTTGTGCATGGAAGACGAGCAGTTTTCCGTCAAGCATTACGAAGCACGAGTGAAAGACGGCGTGGTACAGCTGCGCGATTAATGTTTTAACGGGAGGCGCAATGCCTCCCCTTTTTGCATGGTCCTGTAATAACCTTCGGTATATTGCAGGACATTTTTTAAGCTTTTTGTTTTATTTTTTGTTTTTATTTTTTAAAGGATAATCAAATGTTTACAGACACTATTAATAAGTGTGCGGCTAATGCTGCGCGCATTGCACGCCTGTCGGCAAATAACCCGCTCGGCTTTTGGGTCAGCTCCGCCATGGCGGGCGCATATGTGGGTCTTGGGATCATCCTGATTTTCACGCTCGGTAATTTGCTCGATCCGTCCATACGTCCTCTGGTGATGGGCGCGACCTTTGGTATCGCCTTAACGCTGGTGATTATCGCCGGTTCTGAACTGTTCACCGGACACACCATGTTCCTCACTTTTGGGGTGAAAGCGGGCACCATCAGCCACGGGCAAATGTGGGCAATCCTGCCGCAAACCTGGCTGGGTAACCTGGTCGGTTCCGTCTTCGTTGCCATGCTTTATAGCTGGGGCGGCGGTAGCCTGCTGCCGGTAGATACCAGCATCGTTCACTCCGTCGCGCTGGCTAAAACCACCGCACCGGCAATGGTACTGTTCTTCAAAGGTGCATTGTGTAACTGGCTGGTTTGTCTAGCAATCTGGATGGCGCTGCGCACTGAAGGGGCGGCGAAATTTATCGCTATCTGGTGGTGTCTGCTGGCATTTATCGCGTCCGGCTACGAGCACTCCATCGCTAACATGACGCTGTTCGCGCTCTCCTGGTTCGGCAACCACAGCGAAGCCTACACGCTGGCGGGTATTGGTCATAACCTGCTGTGGGTGACGCTGGGTAATACTTTATCGGGCGCCGTATTCATGGGATTGGGTTATTGGTATGCTACGCCGAAAGCGAATCGTCCGATTGCGGACAAATTTAATCAAACTGAAACGGCTGCCGGTTAATTACTAAGGGGTTTTTACGTGGATCATTTGCCTATATTTTGCCAATTACGCGATCGCGACTGTCTGATTGTCGGCGGTGGTGATGTCGCGGAACGCAAAGCAAGGTTGCTGTTAGACGCAGGTGCTCGCTTAACGGTGAATGCATTAGCGTTTATTCCACAGTTCACCGCATGGGCAGATGCAGGCATGTTAACCCTCGTCGAAGGGCCATTTGATGAAAGCCTTCTCGACACCTGCTGGCTGGCGATTGCAGCGACGGATGATGACGCGCTTAACCAGCGCGTCAGCGAAGCCGCTGAAGCTCGTCGCATCTTCTGTAACGTGGTCGATGCGCCGAAAGCCGCCAGCTTTATTATGCCGTCGATTATTGACCGCTCACCGCTGATGGTGGCGGTCTCCTCTGGCGGCACCTCGCCGGTACTGGCACGTCTGTTGCGCGAAAAACTTGAATCACTGCTGCCGTTGCATCTGGGCCAGGTGGCGAAATATGCCGGGCAGTTACGCGGTCGAGTGAAACAACAGTTCGCCACGATGGGTGAACGTCGCCGCTTCTGGGAAAAATTGTTCGTTAACGACCGCCTGGCGCAGTCGCTGGCAAACAACGATCAGAAAGCCATTACTGAAACCACCGAACAGTTAATCAACGAACCGCTCGATCATCGTGGTGAAGTGGTGCTGGTTGGCGCAGGTCCGGGCGATGCCGGGCTGCTGACGCTGAAAGGTCTGCAACAAATTCAGCAGGCTGATGTGGTGGTCTACGACCGTCTGGTTTCTGACGATATTATGAATCTGGTACGCCGTGATGCGGATCGTGTCTTCGTCGGTAAACGCGCGGGATATCACTGCGTACCGCAGGAAGAGATTAACCAGATCCTGCTGCGGGAAGCGCAAAAAGGCAAACGCGTGGTGCGTCTGAAAGGCGGCGATCCGTTTATTTTCGGCCGTGGTGGCGAAGAGCTGGAAACACTGTGCAATGCGGGCATTCCGTTCTCGGTGGTTCCGGGTATTACCGCAGCTTCTGGTTGCTCTGCCTATTCGGGTATTCCACTTACGCATCGCGATTATGCTCAGAGCGTACGCTTAATTACCGGACACTTAAAAACCGGTGGCGAGCTGGACTGGGAAAATCTGGCGGCAGAAAAACAGACGCTGGTGTTCTATATGGGGCTGAATCAGGCCGCGACCATTCAGCAAAAACTGATTGAACACGGAATGCCTGGTGAAATGCCAGTGGCGATTGTTGAAAACGGCACGGCGGTCACGCAACGCGTGATTGACGGTACGCTCGCGCAGCTAGGTGAACTGGCTCAACAAATGAACAGCCCATCATTAATTATTATTGGTCGGGTCGTTGGCCTGCGCAATAAATTAAATTGGTTCTCTAACCATTAATTTAAAAAAAATTAACTAAGGCCGGATATTTCTGGCCTTTTTTTATTTACAAACATACTTATATTAATGTTTATTTTCAGCATACATAAAACAAACTTTTAACTAATTTATTTTAATAACGCCCTGCAGTTACAGCGGCTTACAAATATAAGCATAATATTCATAGTCCGTTCACTGACGCATAATAGATATTCCTGTATCGTCTTTAGCGAGCTGTTTGCTTATATTCACATAATCAATGAATATTACTCGATATATTTTACATAGGGAATGAAAATGAACAAGTTTATTAAAGTGGCACTGGTTGGTGCAGTCCTGGCAACATTAACTGCATGTACTGGTCATATTGAAAACCGTGAAAAGAACTGCTCTTACGACTACCTGCTGCACCCGGCAATTTCTATTTCTAAAATCATTGGCGGCTGCGGTCCTACTGCACAGTAAGTCTCTGACTGAAATTAGCTAACGCTGATTTAATTACCTGACGCCCTCGGGATTACCTGAGGGCGTATTTGTTTTTGTATTAACTCCGTAAACGTCATTCACAACGATTAAATACAGCCAATACTCTCACGCAAAATCCGCAACACCGTCTCCTCACCGCTACGATTAGGATTAATGCGAATCGCACAATGTTCTAATTGCGGATTCGCCTGGCGAAACGTTCCGGAAAGACGATAAAAGAGCGGCGGGATTTCATATTTCGACTCCGCGCCCACCGGGTAAGGCAACGCGCCGCGCTTTTGCGCCTCTTCCAGCACCCTGGCGGCAATCGGCTGATGAAACTCCACAATCAACACCTTCGACTGCGCATTAGCAATGACGGCGCTTTTCACTTCCGGTACTGCGCCACCGTTGAGCAAGGCCAGCAGCCGTTCAGATACCCCCGCCTGCACCGCATGCATTACCGGCGCGAACACCAGCCCACGCAACACTTCCAGCGCCTGAGCGCCCTGAATCTGGCTGCCGCCGGAGTAAAGCGTGGCACGAATCCGACGAATAACATCGGCATCACCTACCACCGCGCCAACGCCCTCTGGCCCAAACAGCTTGAAGCAGGAGAATGTCGAGACATTCGCCCCGCATTCGCAGCCGATTCGCGCTACCTTCATCACCGCATAGTTATCATCGGTTAACGCTGGCACACCTGCCGCGCGCAACGTTGCCAACACATCTGCCAGCACATAGCTGTCCCGCGGTTGCTGGCGCGTATGCTGTACCAGCGCCGCATCCGGTTGTTGCTCTTCGACGACCTGCTTCAGTGCCGCCAGGTCATTGAAATCAGCAGTGATAAGCGTCAGCCCCATCTGCTCAACAATGACCTGAGTCGTCGGATAAACAGGCGCGTCATGCACCAGAAGACGCTGCCCCGGTTTGAGCAAAGCCGCCAGCCCGGCGCGAATCGCTCCAGTCCCCGCGCCCTGCACCAGCGCCGCGGCCTGTGCGTGAAATGCATCAGCCAGCACCTGCTCCACCCGCTGGGTAATACGCGGTTGATTCAGACCTGGAGTTAACCCTAAATCACCGCCAGTAAGAAACTCGCTGCCGGGGAAATGGCGACAAATGCTATCCACCAGCGCAAACTGCTTTTGCTGCGCCTCAATAATCGTCAGGCTTTGCAGAGGAAACGTCTTCATCGATGCCTTCCTTAAGCCGGAACGAACAGGCCAAGCCAGTAAAGAACATTCAGCAGGATGCCAGTGATCATTACTGCCACGACCGGTGCCGCCATTTTCTGTACCGGACGGCCCAGAGATTCGTTGAGGAAGTAAATGGCAACCGCGATAGAGAATCCGGTATAACCCGCCATCTTAATTGCTGCGAAAATCGAACCGACCAGCAGAGCCACTTCCATCAGCATATTCATGGCGTTACGGATGTTATCCGACGCATTACGCACCGACGGGTAGCGCCCCAGCCATTTGCCGATCGAACGAAGCAGCAAGACTTCTGCCGAAATAACCACGGCACCTAATACTGCTGCAACCATCGGATTCGGCGAGAGATAGCCCACCGCATAAACAAAGGTAAAGCCCGCAACTGCATATACGCCGGTGGCTAACGCGGTGGTGGCAATCAACGGCACAAATCCCAGTCCGCGCATAAATTCTGCCAGAGCCGCCTGATTAATCAGCGTTTGCGATTGTTCCGGCGTTACGCCTGCGGAATATGCTTTCTCCAGTGTGAAGATCGAAACTTCACTACCAGCAAAAATCTTCATGCTGGCAACGGCAGCAATCAATGCCCCCACGATAGCGATATAGGGTAAGTTTTTGATAATCCGCGACGTACGTTCTTCAAACACCGAAAGCCCGCTGGCATCGATGTCATTTTCATCACGATGACGCAGGTCGTGAGTTATCGCGATCCCCAGCAGCATTACCATGCCAATAAAGATTTCGATGGATTCCGGATTGAGATGCGGGAAATAGCGCACGACTACCACACGGGTCATCAGCACAACCACGGCGGCGATCAGACTTTGCTTCCAGCCAAACTGGTAGAAAATCGCCACCAGTGGGAACAGTGCAAAAGCTGAAACCACCGGCGAGCTTAATTCCCCCAGACTACCTAATACATCCACCGGTAGCGCGGTCAGCAGCTGGTTTACTGGCAACAGGCAGGTGAGGATCAATATCCCCCAGATAGCGCCAAGGCCAAACGCCATCAGGCTGTTTATCGCCAGTACGCCGAGGATATCGGTAGGAAGAAAGAGTAGCCATGCGTTGAGCAGCCCGGTTTTCAGGGTAAAAGAGATCCCCACCGAAGCCACAAAACCAATGCTCAGACCAAAAGCGATACTCCCCGCCTCGCGACGGTTCATATAGCCTTCAATCAGTTGCGGCAGGATCGGGCGGATGCCGTCATGAAAAACAGCCGCCGAGCGATGCGCCAGAAGCGATGTCATACCCGTCAGGCACGCCACCACGATAATCTGAATATACAGATCCATAGTCGTGCCTTTTATTTCAGATGGTTAATCAACATCGGAATCGCGTGTTCGACGTGCTCAACGGAAAGCCCAAATGCGACTTTCCCTTCGGCGATCATTTTGGCGATATGCTCGTCTTTCGCTTTAATGCCCGGCTTGGCAATAGTGCAACTTTTGTTATAGCCAATCACCGCGATGGCAATCGACAATGCCGCGCCCGCACCGGTATTACACGCGCCGATGTAGTAATCCAGTTGCCCGGATTTCACTTTCATTGCCGCTTCCATGTCGTTGTGAATGAAAACTTCAAAACAGCCAGGAGCCGTCGCTTCGATGGTTTTTTTAATCTGCTCACGCTGTAAGCCTGCAACGCCAATCTTTTTCATTAGTCTGTCCTTATTGGAAAAATTGAGAGGGATTTTCACGTAACATCACATCCACATCGGCCTGACTGAATCCTGACTGGCGCAATTGCGGAATAAAGGTGGTCAATAAAAAGTCATAGCCATAACCACCGTTGGCTTTTAAATGGGAGCGGCGCGTAATATCCATCGACAGCATGACGCGGTTCAGCAACCCACGGTCACGTAGCGCGTGGAGCATCGCAATGCGCTTTTCGTCCGGGTAGTAGCTGTTCTTGCCGATGGTGTCGAACTGCACATACGCGCCGAGATCGATCATCTTCAAAATGTTGTCGAGGTTGTCTTTCAGATCGCAGTGACCAACGGTGACGCGCGAAAGATCAACCCCGTGGGCTTGCAACAGAGCCAGTTGTTCCAGTCCCATGGTGCTAAAAGAGGTATGTGTGGAGATCGGGCGTCCGGTCTGGTTATGTGCCAGCGCGGCGGCAATAAACACCTTCTCTTCCAGCGGCGTAATCTTCCCTTCGCTGGAGCCGATCTCCGCGATGATCCCGGCTTTCAGTTCCGTGCCATCGATACCCTGCTCAATTTCATCGACCATCTCCTGCGCCAGTTCCTGCACGCTGCGGGTCGCCACATGTTCCGGGAAAAACGCGTCCTGGTAATAACCGGTACAGGCCACCACGTTGATCCCGGTTTCGCGCATTACATCGAGCATAAATTGCGTATTGCGCCCCATGTAACGGTTGGTCATCTCAATCACATTACGCACGCCCCGGGCCATCAGGTCGTTCATCTCCTGGCAAATGAACGCATACTGATCAAGGCGGCAGTCCACGTTGTTTTTAAAGCCGGAGAGATCAATATGCAGATGCTCATGGGCCAGGGTGTAACCCGTCGGATCAAAACTCATAGGGTGTCTCCTGCAAACCGGAGGGAGGAAAGAAAAGAGCGACCATTTTGTGGCGGTGGCGCACGGAAAAATTCACACACGGTAGCCCCCACATCAGAAAGCGTGGTGCGAACACCAAGCTGCGTGGCGACCAGCCCTTGCTGATAAACCAGCACTGGCACCACTTCGCGGGTATGGTGGCTGTGACCAATGGTCGGATCGTTACCGTGATCCGCCATCACTACCAGGCAATCATCTGGCTGCATCGCCTCAACAAGCCGGGCAAGGTTACGGTCAACGACCTGCAAACGTTCGGCATAACGTGCGACGTCTTCTGCGTGACCAGCGAGGTCGGTTTCCTGAATGTTGGTGCAAATAAACGCTGTCTGATGGGTGATAAATTCGTCGAGGGTGATATCCATAATCCGCTGGCTATCCACCAGGTTTTGCCAGCTCACGCCATAAGGATTGTTGACGATATCTGCCACCTTACCCACCAGCACGGTTGGCACGCCTGCTTCATACAGTTTTTGCGGCACCTGCACTTTTTCATCGACGCCATAGCCCATATGCACGACCTGGAAACCGTTGTCATAAGCGCCAGAACGCGGCGCATTAATACCAATAAAGCGCCCTTCTTTGCTTTCTGCGGCATCGAGAATACGCTGACTGTCGGTTAACAGGCCGCCAAATGTAATGACCCGACCGACCTGTACCTGGTCACGCACGATACGACCAATTTTGATTGCGTCGTCAAAAGAGATCACAGAGAGATTGGCGGTAATGTTATAGACTTGGCCTAAATCCGCCTCGAGATTATCGCCAATCGCAACCGCCTGATTGACCCACAGAAATTGCAGATCATCGCCACGGCGCTCCACCTGCCAGCCAGCGTTAAGTAATGCTTGCTCAACACGGTCAATCACATCGCGAAAGGGCATCCGTAGCGGCGGTAACGGGCGCGTGCCTAAAATTTCCTGATGCCCCATAAAGGTATCGCCACCTTCATGTTGCAGCTCTGCCACGCCCCAGGTTGCAGAATCTGACGGCTGCATATCTCCAGGCGCATAACCTAATGCGTTGATTAGCCCCATTTTCTCCAGCGTTGGCAGCTGCAAATGCGGCAGCTGGCTCAAAATGTGACCACAGGTATTCGCTCCCGCATCTTGCGGGCGCACCAGCGTGACATCTTTCATTGCGCCTACGCCAAAGCTATCAATCACTAACACCACGAATCGCGCCATTACGCCCCCAGAGAGTTTCCAAGACTGTCATAACGACCGACGATTTCCGGTTCGCCACGCTGAATACCCGATACCAGCACCACATCACTGCGGGTAACAAAAATTTGTGTACGAAAACAGAACACTACGGCACTACTCACCGGAAACTCGCCTGCTAACGGCAGGGTGTAGTCGATACTGCTGTCATCTACAGTTTTGAGGTTGGTTTCAGTAATCTTTTGATTTTCTTTAGTAAAAACCAGAGCGCGGTGAGCATGACCACGGCGGTAGTAACCGCCGCCGTAGCAGTAGCTGTCGCCACGGAAATGGTGGGAAATTTCACTTAACCAGAGCATGGCGATACGTTCAGGTTGGTCGCCCTGCTGGTTTGCCGGAATAGTACCGGTCAGCGCATGCCCGGGTTCGGCATGGGTAACACCGTATTGCGCCAGCAATGGCAGCGAAGTGCAGCTGGTCGCTGAAGGCGCGTTCAGTTGCTCAATCGCAATACCAGATTTCGCCAGTTGATCCCGTGCTTGTACCAGCGTGTGAAGATTCGGTGTTGGCAAAACTTTCCCGGCAGCCTCATCCCAAAGCAGGCAAGGGAAATGGGTAAGCCCCGCTAAATGTAGTCCTGGTAGTTTTTGGATTTCAGCGACAATGTCATGCAACGTGTTTTGGGGAAAACCGCTCTCCTGGCCCGGATAAAGAAAATCATCATCGCTATAAACTTTGAGCAGCACAGACTGCACACATCCGGCCTTCACCGCTGCTGCAGAGATTTCCCGCGCTTTATCGAGGGTAAATACGGTGATGACGTCAGTTCCCTGTGCAACGGCGTCAGAAACCTGGTGACAAGGGATTTGCACCAGATGTCCCTGATGCGCCACCGGCAGACCGGCGCGGCGCATGACCCGCGCCTCTTTGTAATCCACCGCCACAATGCCGCTGTAGCCCAGTGCCAGAAGTTTTTCCGCCAGCCACGGATTACGGCCAAACTGCTTGGTCATCAGATACAGCTCAATGCCGTAAAGCCGTGCCGTCTCAATCAGCCTCTTACCGTTTTCCAGTATCTGATCCACGTCGATCACCCAACTGTCCGGGGCGATCTTGCCCTGTTGCCACAAGCTTAGTGCGGCGGAAATCAGCGCTGGGTTCTGGCGTTTCAATGCTTCTACAAACATCTTGTTGCCTCGTTTCTATTCCTTGAATTAAACATTCATTTTTTTGAATATTTAAGTTATGTGACGCGGATTTGCCGTATGACTCAGACACCTTCGTTGGCGGCCATCCATAATCCATAGAGATTGGCCAGCAAATACCCTTCTTCACACGGGTTAATTTCCAGCGCGAATTCCTTCAATAGCACCTGATGCAATTGCACAATCGCTGGCCAGTATGTGGATTGCGCCAGTTCCGCCAGTAATTCGTCATCCAGCGGCAGTATGTGTTCGCCCCGACGACTGCGCATCAGCGCACTCGCCATATGCGTCATCGCCATCGTTCCCTGCTCGCTGCGTATGGGAAGATGGCATTCTGTTTCCAGTACTTTGACGACCTGCATCATGCCTTTGCAGATGTCCTTATCAATGACTCCTGCCTCGCAAAGCAGGTTGAGTCTGTTTTCCATTTAAGACGCCTTTCGCTTAATAACTGGGTTCAAGTTCCCCACTGACGACTCGCTGTTGATGAGCAAGCAGGGCATGTTTATCAACAACCGCACGTAGCAATTGTTGCATCGGGTAATCATCGGCTCGCGTTAGCACCACGGCTTCAGTGGCCTGTAAAAATAGCGGATCGTTCGTCAGCGGCGTCGCTTCTAATCCCAGCATGGCCAGTTCGCTTTCCGCCACCGCGTTCCAGATAACCGCATCGACATCGCCTTTAACAATGCGTTGTAAACTCTCGTGATATGAGAGGTCGACGCGCTCCACATCGCTATTACCAAAAAAGACATCGGTCATGATTTTCTGATCCGCCGAGCGGTTATCCAGCCCCACGCGTTTCACGTTGCCGGACGCCCCTTTACGGCAAATCAGCTGGTGCTCGCCAACGTAGGTATGCGGCCCCAACTCCAGCGCGAGGCATAACCCTTTTTGCGTGAGATAACTTTCTGCCGCCAGGCGGGACACTACCGCCATGTCATACACGCCGTTAAGCAAACACTCCACGCGAATATCCGCGCCACGCATATGCGCATAGTAAAAAGGAATGCCATCAAACTGGGCTTTCAATCCGCTCGCCAGTCCTTCGTACAAACGGGTATAGGGCAAGGGCATCGCACATACCACGTTGTTGATATCCACATGAGTCAGCAGGGCTTTATTATCCATCTCAACCAGATAGCTGCCATTGCGCCCACGGCGTTCAATTCTTATCGCGCCGCTTGATTCCAGCGTTTTTAGCGCGGCCTGTGTCAGACCAACCGATGAATGGCACTCAGTTGCCAGTTCATCTATTGTTTTCAATCGATTACCGCACTTTTCACCTAACAGATAACGAGCCAGAGTCGTGATGACGACGCCTTCTTTTTTGATAAACGTTCGACGCATAGTATATTTTCAATAAAGTGAATATTTATATCTTCATTAAAATGAAGATAAGTGGCAACCAAGAGATGTGGAAACGGCGAGGCACTTCACATTTTTTCGGGTTGTTGCGAAAAGAGGATAAAAAAACCGGGGTTCCCCGGTTTCAGAGTGATGATAAAAGCAAAATTGCCTGATGCGCTACGCTTATCAGGCCTACATTTCCTTGCAATATGTGCATTACTTTGTAGGCCGGATAAGGCGTTCACGCCGCATCCGGCATGAACAAAGCGCAATTTGCCAGCAATAGTGAATTACGGCTTCGCCACAAAACCAATCGCTTCATACACCGCTTTCAGCGTACGGGAAGCGTGCGCGCTGGCTTTTTCTGCGCCGTCTTTCATCACCTGTTGCAGGAAGGCTTCGTCATTGCGGAAACGGTGATAGCGTTCCTGCAATTCAGTCAGCATACCGGAAACGGCATCAGCCACTTCGCCTTTCAGATGACCATACATCTTGCCTTCGAACTGTTTTTCCAGTTCCGGGATGCTCTTGCCAGTAACTGCAGAAAGGATATCCAGCAGGTTGGAAACGCCCGCTTTGTTCTGCACATCGTAGCGAACTACCGGTGGCTCGTCGGAGTCAGTAACCGCACGTTTGATTTTCTTCACTACCGATTTCGGATCTTCCAGCAGGCCGATAACGTTATTGCGGTTATCGTCAGACTTGGACATCTTCTTGGTCGGCTCCAGCAGCGACATTACACGCGCGCCAGATTTTGGAATAAACGGCTCCGGCACCTTAAAGATATCGCCGTACAGCGCGTTGAAACGCTGGGCGATATCGCGGCTCAGTTCGAGGTGCTGTTTCTGGTCTTCACCCACCGGCACCAGATTAGTTTGATACAGCAGGATGTCCGCAGCCATCAGCACCGGATAGTCAAACAGACCAGCGTTGATGTTCTCGGCATAACGCGCAGATTTATCTTTAAACTGGGTCATGCGGCTCAGTTCGCCGAAGTAGGTATAGCAGTTCAGTGCCCAGCCTAACTGCGCATGTTCCGGTACGTGGGACTGAACAAAAATGGTGCTTTTCTCAGGATCGATGCCACAAGCCAGATACAAGGCCAGCGTATCCAGCGTCGCTTTACGCAGCTTCTGTGCATCCTGGCGCACGGTGATCGCGTGTTGGTCAACGATACAGTAAATGCAATGGTAGTCATCCTGCATGTTTACCCACTGACGCAGCGCACCCATGTAGTTACCAATGGTCAATTCACCTGAGGGCTGTGCGCCACTAAAAACGATGGGCTTAGTCATTTTTCGATTCCTGATTTTCGCTATGCGGAAGCCCTAATGCGGGCAGAAGGTCATTTATAGAGTGATAAATTACATCAGGCTGGCTGAGATCGATAGCCTCGCCGTAGTTATATCCGTAGGTTAAGCCAACTGATGGGCAACTTGCCGCTTTTGCCGCCTGAATATCATTGCGTGAGTCGCCAACAAACAGCATCTGTTGTGGGGCAATTCCCATCCGCTCAGCCACCAGTAACAGCGGGTCCGGATGCGGTTTTTTGTTTTGCACATCATCACCACCAATCACCACGCTGAAGTATTTGGCGATATCTAAGGCTTCGAGCAGCGGCGCAACGAACGGCGTCGGTTTGTTGGTAACCAGGCCTAGCGGCAGGCCTTTAGCCTGCAACGCGCCCAGCGTATCGGCAACGTGCGGGAACAAAAACGTCCCCTCTTCGGCAACTTCGCCATAGTAGCGATCGAACAGTTTACGCAGAATACGTACCTGTTCTTCTGCCGGAATGTCGTCATCAACGGGCGGTTTCCCCATTGTTTTACGCAGAGTCGCACGTTCCTGACGCGCCCAGGTCAATGCGCGCTCCATCAGAACATCTGCACCGTTACCAATCCAGGTAATAACGCGTTCTTCACCTGCAACAGGCAACTCCAGCGCATACAGCGCCATATCTACCGCAGCAGCAAGACCAGGAGCACTGTCCACCAGCGTACCGTCGAGATCAAAAGCGACGCCGCGAATATCTTCAAACTTATTCATGACTTACCTTTGCCAGTTCACTGCGCATTTCATCAATGACTTTTTTGTAGTCTGGCTGGTCGAAGATTGCCGAACCGGCGACGAACATATCCGCTCCCGCCGCAGCGATTTCGCCAATGTTGTTCACCTTCACGCCACCGTCCACTTCCAGACGGATATCAAAGCCCGACTCATCGATGCGGCGGCGCACTTCGCGCAGTTTATCTAATGTTTGCGGAATGAAAGACTGACCGCCGAAACCAGGGTTGACGGACATCAGCAGGATCACATCCAGCTTGTCCATTACGTAATCCAGATAGCTCAATGGTGTCGCCGGGTTAAATACCAGCCCCGCCTTACAGCCATTTTCTTTAATCAGTTGCAGCGTGCGGTCAACATGCTCGGAGGCTTCTGGATGAAAGGTAATGATGCTGGCGCCAGCAGCAGCGAAATCCGGCACAATACGATCGACCGGTTTCACCATCAGATGCACGTCGATAGGGGCGGTAATGCCGTAGTTACGCAAGGATTTCAGCACCATTGGCCCAATTGTCAGGTTGGGAACATAGTGGTTATCCATGACGTCAAAATGCACGACATCAGCGCCAGCTGCCAGGGCCTTTGCGGTATCTTCACCCAGGCGGGCAAAATCAGCCGACAGAATTGAGGGGGCAATCAAATACTGTTTCATCCGCTTCTCCTTGAGAATTATTTTTTCGCGGGTGAAACGACTCCTGGTTTGTACAAAGCCAGCAGTTCGTCCACCTTTTTACGTGTGCCGCCGTTGCTGCTTATACTGCGTCGAACTTTGACGACATGCAATTTTGCGCGCTGATACCACTCACGCGTTAACATCGTATCGTGATTGGAGATCAGCACAGGAATATGGCGATCAACCAGACCTTCTGCGATCTCCGCCAGATGGGCTTGTTGTTCAAGCGTAAAACTGTTTGTGTGATACGCCGTGAAGTTAGCGGTCGCAGAAAGCGGCGCATAAGGCGGATCGCAATAGACGACGGATGCATCATCTGCGCGCGCCATGCTGTCGGCGTAAGACTCACAATAGAAAAAGGCATTCTGCGCTTTTTCGGCAAAATGATACAACTCAGCTTCCGGGAAATAGGGCTTTTTATAACGGCCAAACGGCACATTAAATTCACCGCGCAGATTGTAACGGCACAAACCGTTGTAACCGTAGCGGTTCAAATATAAAAACAGTACTGCCCGACGCAAGGGATCCTGGCTTTTGTTGAACTCTTCGCGGAACTGATAGTAGACCTCGGCGCAATTTGTTTCGGGAACAAACAGCTCGCGGGCAGCCTGCACATACTCTTCGGTACGCGTCTTTACAATGTTGTAGAGACTAATCAGATCGCTGTTGATATCAGCAAGAATATAACGAGAAAAGTCGGTGTTAAGAAACACCGACCCGGCACCAACAAAAGGCTCAACCAGACATTCGCCCTTAGGCAAATGCCGTTTAATATCATCAAGCAAGGGATATTTGCCCCCTGCCCACTTCAAAAAAGCGCGATTTTTCTTCATGCTGACTAACTAATTACACCTTCTCCGGCTGTGGAGAAAGCTCCGACAGCATCCAGCGCTTCAGGCAGTTCCCGCAACGGTTATCCATTGCGGGAAATAGCTTGATTACTTCAGATCGGCCTGTACCTGACGCAGCGGTTTCGCCCAAGGATTTTTGGCCTGGACATCGGCTGGCAATGTAGATACCGCTTTTTTCGCTTCTTCTTTCGAAGCGTACACGCCAGAAACCAGGACATACCACGGCTGACCATTACGCGTCGTTTCATAGACAACGTAGTTTTCAGGTTCTCTTTCTTCGCCCAACCGTTCAGGTTGTCGTAGTTAGAGGAACTGCTCAACTGCAGAGTGTAATGGCTTGACGGTGCCGATTTCAACGAACCAACATTACCCGCGCTCTTCGCCCCAGCAGCTGGTGTTGTTGTGGTTTGCGCCGGAGATGCCGTTTGTGCCCGCTCCGTGCTGACAGTCGCATTCGGCGCTGGCGTTGCCGCTGGCGTAGAAGTCGCAGCCGGTGCCTTCGAGCTCGCCACTGGCGCTGCTGGTTCGGTACGCTTCGGTTGCTGTGCTACCGGCTTCGGTTCGGTTTTCACCGTTGCTTGCGGTTTTTTCGGTTCAATCACTGCCTGCTGACGCGGCGGACGCGTGGTGGTCGGACGTTCAGCGGTTTGCGTTTTTGCCGTGTCACGCGATGCATTGCCATTGCGTACTGGCGCAACCGTTGCGGGTTCGGTCGGCAATGTCGAATTTACCGCCACATTGTTCAGCTGTTGCTGATTTTGCGGCTGGGTCAGGGCATTGTTCAGATCACCCTGTACTTCAACACGCTGTTGACCATCCGTTGCCGCCGGGGTCTGCCCCTGGGTCGGCGTAGAAGAAATCGGCGGCAGAGAAACATCCTGCTGAGTATTTTCCGCAGACGTGGTTCCCGGTGCTGGCTGCACGCCATTCGCCTGATCGGTCGCATTGCCAGCAAGATCAATACTCTTCTCGCCAGACGCAGTTTGATCGCTGGAAGAGGTCGAGGGGGCTTTTAACGCAGAACCGATACCGATGATCAACAGCAACAGAACCAGAATACCGACGCCCATCATCATATACTGACGAGAAGCAGGTTTGCTGGCTGCTTTTTTGCGCTTACGCGGACGACGCTCTACGCGCTCTTCATCCACCGTTTCATCTTCGGATTCGTCATATTCTTGTTCGATTTCCGGTTCTTCATTGCGCTCTTTTTGCGCACGAGTCGGACGGCGATCGTCAGTTTCATCAAGTTCAATATCATCAAAATTGATTTGCGGTTCGCCACGTTCAGTACGTTCAGAACGCTCAGAAGATTGACGAGAACGACCAGTACGACGATCGCTGGGATCGGGTTTCAGCTCGTCTTCTGGTTTGAATTCATCCATTTAACACCCCACTAAAAGGTTAATGCTTACCACGTTGCAATTAACCTGAAGCTAATAAACCGCCGGATAAGCGGCCTGACCTTTCTTGTTGTTACGCTAACTGACAATCAGCAATGGCGTTAAGAACGATATCGTGCGAAACACCGCCGCGAACTTCGCTCTTACCAATTGCCAGCGGAAGAATTAAGCGCATTTCTCCCGCAAGAACTTTCTTGTCACGCAGCATATGCGGTAAATATGCCTGCGCGGACATTTCGCGCGGCCCATTGACCGGTAACCCAGCCCGCGTGAGCAGGGTAATAATACGCTGCGTTTCGGCAGAACTGAACTGCCCGAGACGTTCCGATGTGCGCGCCGCCATTACCATACCCGCAGCAACCGCTTCACCGTGTAGCCAATTACCATAGCCCATTTCAGCTTCAATGGCATGACCAAAGGTATGTCCAAGATTGAGTAAAGCACGTAAGCCTGCTTCACGCTCGTCGGCGGCGACAACTTCTGCTTTCAGCTCACAGCAGCGGCGAATACAGTACGCCATTGCAGGGCCATCCAGACGAAGCAGCGCGTCGAGATTCTCTTCCAGCCAGTGGAAAAACTCACCGTCAAGAATAATGCCGTATTTGATGACTTCCGCTAGCCCCGAAGCCAACTCACGCTGAGGAAGCGTTTTCAGACAATCGAGATCTACCACCACCGATGCAGGTTGGTAAAACGCGCCAATCATGTTTTTACCGAGGGGATGGTTTACCGCGGTTTTGCCGCCAACGGAGGAGTCAACCTGCGACAATAACGTCGTTGGGACTTGAATGAAGCGAACGCCGCGCTGATAGCTCGCCGCCGCGAAACCGGTAAGATCACCCACCACGCCGCCGCCCAGTGCAACCAGTGTAGTATCGCGGCCATGCGGCTTTTGCAACAACGCTGTAAAGACGGTGTCGAGTACTGCCAGGCTTTTATACTGCTCGCCGTCAGGGAGGATAACGCTATCGACGTTAACACCCGCCTGTTCAAGTACGCCGCGGACCTTATCGAGATACAGAGGAGCCAGGGTTTCGTTGGTGACCAACATCACCTGCTCGCCCGATTTCAGCGGTAAGAATGAAGCTGGTTCGTTAAACAAACCAGATGCGATGGTAATTGGGTAACTACGTTCCCCGAGAGTGACGACTATCCTCTCCATAACGCGACATCCACCTTAATTACTGTACCCGCAGACGAGTGTATTTAAAGCCAGAATTAGTTGCTTTCCAGCATGTTAATAATCTGGTTTGCGACCACTTTAGCGCTTTGGTCATCAGTACGAATGGTCACGTCGGCAATCTCTTCATACAGCGGATTGCGTTCATTGGCCAACGCTTCCAGAACTTCACGTGGCGGTGTTTCAACGTGCAGCAACGGGCGTTTTTTTATCACGCTGCGTGCGTGCAAGTTGCTTTTCGATGGTCGTTTCAAGATAAACGACAACGCCACGAGCGGAAAGACGGTTACGCGTTTCGCGGGATTTCACAGAGCCGCCGCCAGTAGCCAGCACAATACCCTGCTTCTCGGTCAATTCATTGATGACCTTTTCTTCGCGATCGCGGAAGCCTTCTTCGCCTTCTAAATCGAAAACCCAGCCCACATCAGCTCCGGTTCGTTTCTCAATCTCTTGATCGGAATCGTAAAATTCCATATTGAGTTGTTGAGCTAACTGGCGCCCAATAGTGCTTTTTCCGGCACCCATAGGCCCAACCAGAAAGATATTGCGTTTCTCTGCCATTTTTTCGGTACTACTAAGACTATTCGTTAATGATAAACCCGCTTCGCTCAGAGAGCGCAGCAGGACATGAACTGAAACCTCATAAGATATTGCGAGAGTCAGACTGAAAATTATCTCAATACTCCAGCAGGTTTGGCAACTGAATAAATCGCCCATCCCTCTGCATATCTGGTCGCTGCAGGCATGCTGCCTTGCTATCACCGCTTTGGCGATAAATCACCGGGTAAGATTAGCGTAAAAAAGACAGCAAAATGCCGCCTGAATGATAAATCATCATCATAAAACGCAGGCAGCTAAGAGCACCAACTCTCAAATCGGTACTCCTTGTATGCTAAATACCTGCGCGCGTCAAATAGATGAAACACGTTCAACGTAAAAACATCACCGCTTTTGCGGCGGTTTACTCACTGGAAACCAGTCGTGGCGTGATAAACACCACTAACTCACGTCGTTCATCTTCTTTTCCATCATGACGAAATAATTGCCCGAACCAGGGAATGTCACCCAACAACGGTACGCTATCCTGACCCGATTTATTTTTACGGGTAAAAATGCCGCCCAGCGCCAACGTTTCTCCGCTTTTGACCTCGACTTGCGTTTCGATCTCCTGCTTATCAATTGCCAGCACTTCGCCATCGGCTTGTTGAAGGACCTGCCCCGGAACGTTCTGGCTGATGTGTAATTTCAGCCGGATGCGACCTTTTTGTAACACCGTGGGCGTGACCTCCATTCCCAGTACCGCCTCTTTAAACTCCACCGATGTTGCACCACTTTCACCACTGGAAACCTGATACGGAATTTCGCTTCCCTGTTTAATGCTGGCAGGCTGGAGATGCGAAGCCAGTAAACGTGGGCTAGCGATAATATCCAGTTGCTGTTTTTGTTCGAGTGCGGAAAGCTCCAGATCCAGCAAACGTCCGTTGATCCGCCCAATGTTAAAACCGATATGCGTCGTCGCCGTCGCCACCGCGAGATCGCTACCGAGCGTAGTTACTTGCCCAACGCCGCCAGCGTGTTGCGCATCGGCCAGCGTCCATTTCACGCCTAACTCACGCAAACTTTTTTCATTAATGGTGACAATATGCGCCGACAGTTCAACCTGGCCTACCGGCAAATCCATTTGCATGACCCACTGTTCCAGTGCAGTTAACGCCGCCTGGTTATCGCGCAGCAAAAGGCGATTGGTGCGTTTATCAACGGTCATGCTGCCTTTGGCGCTAAGTAGCTTCTCCCCCGCTTTCGCCAACTCTCCAGCATCGGCGTATTGCAGGGTAATGCTGCGATTTTCCAGCGGCAGGTTTGCCTGCGCCCGTGCCTTCTCTGCCTCCTGGCGGGCGATATTTTCATTTTGCCAGGCAATGGAATGCACTGAGAGAATGTTGCCCTCCTGGCGCGTTATCAGCCCGGCGCTTTTCACTACGGTTTGTAGCGCCTGCTTCCAGGGAACATCCGTTAAATGTAGCGATACCGTACCGCTGACGTCTGGCGACACCACCAGGTTTAGCTTCTCCTGTTCGGCCAGCGCCTGCAAAACCTGAGCAACCGGAACGTCATCCACCATCAGCGTGACTTTTTGCGGCTTTGCCGCCTGCACGATGGGCATCATCATCAACAGTAGTGCGGCTATCCATTGCTTCATTTGTATCTCCTTGCCGTTGCCACAACCACTGTGGCGGTTCGCAGTTTGTCCCGGTTCCCAGCGTTAGTGTGTCTGGCGTCAGCTGTAAGATCGTCCAGCCGTTTTCCAGCACATCGTTTTGCTGCACCCGTCGCCATTTCTTTTGCCCATCTTTTATTACGCCGATAACGCGCTCGCCTCTTCCTACCATCCCCTGATAGCGCCACTGGGTAAGTTCGCTAATCCGGCATAAATCTTCCGGTGGTTTAAACGGGTCGCGCATGCCGGTTAATAGCCATAATGCAACACCAGCCAGCAGCCAACGTTTAGCCATCATTCGCCCCCTCCAGTTGTAACGTGAACAAGAGTTCATTACCTTCCACGCTTAACGAAAAACGACTTACGCTGACGTTGCGCTCTGCCAGTCGTGTAAATGCCGACGGCACCGCTTCCCAGAGCGTTTTCAACGTCAGCTCGCCTCCCTGGGCTGACGGATGCCAGTAAACCAGTTGCGCGCCAGGCAACTGAAAATCCAGCGGCGAAAAGGGCAACGTCTTTTCTTCGCGGATGGGTGTGGTGTCTACCAGGCGATGCAGTGCAGCCCACTGCTGGTGATTACTTGCCCGCAGTCGAATTAATGCGTCGCTCTCTTCCTGATGAGCCAATGAAAGAACGATGATTGTGAACAACACCAGCAACCAGACTGCCCAGCCAAACTGACGGGTACGAGGAGATGTGGCAAACCACCAGTCAAAGAGCGAGTTCATCACTAACCTTCCTTGTTAACTGATACGCAAATTGCCAGCGCCCTTGTGCATCCTGCTGCGTGGCCCCTCGCTGGTTGAGCTGAAAAAAGGCATCCTCACGGAGTGACTTCTCCAACACATTTAGTGCGGTGATGTTCGACGTAAGTCCTTTGACTTCCAGCGTTCCCTGCTGCCAGCTCAGCGTGGTCAGCCAGGCTTTTTCTGGTAAAAGCATCGCCAGCGCTTCCAGCGCTGGTTGCCAGTCGCGGGTAAATTGTCGCTGACGCTGACGTCGCAAATGCTGTTCGCGTAACTGTTGGCGTTCCAGCAAACGTGGCTTAGTGACCTGTAAGCTACGGGCGAGTTGTTGTTCTCCCTCGAGCAAAATGGCGTCTACGCGTGCTTCGGCGTTATATGCCAGACGCTGCATTAGCGTTATCCCTACGGTCAGCAGCAGAGGGGCAACAAACATCTGCAACCAGAAGCGAAAAAAGGCCGCACGGCGTTGCTGTCGCCAGGGCAAAAAATTGATTGGTGGGTTCATTAGCGACTCTCCCCAAGCGCCAACCCCAGCGCAATGGCGAAGTCTCCACCTGGTGGCGGTAGCGGCGGCTGACGAACAGAAACCGCCTCCCAGGGGTCAAATCCGCCTTCGCCGCATATTGCGATACTGTCGGGGTCCACGGATAACATCGCTGCAAGGTCATTCGCGCTTGTCATCCCCACCACCAGCTTGCGCCCCCAGTTATAACGCGTCGCCCACAACCACTGTTCGTGGTCACACCAGGCCAGACATTGCTTGTGAGGGGGTAAAAAAGGCAGAAACCGTTGTAAAGCGCAGGCATCTGGGGTAATCGCGCTAACGTGAACACGCAATCTTTCTGCCAGGGTAAGTAACGTTGCCAACTCTTTGCTTTGCGCGGCGGTCACGTTATAGGCCGGGCTTAGTGAATCTTCGCTATAATCGAAGCGCAGAGAGTCCGGTTCCATATCCAGCTCGCGTGCCATTGTGCCTGCCAGCCATGCCGTTTGCTCTCGCTCACCGAGAGACATCGCTGGGCGTGGAAATGCCCTCTGTAACGTTCGACCAGCAGGAAATGCCAGCATAATGTGATGTCGATGCGGCAGTTCACGACTCCACGGTAACAACGTTTTTGCCAGCCGCTCTGTATCGAGAATGCGTCCATCTTTGATAATGTCTGTCGCCAGCGGCAAACGCCACCAACGTTGCAAAAAACATTCTTTTGCACCACGCACGATAGCAACCGCCACCGCTTCTTGCTGTTGTAAATGCAACCCAATTTGCCAGTTCTTAAATGCCATTGTGATGATCTCCTTATCACCCGTCACTCTGACGGGTATATCAATGCGTCTGGCTTGCCTTTATACTACCGCGCGTTTGTTTATAAACTGCCCAAATGAAACCAAATCGGAAATTTCCAGTGAAGTTCGTAAAGTATTTATTGATCCTTGCAGTCTGTTGCATTCTGCTGGGAGCAGGCTCGATTTATGGCCTCTACCGCTACATCGAGCCACAACTGCCGGATGTGGCGACATTAAAAGATGTTCGCCTACAAATTCCGATGCAGATTTACAGCGCCGATGGCGAGCTAATTGCGCAATATGGTGAAAAGCGTCGTATTCCGGTTACGTTGGATCAAATCCCGCCGGAAATGGTGAAAGCCTTTATCGCGACGGAGGACAGCCGCTTTTATGAGCATCACGGCGTTGACCCGGTGGGGATCTTCCGTGCGGCAAGTGTGGCGTTGTTCTCTGGTCACGCGTCACAAGGGGCGAGTACCATTACCCAGCAACTGGCGAGAAACTTCTTCCTCAGTCCGGAACGCACGCTGATGCGTAAGATTAAGGAAGTCTTCCTCGCGATTCGTATTGAACAGTTGCTGACTAAAGACGAGATCCTCGAGCTTTATCTGAACAAGATTTACCTCGGTTACCGTGCCTATGGTGTCGGTGCTGCGGCACAAGTCTATTTCGGTAAAACGGTCGACCAACTGACGCTGAACGAAATGGCGGTGATTGCCGGGCTGCCAAAAGCCCCATCCACTTTCAACCCGCTCTACTCAATGGATCGCGCCGTCGCGCGGCGTAACGTTGTGCTGTCACGTATGTTGAGCGAAGGGTATATCACCCAGCAGCAATACGATCAGACGCGTAGTGAGCCGATTAACGCCAATTATCACGCGCCGGAAATTGCGTTCTCGGCGCCGTATCTCACCGAAATGGTGCGTCAGGAGATGTATAGCCGTTACGGCGAAAGCGCTTATGAAGACGGTTATCGCATTTACACCACCATTACCCGCAAAGTTCAGCAGGCCGCGCAGCAAGCGGTGCGTAACAACGTGCTGGACTACGACATGCGTCACGGTTATCGCGGCCCGGCTAATGTGCTGTGGAAAGTGGGTGAGACGGCGTGGGACACCAAAAAGATAACCAATACTCTGAAAGCGTTGCCGACTTACGGTCCGCTGCTGCCTGCCGCAATTACCAGCACCAATCCGCAGGAAGCGACAGCGATGCTGGCTGACGGAACGTCCGTAACGTTGCGTATGGAAGGCGTTCGCTGGGCGCGTCCTTACCGTTCAGACACTCAACAGGGACCGACGCCGCGTAAAGTGACTGATGTGGTGCAAACGGGTCAGCAAATCTGGGTTCGCCAGGTTGGCGATGCCTGGTGGCTGGCGCAGGTGCCAGAGGTGAACTCGGCGCTTGTGTCGATCAATCCGCAAAACGGTGCAGTCATGGCGCTGGTGGGTGGCTTTGACTTCAACCAGAGCAAGTTCAACCGCGCAACTCAGGCGCTGCGTCAGGTGGGTTCGAATATCAAACCGTTCCTCTACACCGCAGCAATGGATAAAGGTCTGACGCTGGCAAGTATGCTGAACGATGTGCCGATTTCCCGCTGGGACGCCGGTGCTGGTTCTGACTGGGAGCCGAAAAACTCACCGCCGCAATATGCCGGTCCAATCCGTTTACGTCAGGGACTGGGCCAGTCGAAGAACGTAGTGATGGTGCGTGCAATGCGGGCTATGGGCGTTGACTACGCTGCAGAGTATCTGCAACGCTTCGGCTTCCCGGCGCAAAACATTGTTCATACCGAATCGCTGGCGCTGGGTTCCGCGTCCTTCACGCCGCTGCAGGTGGCGCGCGGCTACGCAGTAATGGCGAATGGTGGCTTCCTGGTGGATCCGTGGTTTATCAGCAAAATTGAAAACGACCAGGGCGGCGTGATTTTCGAAGCGAAACCGAAAGTAGCTTGCCCGGAATGCGATATCCCGGTGATTTACGGCGATACGCAAAAATCGAACGTGCTGGAAAATAACGACGTTGAAGACGTGGCTATCTCCCGCGAGCAGCAAAATGTTTCGGTGCCGATGCCGCAACTGGAGCAAGCTAATCAGACATTAGTCGCGAAGACCGGCGCGCAGGAGTATGCACCGCACGTTATCAGCACTCCGCTGGCATTCCTGATTAAGAGCGCACTGAACACCAATATCTTTGGTGAACCAGGCTGGCAAGGTACTGGCTGGCGCGCAGGTCGTGATTTGCAACGTCATGATATCGGCGGGAAAACCGGGACCACCAACAGCTCGAAGGATGCATGGTTCTCGGGTTACGGACCAGGCGTAGTAACCTCAGTATGGATTGGCTTTGACGATCACCGTCGTAATCTCGGTCATACCACGGCTTCAGGGGCAATTAAAGATCAGATCTCTGGTTATGAAGGTGGTGCTAAAAGCGCGCAGCCTGCATGGGACGCTTATATGAAAGCCGTTCTGGAAGGCGTACCGGAACAACCGCTGACGCCGCCGCCGGGTATTGTGACGGTGAATATCGATCGCAGCACTGGGCAACTGGCCAGCGGCGGCAACAGCCGCGAAGAGTACTTCATTGAAGGTACACAGCCTACACAGCAGGCGGTGCGCGAGGTGGGAACGACCATTATCGATAATGGTGAGGCACAGGAATTGTTCTGATTAAAAAGGCGCTTCGGCGCCTTTTCAGTTTGCTGGCAAAGTGCGCGTTGTTCATGCCGGATGCGGCATGAACGCCTTAGCCGGCATGCAACACATTGAAAATTCAATACATTGCAGGAATCCCGTAGGCCTGATAAGCATGGCGCATCAGGCAAGCTCTACATATTTACAACCGCCCCTGCCCCTTCAACCACTCACGTACCAGAAACAGCGCACTGACATTGCGCGCTTCATTGAAGTCAGGATCTTCAAGCAAATCCATCATATGCGCCAGCGGCCAGCGAACCTGCGGTAGCGGCTCTGGCTCATCGCCTTCCAGCGATTCCGGGTAGAGATCCTGCGCTACCACAATATTCATTTTGCTGGAAAAGTAAGACGGCGCCATGCTGAGTTTCTTCAAAAAAGTTAGATCGTTCGCACCAAATCCCACTTCTTCTTTTAGCTCGCGGTTAGCTGCTTCGTAGACGCTTTCACCGGGATCAATCAGCCCTTTCGAAAACCCTAACTCGTAGGATTCAGTTCCCACCGCGTACTCACGAATCAGGATCAGATGGTCGTCCACAATAGGCACAATCATCACCGCTTCCCTGTTGGTTGGACGCATTCGTTCATAAACACGCCGCACGCCATTGCTGAACTCCAGATCCACGCTTTCGACGGTAAACAGTCGGGAACGGGCTACAGTTTCAACATTCAGAATGGTGGGTTTTTGTAATGATTTTCTCATTGTGGAATCTTTGCAGTGAAATCAGTATTTATTGTGCGATATCGGACACCGTTTCGGCAATGTGAATTGCATGTTATTTACATTTATGCAACCTGATAAATAATCGTTCTCAAATCAAATTAAAAGTCAATAGGTTGAAATAACTCCAGGAATTTGCTGATATTCCGCCCTCAGAGGGTTTGCTATGATCAGCGGTTACTGGGATGCGCTTAATGATGCTCAAGTTCAACTCCACGCTTGCCGATAGCCAACCGCAGAATCCTATATTGTGTCCAGGGTGCGAATAATCACGCCTGACAAATTAAGTAAGATGGGGAAAGCATGAGCACCATTGTGATTTTTTTAGCTGCTTTGCTGGCCTGCTCACTACTTGCGGGATGGCTGATAAAACCCGCACCAGGCGGCGACAATTGCCCTGGGCTAACGCCTTCGCTGATGCGCAAACGCGCAAACTCACTCCGGAAGAACGTAGCGCTGTTGAAAATTATCTCGAGAGCCTGACGCAGATTTTGCAGGTTCCCGGCCCGACGGGTGCCAGCACGGCGCCTGTCTCTCTGACGCTGAACGCCGAAAGCAATAATGTGATGATGCTGACGCACGCTATCACACGTTATGGCATCTCTACCGACGATCCCAATAAATGGCGCTACTACCTTGACTCGGTAGAAGTCCACCTGCCGCCTTTCTGGGAGCAGTACATCAACGACGAAAACACCGTTGAACTGATTTATACCGACTCACTCCCATTAGTCATTTCACTCAACGGCCATACGCTGCAAGAGTATATGCAGGAGACTCGCGGTTACACGTTACAACCTATTCCATCAACGCAGGCATCGATTCGCGGTGAAGAGAGCGAACAAATTGAGTTGCTCAACATTCGCCAGGAAACGCACGAAGAGTATGCACTTAGCCGCCCACGAGGATTGCGGGAAGCGCTGCTGATTGTCGCCTCATTCCTGATGTTCTATTTCTGCCTGGTGACCCCAGATGTATTTGTCCCGTGGTTGGTTGGCGGCGCGCTACTGCTGTTGGGCGCGGGCCTGTGGGGATTATATGCGCCACCTGCCAAATCTTCCCTAAGGGAAATCCACTGCCTGCGCGGGACACCGCGTCGCTGGGGGCTGTTTGGTGAAAACTCTCAGGAACAGATTAACAATATTTCGCTTGGTATTATCGATCTGGTCTACCCCGCGCACTGGCAACCTTACATTGCCCAGGATCTCGGACAACAAACCGATATCGATATCTACCTCGACCGTCACGTCGTGCGCCAGGGGCGCTATCTTTCGCTGCATGACGAAGTAAAAAACTTCCCGTTGCAGCACTGGCTACGCAGCACGGTTATCGCAGCCGGTTCGCTGATTGTCTTGTTTATGCTGCTGTTCTGGATCCCACTGGATATGCCGCTGAAATTCACTCTCTCGTGGATGAAAGGCGCGCAGACTATTGAGGCCACCAGTGTTAAACAACTCGCGGACGCTGGCGTACGCGTAGGCGATACCTTACGTCTAAGTGGTACAGGCATGTGTAATATCCGCACTTCCGGCACCTGGAGCGCGAAAACCAATTCACCGTTTTTGCCGTTTGACTGCTCGCAAATCATCTGGAATGACGCCCGTTCATTGCCATTACCGGAATCGGAACTGGTTAACAAAGCTACGGCGTTGACCGAAGCAGTAAACCGTCAACTGCACCCTAAACCAGAAGATGAATCACGCGTCAGTGCCTCATTACGTTCTGCGATTCAGAAATCCGGCATGGTTTTGCTTGATGACTTTGGCGACATCGTGCTGAAGACAGCAGATCTCTGTGCAGCCAAAGATGATTGTGTGCGCTTAAAAAAACGCCCTGGTGAATCTTGGCAACAGTAAGGACTGGGACGCACTGGTGAAACGCGCCAACGCAGGAAAACTTGATGGTGTGAATGTATTACTCCGCCCGGTGAGCGCAGAATCGCTGGATAATCTGGTGGCGACTTCCACCGCACCGTTTATCACTCATGAAACGGCGCGAGCGGCACAATCACTGAATAGCCCAGCGCCTGGCGGCTTCCTGATTGTCAGCGACGAAGGCAGCGATTTTGTCGATCAACCGTGGCCAGCAGCCTCACTTTATGACTACCCGGCGCAAGAACAATGGAACGCTTTCCAGAAGCTGGCGCAAATGTTGATGCATACACCGTTTAACGCCGAGGGGATCGTCACCAATATTTTCACCGATGCCAACGGCACGCAGCATATCAGCTTGCACCCTATTCCGGACCGTTCTGGCCTGTGGCGCTATCTCGGCACCACATTACTGCTACTGACGATGTTCGGCTGTGCCATCTATAATGGCGTGCAGGCCTGGCGTCGTTACCAGCGTCATCGCACCCGCATGATGGAGATTAAGGAATATTACGAAAGCTGCCTGAATCCGACGCTGCTCACGTCTTCAGAAAGCCTCATCGAATAACACGTTTGCGCGGCAGGTTATGCTACCCTGTCGCGCAAATTGCTTCACTCTGGAGATTTCCCCCATGCATATCAACATTGCCTGGCAGGACGTAGATACCGTTCTGCTGGATATGGACGGCACGTTGCTCGACCTCGCCTTCGATAACTATTTTTGGCAAAAGCTGGTGCCTGAAACATGGGGCGCGCAAAACGGTGTTACGCCACAGGAAGCAATGGAATATATGCGCCAGCAATATCACGACGTGCAGCATACGCTAAACTGGTACTGTCTTGATTACTGGAGCGAGCAACTGGGTCTGGATATCTGTGCGATGACCACCGAGATGGGGCCGCGTGCTGTGTTGCGTGAAGATACTATTCCGTTTCTCGAAGCGCTGAAAGCCAGCGGCAAGCAGCGAATTTTGCTCACTAACGCCCATCCACATAACCTGGCCGTTAAACTTGAGCATACGGGTCTGGACGCACACCTTGATTTATTACTTTCCACCCACACATTTGGTTATCCGAAAGAGGATCAGCGGTTATGGCATGCGGTGGCCGAAGCTACGGGTCTGAAAGCTGAAAGAACGCTGTTTATTGATGACAGCGAAGCCATTCTCGATGCTGCCGCGCAATTTGGTATTCGTTACTGTCTCGGCGTCACCAACCCTGACTCTGGAATAGCCGAAAAACAGTATGAGCGCCATCCGTCACTGAATGACTACCGCCGCCTGATCCCCTCGCTAATGTGAAGGAGACGCCATGAAAGAAAAACCGGCTGTTGAGGTTCGACTGGATAAATGGCTATGGGCCGCCCGTTTTTATAAAACCCGCGCGCTGGCCCGTGAAATGATTGAAGGCGGTAAGGTGCATTACAACGGGCAGCGCAGCAAGCCGAGCAAAATCGTCGAGCTGAATGCCACGCTCACTCTGCGCCAGGGAAATGACGAACGCACGGTGATTGTAAAGGCGATTACTGAACAGCGTCGCACCGCCAGCGAGGCAGCCTTGCTGTATGAAGAGACTGCGGAAAGTGTAGAGAAACGCGAAAAAATGGCGCTGGCACGTAAACTTAATGCCTTAACCATGCCGCATCCGGACCGACGCCCGGACAAAAAAGAGCGCCGCGACCTGTTACGATTTAAACACGGCGACAGTGAATAACTGTCACCTGCAAGAGAGATGATTATGCCGCAACATGACCAATTACATCGCTATCTGTTTGAAAACTTTGCCGTTCGCGGCGAACTGGTAACCGTTTCGGAAACCCTACAACAGATCCTTGAGAATCACGATTATCCGCAGCCCGTGAAAAACGTGCTGGCAGAACTGCTGGTCGCGACCAGCCTGTTGACCGCTACGCTGAAGTTTGATGGTGATATCACCGTACAGCTGCAAGGCGACGGTCCGATGAATCTGGCGGTTATTAACGGTAACAACAAACAGCAGATGCGCGGTGTGGCGCGCGTGCAGGGCGAAATTCCAGAAAATGCCGACCTGAAAACGCTGGTCGGCAATGGTTACGTGGTGATCACCATTACCCCGAGCGAAGGCGAACGCTATCAGGGCGTAGTTGGTCTGGAAGGTGATACCCTGGCGGCTTGCCTGGAAGATTACTTTATGCGTTCTGAACAGCTGCCGACACGCCTGTTTATTCGCACCGGTGACGTAGACGGCAAACCGGCTGCGGGCGGTATGTTGTTGCAGGTAATGCCTGCGCAAAATGCCCAGCAAGACGACTTCGACCACCTGGCGACGCTGACCGAAACCATCAAAACTGAAGAGCTGCTGACGTTACCGGCAAACGAAGTGTTGTGGCGTTTGTATCACGAAGAAGAGGTGACGGTTTACGATCCGCAGGATGTTGAATTCAAATGCACCTGCTCGCGTGAACGTTGCGCAGGCGCGCTGAAAACGCTGCCGGATGAAGAAGTTGATAGCATCCTCGCGGAAGAAGGCGAAATTGACATGCATTGTGATTACTGTGGTAACCACTATCTGTTCAATGCAATGGATATTGCCGAGATCCGCAACAATGCGTCTCCGGCAGATCCGCAGGTTCATTAATCGCCATGTCCGGCAGAGATGACTCTGCCGGATATCATAACTAAATTGCCTGATGCGCTGCGCTTATCTGGCCTACGGATTAAATGCAATTTATCGCAGGTAAGATAAGGCGCAGCATCCAAACGCGCTGTCACTCATTCAGATTCAAATCCAACGTTTCACCATCCACCGTAAGATCGCGCCACACTTTAGGCTTCGTCCCCAGTTTTCCATTCTTCGCCGCTGTGAGTAATTTCTCTTTCGTTATTACACGCGGGAGTGAACTCATCGCAATCTCTTTCCATTCTTTCCCGGCAGGATCAATACCATAGACAATGTATCTTTCATCATTAAAGGCAAACAGGATCCGCTCTGCCCTACCATCACTATTCAGATCTTGCTCTACCAGCACGCAGGCATCTTTTTCAATACATATCATTGCGTTATAGCGATTTTTCATCACTGCCGACCAGAATGTCATATCCGGCTTTCCAGAACCCGGGGCAATAAATACATTATCAGCTAATGCTTTTTCCGATATCTGCTGCTGAAGACGTTGCTCTCCATCAAACGCCATCAGCAGACCCCGCCTGCGTTTCGGGTCTTTCATATACTCGACATCGCTTTTCAGCGACTCAAGCGCTGCACGTCCATAGCGACCGCTATGTTCGAGCATGTAGATACTTACCTGGTCTGGCGTGTTCTTGCCACTCTGATAACGCGCCATATGGCTGTTCACGCTAATGCGCATACTGTCCAGCACCGGCGAATTAAGAAGCACCAGTATCACCAGCACCAATAACGAAACCGTAAGGTTCACTTTGCCCTGAAGAACAAGGGGATTTTGCCCTTTACGCCAGGCAATACTGACGAAATACCCCAGCGACCAGACCAGTAACACCACCACCGCCAGTGCGCCGTGCAAGCGTTCGGTAGTCCAGCCGTATTGAGCGACCCGCATCCATATAGCCCAGGCGGCGATCAGCACATAGAGCGGCGCCACCAGCAGAGACATTTTTATCAGGCAACGCAATGGGCCAGTCCAGGGAAGCGATGCTTTTCGCGGATCGCGGACAATGGCCATTAAGAGCAACTGCAAAAAGGCCAGAGTTAAAAGCAGCCCAGCGGCGGAGATGTGGCGGGAAATCGCATTCAAACCAGCAAAGGGTAAAGTGATAATAAACAGCAGCGTCAGCAGTGAAACCAGTGGTAGCAAACCTGTGGCGATTAACGTGAAGAGCTTTTGAATAGAGGCGATTAACCGCGATTGAGTCCGCGCAAGAATGACTGCCAGCGCGGTAACCAGGCCCAGCGTAAGATAAATAAACCAGTCGGTTGAAAAAAAGAGGGTACTGAAAAACGTGATGCCAACAAGTTTAAATAACTCACTCCACAGTAAAAGTACCAGCCATGTCAGACCATTAGTGATAAAAATCACCATCAATATTAGAGCGTTATGCCACGCTGACTGGTAAAAAAAGCTATAGTTCGTTTGCTCTTTTCTGTCGTGCAAATTCAGTTGTATCCAGGGCAATAACAACATCGCCATTAACAGCAGATAACAACCAAATTCCCAGAGTTCCTGGTCCGCTCGCCAGGGACTCATGCCATCAATTTGCCACTTCAGCCAGCCGCTCATCGCCAGGGTGGCAATAAATACCAGCGCCAGCCACCCCCACAAACGCTTCTGTTTGAAGGATTCCACGGTGAATAACAAAACGGATGAAAGCGCCACGGTCGCAGGAATGCCGTAAACAAGCCAGTTGTTATTGTCCACAGCCAGCCAGGTTATCAGAAAATAGCAAACCAGCCCCTGGATTAATCCAGTGGCGACCATTCCCCACCGTGTTGCAGGTGAAAGTTCAACGTTATCCATGTTCGTGATCCGGAATCAAAAGGAAGGTTAATTATTGCATTCAGGCAGTACTAATATTTATTTTAAGAAAAATTTACAAAAAAATTTTGCGGTGGTGAATCGATACTTTACTGATTGATTTTGCATAAATTTCAATCAGGAATGAGATTTAACTCACATTATAATGGCCAATTAAACTAACTTTTAACCTTTTAGGAACATTTTCCACACCTGGAATGCCATTTCTGCGATAATAGCAACCGTTTCGTGACAGGAATCACGGAGTTTTTTGTCAAATATGAATTTCTCCAGATGCGTAAATCTATGAGCCTTGTCGCGGTTAACACCCCCAAAAAGACTTTACTATTCAGGCAATACATATTGGCTAAGGAGCAGTGAAATGCGCGTTAACAATGGTTTGACCCCGCAAGAACTCGAGGCTTATGGTATCAGTGATGTTCATGATATCGTTTACAACCCAAGCTACGACCTGCTGTATCAGGAAGAGCTCGATCCGAGCCTGACAGGTTATGAGCGCGGGGTGTTAACTAATCTGGGTGCCGTTGCCGTGGATACCGGGATCTTCACCGGGCGTTCACCAAAAGATAAGTATATCGTCCGTGACGATACGACTCGCGATACTTTCTGGTGGGCAGACAAAGGCAAAGGTAAGAACGACAACAAACCCCTCTCTCCGGAAACCTGGCAACATCTGAAAGGCCTGGTGACCAAACAGCTTTCCGGCAAACGCCTGTTCGTGGTTGATGCTTTCTGTGGCGCTAACCCGGATACTCGCCTTTCCGTACGTTTCATCACCGAAGTGGCCTGGCAGGCGCATTTCGTCAAGAACATGTTTATTCGCCCGAGTGATGAAGAGCTGGAAGGTTTCAAACCTGACTTTATCGTCATGAACGGCGCGAAGTGCACCAACCCGCAGTGGAAAGAACAGGGTCTGAACTCTGAAAACTTCGTGGCGTTTAACCTCACCGAGCGCATGCAGCTGATTGGTGGCACCTGGTACGGCGGCGAAATGAAGAAAGGGATGTTCTCAATGATGAACTACCTGCTGCCGCTGAAAGGTATCGCTTCTATGCACTGCTCCGCCAACGTTGGCGAGAAAGGCGATGTTGCGGTGTTCTTCGGCCTTTCCGGCACCGGTAAAACCACCCTTTCCACCGACCCGAAACGTCGTCTGATTGGCGATGACGAGCACGGTTGGGACGATGACGGTGTGTTTAACTTCGAAGGCGGCTGCTACGCGAAAACCATTAAACTGTCGAAAGAAGCAGAGCCAGAAATCTATGGCGCTATCCGTCGCGATGCACTGCTGGAAAACGTCACTGTACGTGAAGATGGCACCATCGACTTTGATGATGGTTCAAAAACCGAGAACACCCGCGTTTCTTATCCGATCTATCACATCGATAACATCGTTAAGCCAGTTTCCAAAGCGGGCCACGCGACTAAAGTTATCTTCCTGACCGCAGATGCTTTTGGCGTACTGCCACCGGTTTCTCGCCTGACTGCCGATCAAACTCAGTACCACTTCCTCTCAGGCTTCACCGCCAAACTGGCTGGTACAGAGCGTGGCATCACCGAACCGACGCCAACCTTCTCTGCCTGCTTCGGCGCGGCATTCCTGTCGCTGCACCCGACTCAGTACGCAGAAGTGCTGGTAAAACGTATGCAGGCAGCGGGCGCGCAGGCATATCTGGTTAACACTGGCTGGAACGGCACTGGCAAACGTATCTCCATTAAAGATACCCGCGCCATTATCGACGCCATCCTCAACGGTTCGCTGGATAACGCAGAAACCTTCACTCTGCCGATGTTTAACCTGGCGATCCCGACCGAACTGCCGGGCGTAGACACGAAGATCCTCGATCCGCGTAACACCTACGCTTCTCCGGAACAGTGGCAGGAAAAAGCTGAAACGCTGGCGAAACTGTTTATCGACAACTTCGATAAATACACCGACACCCCAGCGGGTGCCGCGCTGGTAGCGGCTGGTCCGAAGCTGTAATCGGTTAAGTTAAGCGACGAAATCCCCCGTTTCGCGAGATTCGGGGGATTTTTTATAGTAGAAAGGAAGCATCAATGAGCTACGATTTAATGGTGTTTGAACGTAGTGCAGCCCCACAAGATCCGGCTGTTTTTATGGAATGGTATGAGAAGCAAACTTCGTGGAGTGAACAACACGACTACAATAATTCAGAAATAAGCAGTCCCGCCCTTAGAAATTTTTACTCAACTCTGATTCAAACCTTCCCTAATTTAAATGGGCCGGATGCCCCCGATGACGAACAGTTCGATAAGCTGGAGGAGTCAGGATTAGATGTTTATTTGACCGACTATTCAATTGGAAAAAATATTATCTATATGGCATTCAGCTGGTCTGTAGCAGATGACGCTTTGAAAAAAAGTTCGTGAAATAGCTCACATTCATCAGGTTGGCTTTTGCAATGTAAGTAGCAATATGGAAGTTGAATAATCTTATCAACACGATGAGTCTATATTCTCGTGTTGTGAGCATAATGTATTAGAAGCGAAAAAAACGGGAGGTACTTTCGCCTCCCGTTTATTTACCCTTCTTTTGTCGTGCCCTGCGCCCGCGTTACCGGTAATGGCAGCCAGGCGCGAATGGAAAGCCCGCCCCGCTCGCTGGTGCCAAGCTCCAGCATCCCGTTATGGTTATCCACGATACGCTGCACTATCGCCAGACCTAATCCCGTGCCGCTAATGGTGCGCGCACTGTCGCCGCGGACAAAAGGCTGGAACAGATGCTTACGCTGTTCAGGCTCGATACCCGGACCGTCGTCTTCCACCTGGAACCAGGCGCGATTTGGCTCCGTTCCGCTGCTGACTTTGATCCAACCATTGCCATAGCGGGCAGCGTTCACCACCATATTCGCCACCGCACGTTTGATTGACAGCGGATGCATTTTCACTTCTATGCAGCCAGGATAAAGCGCGGTATCAATTTCACGCTCATAGCCACTTTCCGCGGCAATCACCTCACCAAGCACCGCATTAAGATCCGCCAGTTCCATTGGCATCTCCTGACCAGTACGCAGGTAGTCGATAAACTGCTCAATGATGGCGTTGCACTCTTCGATATCTTTGTTGATCGATTCTGCCAGGTAGCCATCCTGCTCGCTCATCATCTCGGTCGCCAGGCGAATACGCGTCAGTGGCGTGCGCAGGTCATGACTTACCCCCGCCATCAGCAGCGTGCGGTCATCCGCCAGTTGCTTAACACCAGCCGCCATATGGTTGAAGGCGCGGGTAACCGAACGCACCTCCGAAGCGCCATATTCACGCAGCGGCGGCGGAATAATCCCTTTACCGACCTGCAAAGCAGCATGTTCGAGATCGACCAACGGTCGGTTCTGAATACGAATAAACAGCCACGCCCCGCCAATCGCCATCAGCATAATCGCCAGCGTATAGCGGAACAGCGGGGAGAAATCGCCCTGATGAATTTCGGTCAGCGGCACGCGTACCCAGATATTGGGCGACAGCCAGGTTTTCAGCCAGACAACAGGTGAGCTTTTGTTAACCTCGACGCGAACTTCCGTCGGACCGCCCAGCTGCTGCGCCATCTGATGGCTTAAGAATTCATAGTGTTGCGCCCAACGCAGCCCGGCCTCTTCGGCAGCTTCGTTGGAATAGAGAGAGATCCCCAGCTCACGGTAGATCTCCCGACGGAAAGCGGGAGGCACAACCAACTGCGTGCCGTCCTCCAGTTGCAGTTTGTCGGTCATCAACATACGCACTTCGTACGCGAGGACTTTATTAAACTGCTGGAGGCTCGGCAAAATCGCGAAGTTCAGCACCACCAGATAAGTCGTCACCAGGCTGACGAACAGCAAGGTGACGATGAGCAATAACGTGCGGGCAAATGAACTTCGTGGCGAGAAGCGCAATCGCCTCATGCTTTAGAACCGTCCGGTACAAAGACGTAGCCCAGACCCCAGACGGTCTGAATGTAACGCGGATGCGCCGGATCTTCTTCCACCATGCGGCGCAGACGAGAGATCTGCACGTCGATGGAACGTTCCATTGCGGAATATTCACGGCCACGGGCAAGGTTCATCAGCTTATCGCGGGAGAGCGGCTCACGCGGATGGCTGACCAGCGCCTTCAGTACCGCAAATTCACCGCTGGTCAGCGGCATCGGTTCATCTTCGCGGAACATTTCACGCGTACCCAGGTTAAGTTTGAACTTACCGAAAGCAATCACAGCTTCTTCCTGTGACGGCGCGCCCGGCAGTTCATTCGCCTGACGACGCAGCACCGCACGGATGCGGGCCAGCAATTCACGCGGGTTAAACGGTTTTGGAATGTAATCGTCAGCACCAATTTCCAGGCCAACGATACGGTCAACTTCTTCCCCTTTCGCCGTTACCATAATGATCGGCATCGGGTTACTCTGGCTACGAAGACGTCGGCAAATCGACAAACCATCTTCACCAGGTAACATCAAATCCAGTACCATAAGATGGAAAGATTCACGAGTCAGCAGGCGATCCATCTGTTCTGCATTAGCGACGCTTCGAACCTGGAAGCCTTGTTCGGTGAGATAACGCTCCAGCAGCGCACGCAAGCGCATGTCGTCATCGACCACCAGAATCTTGTAGTTCTCTTGCATTGTTTGTACTCCCAAAGGTTCGCAACAATTTGTAAGCGTGTATTCTTAAAAAAGCTCACGTTCGTCACCAGCTAAATCTGGTATGAATTTCAGCCTAAATTGTTACAAAGCATATTAAACAGCGGCTTAAGTATACAATTTATTCAGCGAAACATTATTGATTCTGTTGATATGATCACGTTATACCCAATGTGCGCATTATCAAACAGACAAAGGGAATCAACGAGATGAAAACGCCCCTGGTTACCCGGGAAGGGTATGAAAAACTCAAACAAGAGCTAAATTATCTCTGGCGTGAAGAGCGCCCGGAAGTCACAAAGAAGGTGACCTGGGCCGCAAGTCTGGGCGACCGCAGCGAAAATGCTGACTATCAGTATAATAAAAAGCGCCTGCGTGAAATCGACCGTCGTGTGCGCTATCTCACTAAATGCATGGAAAATCTCAAAATCGTCGATTACTCGCCCCAGCAGGAAGGCAAAGTTTTCTTTGGCGCGTGGGTAGAGATTGAAAACGACGATGGCGTGACTCACCGTTTCCGGATCGTCGGCTACGATGAAATCTTTGGCCGTAAAGATTACATCTCTATCGATTCCCCGATGGCCCGCGCATTGCTGAAAAAAGAAGTCGGCGATCTGGCGGTGGTGAATACCCCTGCCGGGGAAGCGAGCTGGTATGTTAATGCTATTGAGTACGTGAAACCGTAAGGAAGAATCTTAACCTCCTGCCGATGGCTGGCATTTTTGCCAGCCAGTCCGTATAACTATCCCCTGATTTTTGATCCGAAAAGATGAACTCAAACCATGATGAATGATTCGTTCTGCCGCATTATTGCGGGTGAAATTCAGGCGCGCCCGGAACAGGTTGACGCTGCCGTTCGCCTGCTTGACGAAGGGAATACCGTGCCGTTTATCGCACGTTATCGTAAGGAAATCACCGGCGGTCTGGATGACACGCAGTTGCGTAATCTGGAAACGCGTCTGGGATATCTGCGCGAGCTGGAAGAGAGACGTCAGGCTATTCTCAAGTCCATTTCTGAGCAAGGTAAACTCACCGACGAGCTGGCGAATGCCATCAACGCTACCTTGAGCAAAACCGAACTCGAAGACCTCTACCTGCCTTACAAACCTAAACGTCGTACCCGCGGGCAAATCGCCATTGAAGCAGGTCTTGAGCCACTGGCTGACCTGCTGTGGAGCGATCCGTCACACACGCCAGAAGTCGCCGCCGCACAATATGTTGATGCCGATAAAGGCGTGGCAGATACCAAAGCTGCGCTGGACGGCGCGCGCTATATCCTGATGGAACGCTTTGCCGAAGATGCCGCGCTGCTGGCAAAAGTGCGTGATTATCTGTGGAAAAACGCGCATCTGGTGTCGACCGTAGTGAACGGTAAAGAAGAGGAAGGGGCAAAATTCCGCGACTATTTCGATCATCACGAACCGCTGTCAACGGTGCCTTCGCACCGTGCGCTGGCGATGTTCCGTGGGCGTAACGAAGGCATACTCCAGCTTTCGCTGAATGCCGATCCGCAGTTCGACGAGCCACCGAAAGAGAGCTATTGCGAAGCAAATCATCATGGATCATCTCGGCCTGCGCCTGAACAATGCCCCGGCGGATAGCTGGCGCAAAGGCGTGGTGAGCTGGACGTGGCGCATCAAGGTGCTGATGCATCTGGAAACTGAACTGATGGGCACCGTGCGCGAACGCGCGGAAGATGAAGCAATCAACGTCTTTGCCCGTAACCTGCACGATCTGCTGATGGCGGCCCCTGCCGGACTGCGTGCGACGATGGGCCTCGATCCGGGTCTGCGTACCGGGGTAAAAGTAGCGGTGGTCGACGCAACGGGCAAACTGGTAGCAACCGATACCATTTATCCGCATACCGGGCAGGCCGCTAAAGCGGCGATGACCGTTGCTGCGCTGTGTGAAAAACATAACGTTGAACTGGTGGCGATCGGTAACGGTACGGCTTCCCGCGAAACTGAGCGTTTCTATCTCGACGTGCAGAAGCAGTTCCCGAAAGTGACCGCGCAGAAAGTGATCGTCAGCGAAGCAGGCGCGTCGGTTTACTCGGCTTCCGAGCTGGCAGCGCAGGAGTTTCCGGATCTCGACGTTTCGCTGCGTGGCGCGGTGTCTATCGCCCGCCGTTTGCAGGATCCGCTGGCGGAGCTGGTGAAAATCGATCCGAAATCTATCGGCGTGGGTCAATATCAGCATGACGTCAGCCAGACGCAACTGGCCCGCAAGCTGGATGCAGTTGTAGAAGACTGCGTAAACGCCGTTGGCGTTGATTTGAATACCGCTTCTGTTCCGCTGTTAACTCGCGTGGCGGGCCTGACGCGCATGATGGCGCAAAACATCGTTGCCTGGCGCGATGAGAACGGCCAGTTCCAGAACCGTCAGCAACTGTTAAAAGTGAGCCGTCTGGGGCCGAAAGCCTTCGAGCAGTGTGCGGGCTTCTTGCGCATTAACCACGGTGATAACCCGCTGGACGCGTCTACCGTTCACCCGGAAGCCTATCCGGTGGTGGAACGCATTCTGGCGGCGACACAGCAGGCACTGAAAGATCTGATGGGTAACAGCAGCGAGCTGCGTAACCTGAAAGCGTCTGATTTTACCGATGAGAAATTCGGTGTGCCGACGGTAACCGACATCATCAAAGAGCTGGAAAAACCGGGTCGCGATCCGCGTCCGGAATTTAAAACCGCTCAGTTTGCCGATGGCGTCGAGACAATGAACGACCTGCAACCGGGTATGATCCTCGAAGGCGCGGTCACCAACGTCACCAACTTTGGTGCTTTTGTTGATATCGGCGTACATCAGGACGGCCTGGTTCACATCTCTTCTTTGTCGAACAAGTTTGTGGAAGATCCGCATACCGTGGTGAAAGCAGGCGACATTGTGAAGGTGAAAGTGCTGGAAGTGGATCTTCAGCGTAAACGTATCGCCCTGACCATGCGTCTGGACGAGCAGCCTGGCGAAACCAACGCTCGTCGCGGCGGCGGTAACGATCGCCCGCAAAACAACCGCCCGGCAGCCAAACCGCGTGGGCGTGAAGCGCAGCCTGCCGGTAATAGCGCGATGATGGATGCGCTGGCGGCAGCAATGGGTAAAAAGCGTTAAACACCCTGATTGGCCTACGGTTCAAATTTGCACGAAATCGTAGGCCAGATAAGGCGTTCACGCCGCATCTGCCAACGAACGCCCTGCCTGACATAAATATGCCGGAGATATTCTCCGGCATATTTATTCCACAGCCAAACTCACAATATATTTCGTTAATATTTATCACCTCATTAACAACTGAAACCTTAATTAAACATTAACCCGCCCTAATAATTCGTCATTCGAATTATATTTTGGCTGCGATATAACCTTGAGCCACATCAACATTGAGTCAGATTATTATCTAAACCAACATTCGCACACATTTTAAGTATTGCTGATAGAAACCATTCTCATTATCATTGTACTGTTGATTATTTAATCTCTCCTTCGTTGGCAAATCATCTGGTCTCATGTCGCTGTCAAACGCCCCATGAGGTAGTTATCCAGTTAATGAGAAACAAGTAGGCACCTATGCAATACACTCCAGATACTGCGTGGAAAATCACTGGCTTTTCCCGTGAAATCAGCCCGGCATATCGCCAAAAACTGCTTTCTCTTGGCATGTTACCTGGCTCCTCTTTTAATGTGGTGCGCGTCGCTCCACTCGGCGACCCCATTCATATCGAAACCCGTCGTGTAAGCCTGGTATTACGGAAAAAAGATCTGGCCTTATTAGAAGTGGAAGCGGTTTCCTGTTAATACGGTGATAACAACAATGAAAAAATTAACCATTGGCTTAATTGGTAATCCAAATTCTGGCAAGACAACCTTATTTAACCAGCTCACCGGCGCACGTCAGCGTGTAGGAAACTGGGCCGGCGTTACCGTCGAACGTAAAGAGGGTCAATTTTCCACCACCGATCATCAGGTCACGCTGGTGGATCTGCCCGGTACTTATTCTCTGACTACTATTTCATCGCAGACGTCGTTGGACGAGCAAATCGCCTGCCACTACATTTTGAGTGGCGACGCCGATCTGCTGATTAACGTGGTGGATGCGTCTAACCTTGAGCGTAACCTGTATCTGACGCTACAACTGCTGGAACTCGGTATTCCCTGCATCGTGGCGCTGAACATGCTCGACATTGCCGAGAAGCAAAATATTCGCATTGAAATTGATGCGCTGTCGGCGCGTCTTGGCTGCCCGGTAGTTCCACTGGTTTCCACGCGTGGTCGCGGTATCGAAGCTCTGAAACTGGCGATTGACCGCTACAAAGCCAACGACAATGTAGAACTGGTGCATTACGCCCAGCCGCTAATCAATGAAGCCGACTCGCTGGCAAAAGTGATGCCGTCCGACATCCCGCTCAAGCAGCGTCGCTGGCTGGGCCTGCAAATGCTGGAAGGCGATATTTACAGCCGCGCCTACGCCGGTGAAGCGTCGCAGCATCTGGATGCCGCCCTCGCCCGTCTGCGTAATGAGATGGACGATCCGGCGCTGCACATTGCCGATGCGCGTTACCAGTGTATTGCTGCTATCTGCGATGTGGTAAGCAACACCCTGACGGCAGAACCCAGCCGTTTCACCACTGCGGTAGATAAAATCGTGCTCAACCGTTTTCTCGGGCTGCCGATTTTCCTCTTTGTGATGTACCTGATGTTCCTGCTGGCTATCAACATCGGCGGGGCGTTACAGCCGCTGTTTGACGTCGGCTCCGTGGCGCTATTTGTGCATGGTATTCAGTGGATTGGCTACACGCTCCACTTCCCGGACTGGCTGACTATCTTCCTCGCCCAGGGCCTGGGCGGCGGTATTAACACCGTGCTGCCACTGGTGCCGCAGATCGGCATGATGTACCTGTTCCTCTCCTTCCTCGAGGACTCCGGCTATATGGCGCGTGCGGCGTTTGTGATGGACCGTCTGATGCAGGCGCTGGGCTTGCCGGGGAAATCCTTTGTACCGCTGATCGTTGGTTTCGGTTGTAACGTACCGTCGGTAATGGGCGCACGTACGCTTGATGCACCGCGTGAACGTCTGATGACCATCATGATGGCACCGTTTATGTCCTGCGGCGCGCGTCTGGCTATCTTCGCAGTATTCGCGGCTGCCTTCTTCGGGCAGAACGGTGCGCTGGCGGTCTTCTCGCTGTATATGCTGGGTATCGTAATGGCGGTGCTGACGGGCCTGATGCTCAAGTACACCATCATGCGCGGTGAAGCGACGCCGTTCGTCATGGAGCTGCCGGTCTACCATGTACCACACGTTAAGAGTCTGATTATCCAGACCTGGCAGCGTCTGAAAGGCTTCGTTCTGCGTGCTGGTAAAGTGATTATCATCGTCAGCATTTTCCTGAGCGCTTTCAACAGCTTCTCGCTGAGCGGGAAAATCGTCGATAACATCAACGACTCGGCGCTGGCTTCCGTTAGCCGGGTGATCACCCCGGTCTTCAAGCCGATTGGCGTACATGAAGATAACTGGCAGGCAACGGTTGGCCTGTTTACAGGTGCCATGGCGAAAGAAGTGGTGGTGGGTACGCTCAACACCCTCTACACCGCAGAAAATATTCAGGACGAAGAGTTCAATCCGGCGGAATTTAACCTCGGTGAAGAGCTGTTCAGCGCGGTAGATGAAACCTGGCAGAGCCTGAAAGACACCTTCAGCCTGAGCGTACTGATGAACCCCATTGAAGCAAGCAAAGGCGACGGCGAAATGGGTACCGGGGCGATGGGCGTGATGGATCAGAAATTCGGTAGCGCAGCTGCCGCATACAGCTACCTGATTTTCGTCCTGCTGTATGTACCGTGCATCTCGGTGATGGGTGCTATCGCGCGTGAATCAAGCCGTGGCTGGATGGGCTTCTCCATCCTGTGGGGGCTGAATATCGCTTACTCGCTGGCAACATTGTTCTATCAGGTCGCCAGCTACAGTCAGCATCCAACTTACAGCCTGGTGTGCATTCTGGCGGTTATCCTGTTTAACATCGTGGTTATCGGTCTGCTGCGCCGCGCGCGTAGCCGGGTGGATATCGAACTGCTGGCAACGCGCAAGTCGGTAAGCAGTTGCTGTGCAGCCAGCACGACTGGCGATTGCCACTAAGGATACAGCAATGGCTTCGCTCATTCAGGTGCGTGATTTGCTGGCGTTACGGGGTCGTATGGAAGCGGCCCAGATAAGCCAGACATTGAACACTCCACAGCCAATGATTAACGCCATGCTGCAACAACTGGAAAGTATGGGCAAAGCCGTGCGGATTCAGGAAGAACCCGACGGCTGCCTCTCCGGCAGTTGTAAAAGCTGCCCGGAAGGAAAAGCCTGTCTGCGCGAGTGGTGGGCGCTGCGTTAACCATACTCCACCGCCTGTTTTGAAAAGCCCGGTATGCGTTTGCAACCGGGCTTTTTTTGCGTGCGGCTTTCCATAAAAATGCAATTCTTGCAGCACAGAGTAAGTTCCTCTGAAAGTGTCTCGCAGGGATGAAAACTGGCTAATGCACAGGTGTGGAGTGGCGCGTAGAGTCGCGGCATTCAAACAACAGGTGAAGGAACGCCATGAGCAAAAAGCAGAGTTCCACCCCACACGATGCACTGTTCAAACTCTTTTTACGCCAACCGGACACGGCACGCGATTTTCTTGCGTTCCATTTACCGGCCCCCATTCACGCGCTCTGTGATATGAAAACCCTCAAGCTGGAGTCGAGCAGTTTTATTGATGACGATCTGCGTGAAAGCTACTCCGACGTGCTGTGGTCGGTGAAAACGGAACAAGGACCGGGATATATCTATTGCCTGATTGAACATCAAAGCACCTCAAACAAACTGATCGCATTTCGCATGATGCGTTACGCCATTGCCGCAATGCAAAATCACCTTGATGCCGGATACAAAACGTTGCCGATGGTGGTGCCATTGTTGTTTTACCACGGTATTGAAAGCCCCTATCCCTATTCGCTGTGTTGGCTGGATTGTTTCGCCGATCCCAACCTGGCCAGGCAGCTCTATGCCTCTGCATTTCCGCTGATTGATGTCACCGTCATGCCTGATGATGAAATCATGCAACACCGACGCATGGCGCTGCTGGAGTTAATTCAAAAACATATTCGTCAACGCGACCTGATGGGGCTGGTAGAGCAAATGGCCTGCTTATTAAGTAGTGGATACGCTAATGACAGACAAATCAAAGGGCTGTTTAATTACATATTGCAAACCGGCGATGCGGTGCGTTTTAACGATTTTATCGACGGCGTTGCCGAACGTTCACCAAAACACAAGGAGAGTTTAATGACTATTGCGGAAAGATTGCGGCAGGAGGGGTTTCAGAAAGGTATACGTGCTATTGCCAAAACCATGCTGGATGCCGGAGTCCCTCTTGAGGACGTTCTGCGATTTACCGGGCTGTCAGAGGAAGAATTGGCTGCGGCGAGCCAGTAGACACTATCCCCTGCTTAAGTGCTACTTTGTGCTATCTTACGTGTAACACAAAGTAGCACTTAGGAACTGATATGCAGACAGTGAAATTACGGCAACAAGGAGGAGCCATGATCGTTACTATCCCACGAGATCTTGCCACCGATCTTGGCTGGTCACCGGGCACAGAGCTTACCGTGGAGAAAAAAGGCGATAGCGTTAATTTGCGCGCAACAGAGCACAAACCACGTGGGCGTCTTACCGTCGCGCAGTTGTTGAGTCAGATCGATGAAAGCGAAATTACGGAGCTAAATCAGTCCACAGAAGGATGGGCTGAAGGGAAAAAAGGTAATGAAGCATGGTAAAGGCACGGACGCCACATCGTGGTGAGATCTGGTATTTTAACCCTGATCCGGTTGCCGGGCATGAACTTCGGGGGCCACATTATTGCATTGTGGTAACAGACAAAGAACTCAACAATGTTTTAAAAGTTGCTATGTGCTGTCCGATTTCAACAGGGGCAAATGCAGCACGTTCCACAGGGGTGACGGTGAACGTCCTCCCCCATGATACGCAAACCGGTAACCTGCATGGCGTTGTGCTTTGTCACCAGCTGAAAGCCGTCGATCTTATTGCCCGTGGCGCTAAATTTCATACTGTTGCCGATGAAGCATTGATTAGTGAGGTGATCGGTAAACTGGTGAATATAATCGACCCACAACAGTAACCCTCACTTCCTGCCTACACCCTCTGCTTCAATGCCACCAGCAGGTGACAAAACTCATCCTGATGCGAAATAAACGGCGCATGGGCCGCTTTGGCGAAGATGTATGACTCGCTGTGCGGCCAGGCTTCATCCAGCATCGGCACCACTTTGCGCGGCACCAGACCGTCGAGATAGCCATACAATCGCAAAAACGGCATGGGTACGTTTTGCAACAGCTGACGGAGATCGACCGTTTTCAGAATTTCCAGCCCGCCATTAAGCACGTCAACCTCCGGCATCGGTAACGCCAGAACGGTTTTCTTCAGCGCTCGCGCATCCTGGCGTGCCGTTTCTGTACCCATGGTTTGTAACGCAAGGAACCGTTCTACTGTGCGCTGAAAATCTTCACTCAGTTGCTGCTGGAAACCTGCCAGCACGTCCGGTTTTATCCCCGGCCAGCCGTCACGCGCACTGAAACACGGTGACGATGCCACGGTAATCAACGCCTGAACACGCTCGGGATGGGTTAACGCAATCTGGCTTGCCACCAGTCCACCCAGACTCCAGCCTAGCCAGATGGCCTTATCCGGTGACTGTCGCAGCACAACTTCTGCCATCTCAGCAAGCGACATCGCACCAAATCCCTGGCTGCGCCCGAAGCCGGGCAGGTCAACAAGGTGCAGCGTAAAATGCGAGCTAAGTTCCTCGTCAATGCAACGCCACACTTCAGCATTCAGTCCCCATCCGTGCAGCAGCACAAGATGAACATTCCCCTGACCTTTGGTCTGCCACCAGATGTTATTCATCCGCTATTGTTCTCTTTTGACTTACAAGGATGAACATATGCTAACAGTACCGGGATTATGCTGGCTATGCCGAATGCCGCTGGCGTTAGGTCATTGGGGGATTTGTTCGGTCTGTTCACGCGCCGCCCGTACAGATAAAACGTTATGCCCACAATGTGGATTACCCGCCACACACTCCCATCTTCCTTGCGGTCGCTGCCTGCAAAAACCGCCGCCCTGGCAAAGACTGGTCACGGTCGCCAACTATGCGCCGCCATTAAGTCCGCTCATCCACCAGCTTAAGTTTTCCCGGCGCAGCGAAATCGCCAGCGCCCTGGCACGTCTGTTACTATTGGAAGTCTTACACGCCCGTCGGACTACCGGATTACAACTGCCGGATCGCATCATCAGCGTTCCGTTATGGCAGCGGCGTCACTGGCGTCGGGGATTTAATCAGAGCGATTTGCTGTGTCAGCCGTTATCACGCTGGTTGCACTGCCAGTGGGATAGCGAAGCCGTCGTACGAACACGGGCCACCGCTATCCAGCATTTTCTCAGTGCCCGGCTGCGCAAGCGCAACCTGAAAAATGCCTTTCGCCTTGAATTGCCTGTGCAAGGTCGCCATATGGTGATTGTGGATGATGTCGTTACCACCGGAAGTACCGTCGCAGAGATTGCGCAGCTGCTTTTACGCAATGGTGCGGCGACAGTCCAGGTCTGGTGCCTTTGTCGAACCTTGTAGAGCCTCGATGATGGGCGTATTATAACCAACTAAAATAGTCAACTATTAGGCCATTACTATGATCCGTATTTCCGATGCTGCACAAGCGCACTTTGCCAAACTGCTGGCAAACCAGGAAGAAGGGACACAAATCCGCGTATTTGTGATTAACCCTGGCACGCCTAACGCTGAATGTGGCGTTTCTTATTGTCCGCCGGACGCTGTGGAAGCCACCGACACCGCCCTGAAATTTGACCTGCTGACTGCGTATGTTGATGAGTTAAGCGCGCCTTACCTGGAAGATGCAGAGATCGACTTTGTTACCGACCAGTTGGGTTCGCAGCTGACGCTGAAAGCCCCGAACGCCAAAATGCGTAAAGTGGCTGACGATGCGCCACTGATGGAGCGTGTGGAGTATATGCTGCAATCGCAGATCAACCCGCAACTTGCCGGTCACGGTGGTCGCGTTTCGCTGATGGAAATCACCGAAGACGGTTACGCCATTCTGCAATTCGGCGGCGGCTGTAACGGTTGTTCTATGGTCGATGTGACGCTGAAAGAAGGGATCGAGAAGCAGCTGCTGAACGAATTCCCGGAGCTGAAAGGTGTACGCGATCTCACCGAACACCAGCGCGGCGAGCACTCTTACTACTAAGTTATCCCCTCTTTTGTAGATAGCCCGATGCGACGCTAAAGCGCCTTATCGGGCCGTCTGCCAGGCATTGGCTCTACATTGGCTCGGCAAATCCATCCCTTCGTTTCCCCGCGATAATATGACCAACCTCTCATAATTTAAATTTACCCCGCTCTGGTGATTCTCAAGCACACAATGTTACCCGTATCATTTGCGTGGGCACCAAACACACTCATAACATCTGACTACACTAATTAGTTTTAGAAGTCGTCAGCTATGGTGCTGTTATATCTCTGTTCCCAGTTGGGACGATCAGAATTTATCGTCAGAAGCCTGACGTTACCCATAACAAATGAAAGGCCAGGTAAATCATGCCATTAGTCATTGTTGCTATCGGTGTAATCTTGTTATTACTCCTGATGATCCGCTTCAAAATGAACGGTTTCATCGCTCTCGTCCTGGTGGCGCTTGCTGTTGGATTAATGCAAGGTATGCCACTGGATAAAGTTATTGGCTCTATCAAAGCCGGTGTCGGCGGTACGCTCGGCAGCCTTGCCCTGATCATGGGTTTTGGCGCGATGCTGGGCAAAATGCTGGCAGACTGCGGTGGTGCACAACGTATCGCCACCACGCTGATTGCCAAATTTGGTAAAAAGCACATCCAGTGGGCAGTGGTACTGACCGGTTTCACCGTTGGTTTTGCCCTGTTCTATGAAGTGGGTTTCGTACTGATGCTGCCTCTGGTGTTCACTATCGCTGCAGCGGCGAATATTCCACTGTTGTACGTTGGTGTACCGATGGCTGCTGCGCTGTCTGTTACTCACGGTTTCCTGCCGCCGCATCCGGGTCCGACTGCGATTGCCACCATCTTCCAGGCCGATATGGGTAAAACCCTGCTGTACGGCACCATTCTGGCAATCCCGACCGTGATTCTTGCTGGTCCGGTTTACGCTCGCGTGCTGAAAGGTATCGATAAGCCAATCCCGGAAGGTCTGTACAGCGCGAAAACCTTCAGCGAAGAAGAGATGCCGAGCTTTGGCGTCAGCGTCTGGACCTCTCTGGTGCCGGTTGTGCTGATGGCGATGCGTGCGATTGCCGAAATGATCTTGCCGAAAGGTCACGCGTTCCTGCCGGTGGCGGAGTTCCTCGGTGACCCGGTAATGGCAACGCTGATTGCTGTGCTGATTGCGATGTTCACCTTTGGTCTGAACCGTGGCCGTTCAATGGATCAGATTAACGACACGCTGGTTTCTTCCATCAAAATCATCGCGATGATGCTGTTGATCATCGGCGGTGGCGGTGCGTTCAAGCAGGTGCTGGTAGACAGCGGCGTGGACAAATACATTGCTTCCATGATGCACGAAACCAACATTTCTCCGCTGCTGATGGCATGGTCGATTGCTGCCGTACTGCGTATCGCGCTGGGTTCCGCAACCGTTGCGGCAATCACTGCGGGTGGTATCGCGGCACCGCTGATTGCAACGACAGGCGTTAGCCAGAGCTGATGGTTATTGCGGTTGGTTCCGGTAGTGTGATTTTCTCGCACGTGAACGATCCGGGCTTCTGGCTGTTCAAAGAGTACTTTAACCTGACTATCGGCGAGACCATCAAATCCTGGTCGATGCTGGAAACCATTATCTCAGTGTGCGGTCTGGTTGGCTGTCTGCTGCTGAATATGGTGATTTGATAATACTGATGGCCGGATGCGGCGTGAACGCCTTATCCGGCCTACGATTCGGCATTAATTAGTAGGCCGGATAAGACGCGTCAAGCGTCGCATCCGGCATCAAACGTACTCTACTTCTTCTTCGCTGCCGCCCTGCGCCGCTTGTCCAGATCCTTAATCAACTTGTTCACCCCATCATCGGCAAACATCGTCTCAAGCGTTGCGGAAAGCTTGCGTCGCCAGTTTTTGTACTGGTAACTGGTTCCAGGAATATTTACCGGTTCCGCCATATCGAGCCAGTCTTCCGGCTGTAGCCCTAACAGGGCGCTGTTGCTGTCGGCAATGTAGCGTTGCAAACCACGATTAAGCGTCGGCGTCATCGCCATCAGCGACGCCTTATGCCCGGCGCGTTTAGGCAGACAACCGTATTTATGCAGTGCATCCAGCAGCCCCTGCTTCGCCAGTTCGCGATCATGATACAAACCGCGTAGCACCTCTTCATCCGGATACAGCCCCAGCGTTTTGCCCAGCGTTAAATCACCGCTTTCCCAGTAGCCACGCAGCGTTGGCAGGTCGTGTGTCGCCGCAACTGCCATCGACTGCTCCGGGTACGCTTTCGGCGCGCGGAATGTCTTCTCATGGTCGCTTTCGAAATAGAGCACTTTATAGGAGTAAACACCGCTACTACGCAGTTTACCGACAATCTCTACTGGTACAGTGCCGAGATCTTCACCAATCACCATGCAGCGATGACGCTGACTTTCAAGTGCCAGAATCGAGAGCAGATCATCCACCGGATAGTGAACATACGCCCCCTGATCCGCCGTCTCGCCATACGGTATCCACCACAAACGCAGCATCGACATCACATGGTCAATTCGTAATGCGCCGCAGTTTTGCATATTGGCACGCAGCAGCTCGATAAACGGTTCATAGGCACGCGCGGTGATGATATGCGGGTCCATCGGCGGCAAGCCCCAGTTCTGCCCCAACGGGCCGAGGATATCCGGCGGCGCGCCAACCGACGCTTTCAGGCAATACAGTTCACGGTCGCACCAGGTTTCTGCCCCACCTTCTGCTACACCAACCGCCAGGTCACGATACAAGCCAATCGGCATTTCATAGCCCTGGCTTATCTCCCAGCAAGCGGCAAACTGGCTGTAAGCCAGCCACTGCAACCAGAGATAAAAATCGACGTCATCGCGATGTTCTTCGCAGAACTGACGCACTTCTGGCGAATCCACGTTCTGATACATCTCAGGCCATGCTGGCCAGCCCCAGCGCATTTCGTCTTCTTTCACTTGCTGGGCATGTAGCGCATCAAAGGCTGCCTGCCAAAACAGGCTGTCGCCTTGCTCTGCAACAAACTGGCGAAACGCGGTCATCTGCTCATCATCACGTTGCACGAAACCTTTCCACGCCATGCGCAATGCTGTCATTTTCAGGGCGGTAACCGTGGAGTAATCGACCCAGTCGGCATCCCGCGCCTGTTGCAGCGTCTGCTGCGTCGTCGGCATCTGCCACCAGGTTTGCGCCTCTTCGCTAAGCTGAAAATCTTCAACGGCGTTGACATCGATATAAATCACGTTCAGCCAGCGGCGAGAAGACGGGCTATATGGGCTGGCGTTTTCCGGGTTTGCCGGATAGAGCGCATGAATCGGATTCAGGCCGATGAACGACCCGCCACGTTTTGCCACATCCACCAGCATCGCTTTAAGATCGCCAAAATCCCCAATACCCCAGTTTTTTTCCGATCGCAGCGTATAAAGCTGAACGCAGGCCCCCCACAGCTTTTGCTTGTTGAGCAATGCCTGCGGTTCGTAGCAACGTTTCGGGGCGACAATCACCCGACAATGAGCACGCTGTTCATCCTGAGTAAGCGTCAGCGTGTGATAACCTTCCGGCAGTTTTGCCGGCAAATTGAACGCGTTACCACCGCTCACGTGGCCTTTGTACTGCGTACCTTCTTCGGTGGTCAGCAACCAGCTAAATTCGCCGCTGCCCTCTACCGCCATTGGCATTTTTTTCCCGGCGGTATACACCATGACATTTGGCACTGGTGTTACCGCCACTTTCGTGGCGGTACTTTGATGCATCGCATCAAGCAAACGCCGTTTGGTTTCGGCGCTAATCGACTGCGGTTTTCCGTGGGCATTGATGTAATTGGGGCTGATCCCCGCCGCCAACGCGGCTTTATCCAGACGTTTGCTTTCCATCGCGCTTCCTTAGCGTTTTGCCTGCCAGATACGAGCCTGATAATCACGGATTGAGCGATCCGAGCTGAACATACCGCAGCGGGCGGTATTGAGGATCGCCGCGCGAGTCCAGGCCTCCTGGTCGCGGTACAGCACATCCACGCGTTTTTGCGCTTCGACATAAGCCGCAAAATCCGCCATCACCAGATACGGATCGCCGCCCTGCTTACCGAGGCTATGCAGCATCTGGTCAAACGCGTGTTTATCGCCATCGCTATATTTGCCGCTTTCCAGCTCTTTTAATACCGCATCAAGCACCTTATCTTTCTTCCGCCATTTCACCGGGTCATAGCCCTTCGCTTTCAGCGCCTTAACCTGCTCGACGGTATGACCAAAGATAAAGATGTTCTCTTCACCGACTTTCTCGCTATCTCCACGTTTGCGCCATCCAGCGTGCCGACAGTGAGCGCACCGTTAAGCGCCAGTTTCATATTGCCAGTACCAGAAGCTTCTTTACCTGCGGTGGAGATCTGTTCGGAGATATCCGCCGCCGGGATCAGCATTTCCGCAGCAGATACACAATAATCTGGCAGGAACACAACCTTCAGCTTGTCGCCCACCTGTGGATCGTTGTTGATCACATCTGCCACTTTGTTGATCGCAAAGATAATGTTCTTCGCCAGGTAGTAGCCCGGTGCCGCTTTCGCGCCGAAGAGGAAGACGCGCGGTACGCGGTCAGCCTGCGGGTTCTCGCGAATCTCTTTGTACAGCGCCAGAATATGCAGCAGATTCAAGTGCTGGCGTTTGTATTCGTGCAAGCGTTTGATCTGAATATCGAAAATCGCCTGATGATTGATTTCAATACCGGTACGGACTTTCACAAACTCCGCCAGACGAACTTTATTGGCCTGTTTGATCTCGCGATATTGCTGGCGGAATTTCTCGTCATCAGCGAATTTTTCCAGATTAATCAGTTGATCGAGATCGTTAGCCCACTCTTTTTTCAGTGATTTATCCAACAGAGCCGCCAGTGCCGGGTTGCACTGTTTGATCCAGCGACGTGGAGTAATACCGTTGGTGACGTTATGGAATTTGTTCGGCCATAGCTGGTGATATTCCGGGAACAGATCTTTCACCACCAGATCCGAGTGCAGCGCCGCCACACCGTTCACCGCAAAGCCGCTTACCACGCACATATTGGCCATGCGAACTTGTTTGTCATGCACCACCGCCAGCTTCGCCCATACCGCTTTATCGCCCGGCCAGGTTTTTTCCACCAACTTCTTAAAGCGGTTGTTAATTTCGTTGATTACCTGCATATGGCGTGGCAGCAGGGCTTTTACCAGTTTCTCATCCCAGCACTCCAGTGCTTCTGGCATCAGGGTATGGTTGGTATAAGCAAAGGTATTGCTGGTGATTGCCCATGCGTCATCCCAGCTCATCTGGTGCTCATCGATTAGCACACGAAGCAGCTCCGGAATAGCGATAGTCGGGTGGGTATCGTTCAGTTGAATAACTTCGTAATCTGCCAGCTCGTGCAGTTTACGCCCCGCCAGATGGTGACGACGCAGAATGTCGGCAACCGAACAAGCACACTGGAAATATTGCTGCATCAGACGCAGTTTTTTACCGGCAGTATGGTTGTCGTTCGGATAGAGCACTTTAGTCAGTTTTTCAGCGTCGATGCCCTGTTGTTCAGCACGCAGGAAATCGCCGTCGTTGAATTTGGTGAGGTTAAACGGATGCGCATGTGTCGCTTGCCATAAACGCAGCGGCTGCGCCACACCATTTCGGTAGCCCAACACAGGTAAATCCCACGCCTGGCCGGTAATGGTAAATGCGGGCTCCCAACGTCCGTCTTTCGTGACCTTGCCACCAATCCCAACCTGCACGTCAAGCGCTTCATTATGGCTGAACCACGGATAGTTACCGCGATGCCAGTCATCTGGCGCTTCCATTTGTTGACCGTCAACAAACGACTGACGGAACAGACCATATTGATAGTTCAGACCATAGCCTGTTGCGGACTGTCCGACGGTCGCCATTGAGTCGAGGAAACATGCCGCCAGACGGCCCAGACCGCCGTTGCCCAGCGCCGGGTCAGTCTCTTCTTCCAGCAAATCTGTCAGGTTGATGTCATAAGACTTCAGCGAATCCTGAACGGCCTGATACCAACCGAGATTTAACAGGTTGTTCCCCGTCAGACGACCAATCAAAAACTCCATTGAGATGTAGTTGACATGGCGCTGATTCGCTGCCGGTTTGGCAAAAGGCTGGGCGCGCAGCATTTCCGCCAGCGCTTCACTCACTGCCTGCCACCACTGGCGAGGGGTCATCTCAGCTGCAGAAGTTAAGCCATAACGCTGCCATTGACGTGACAGGGCTTCCTGAAATTGCTTTTCATTAAAAATGGGTTGTGACATAGGAGTTCCAGTTTTCTTAGACATTAAACACAACGTTATCGTTAGTTTGCCAGGCTCCATGTTGACCTTCCTCATCCTACGGGGGATTAGGCGGGGAGGAGTGACGGGGATGAGCAAGAAAATGTGATCGCGAACACTTAAAGGTAGTGCAATCAACTGCAAAAGCATCGGCCCAGTGCCAAAGAGCGCAAAAAAATCGACGATTAACAGTAAGAAAGGGCGTCGCGTATTATCAAAAAGCGGAAAGCCACTCTATAAATTAAGTAAAGCAGCGAAATAGTTTCAGTAATGAAATACCAATCGTGATTCATCTCATTCTTAATAGATTTATTAAGATCATCTTTTTAGATAGACCTTTCATCATGAATTAAGGAAGCATCATTGCTTTAATAACGCTTTTGAACCACGAGAAAACACCATAAGATCCAGTATCTACGCTGAATCAGCGTAGTTTTTAGGTGAACCATTAATAAAGGTTTTGAATTGTGACAGAGTGCAAATTCAGACACATAAAAAACCGTCATCGCTTGCATTGCACAGATTTCTGGCCGACCTTATAACCATTAATTACGAAGCGCAAAAAAAATAATATTTCCTCAATTTCCACAGTGAAGTGATTAACTATGCTGATTCCGTCAAAATTAAGTCGTCCGGTTCGACTCGACCATACCGTGGTTCGTGAGCGCCTGCTGGCTAAACTTTCCGGCGCGAACAACTTCAGGCTGGTGCTGATCACAAGTCCTGCGGGCTACGGAAAGACAACGCTCATATCCCAATGGGCGGCAGGCAAAAACGATTTGGGCTGGTACTCGCTGGATGACGGCGATAACCAGCAAGAACGTTTCGCCAGCTACCTGATTGCCGCAATTCAACAGGCCACCAACGGGCATTGCCCCGCCAGTGAAGTGATGGCGCAAAAGCGGCAATATGCCAGTCTATCCTCACTTTTTGCCCAACTGTTTATCGAACTGGCAGAGTGGCACCAGCCGCTCTACCTGGTTATTGACGATTATCATCTGATCACCAACCCAGTGATTCACGAGTCAATGCGCTTCTTTATTCGTCATCAACCAGAAAATCTGACCCTGGTGGTTTTGTCGCGCAATCTTCCGCAACTGGGTATTGCCAATTTGCGTGTACGTGACCAACTGCTGGAAATTGGCAGCCAGCAACTGGCGTTTACCCACCAGGAAGCCAAGCAGTTTTTTGATTGCCGTCTGTCTTCGCCCATTGAAGCCGCTGAAAGTAGCCGGATTTGCGATGACGTTTCTGGTTGGGCAACGGCTTTACAATTAATCGCCCTCTCCGTCCGACAGAATACCCACTCTGCGCACAAATCCGCACGTCGCCTGGCGGGCATTAATGCCAGCCATCTTTCTGATTATCTGGTCGATGAAGTGTTGGATAACGTTGATCTGGCGACGCGCCATTTTCTACTGAAAAGTGCCATTTTACGCTCGATGAACGATGCGCTAATCACCCGCGTGACCGGTGAAGACAACGGGCAAATGCGCCTCGAAGAAATTGAACGTCAGGGACTGTTTTTGCAACGGATGGATGATACCGGCGAGTGGTTCTGCTATCACCCGTTGTTTGGCAACTTCCTGCGCCAGCGCTGCCAGTGGGAACTGGCGGCGGAACTGCCGGAAATTCACCGTGCTGCCGCAGAAAGCTGGATGGCGCAAGGTTTTCCCAGCGAAGCTATTCATCATGCGCTGGCCGCAGGCGACGCGCTGATGCTGCGCGATATCCTGCTTAATCACGCCTGGAGTTTGTTCAACCATAGCGAACTGTCACTGCTGGAAGAGTCGCTCAACGCCCTGCCGTGGGACAGCCTGCTGGAAAACCCACAGCTGGTGTTGTTGCAGGCGTGGCTGATGCAAAGCCAACATCGCTATGGCGAAGTGAACACCCTGCTGGCGCGTGCCGAGCATGAGATCAAGGATATCAGGGAAGGTACCATGCACGCAGAATTTAACGCTCTGCGCGCCCAGGTGGCTATTAACGACGGCAATCCGGATGAAGCCGAGCGCCTGGCAAAACTGGCGCTGGAAGAACTGCCCCCGGGCTGGTTCTACAGCCGCATTGTCGCGACATCCGTGCTTGGCGAAGTGTTGCACTGCAAAGGCGAATTGACCCGCTCACTGGCGTTAATGCAGCAAACCGAACAAATGGCGCGTCAGCACGATGTCTGGCACTACGCTTTGTGGAGTCTGATTCAGCAAAGTGAAATTCTGTTTGCCCAAGGGTTCCTGCAAACTGCATGGGAAACACAGGAAAAAGCGTTCCAGTTGATAAACGAGCAGCATCTGGAACAGTTGCCGATGCATGAGTTTCTGGTGCGCATCCGTGCACAGCTGCTATGGGCCTGGGCGCGACTGGATGAAGCCGAAGCGTCGGCGCGTAGCGGGATTGAAGTCTTGTCGTCTTATCAGCCGCAGCAACAGCTTCAGTGCCTGGCAATGTTGATTCAATGCTCGCTGGCCCGTGGCGATCTGGATAACGCCCGTAGCCAGCTTAACCGTCTGGAAAACCTGCTGGGGAATGGCAAATATCACAGCGACTGGATCTCTAACGCCAACAAAGTTCGCGTGATTTACTGGCAGATGACCGGCGATAAAGCGGCTGCCGCCAACTGGCTGAGCCATACTGCGAAACCAGAGTTTGCGAACAATCACTTCCTGCAAGGTCAATGGCGCAACATTGCCCGTGCACAAATCTTGCTGGGCGAGTTTGAACCGGCGGAAATAGTCCTCGAAGAACTGAACGAAAACGCCCGCAGTCTGCGGTTAATGAGCGACCTCAACCGGAACCTGCTTTTACTCAATCAGTTGTACTGGCAAGCTGGGCGTAAAAGCGACGCCCAGCGTGTGTTGCTGGATGCATTAAAACTGGCAAACCGCACTGGATTTATCAGTCATTTTGTTATTGAAGGCGAAGCGATGGCGCAACAGTTACGTCAGCTGATTCAACTCAATACGTTGCCGGAACTGGAACAGCACCGCGCGCAGCGTATTCTGCGGGAAATCAATCAACATCATCGACATAAATTCGCCCATTTCGATGAGAGTTTCGTTGAACGTCTGCTAAATCATCCGGAAGTGCCAGAACTTATCCGCACCAGCCCGCTGACACAACGTGAATGGCAAGTACTGGGGCTGATTTACTCCGGTTACAGCAACGAACAAATTGCGGGCGAGCTGGAAGTCGCAGCGACCACTATCAAGACGCATATCCGCAACCTGTATCAGAAACTCGGCGTCGCCCACCGCCAGGCTGCGGTACAACACGCGCAGAAACTGCTGAAGATGATGGGGTATGGAGTGTGAATTTAGCCGGATAACGCGCCAGATCCGGCTGACATCTCTGCATCATTCAACGCTCACTCGCGTTACGCCGTCTGTTTCTGTCAGACTGAACTGCACGGGCAAGAAACGCTCCACCACGGCGATATTGGTCAGCAGATGACATGAGGGATGGGCGACCGTAAATTCTCCCGCGCCCGCCAGCGCCATCGGCAGTACCAACTGGTCAGCGAGATATTCCCCCACCGCAGCTGGGCTTGCCAGGTAGCGTTTCACCTCTTTCACTAACTGTGCCGCGACCACCTCGGCACTGACGCGCTTTTCACCGACGACAAAAAAGCGTTCGGTGATATTTTCACTTTCGACTTCAAGCGAGACGGTATTACCCGGCCCCTGGTCGCGCGGCAGGTTATGAATATTCTGCTCATGCAGGGAAAAACTTGCCGCCAGCGTAGCGATTTCACGTTCAGCGACATGGCGCGGCACACCAGCCAGTAGCACCTCTCCACGCATCTGCACAATGTTCCCGCGCTCGCCAAGTTGCAAGGTGTTAAACGATGCCACGGGCGAGACATCCGTTGCCACCACGCCGCCTCCGGCAGGGTAAAAACCGTGGCGTAATAATGTGGTTTGCTGATGAACTCCTATTTTCGCCAGCAGCGGCTCCAGCACCCGGCGGATAAAATCCGCAGGCGGGGCCGACGGGTTATCGGTACCGCCGCTCACTTCAACACGCGAAGGCCCGTCGGCAAACCACAGCGCGGGCAGCACCGTTTGCAGCACCAGCGTACAACTTCCGGCGCTACCGATAGCAAAGCGGTAATCGCCGCCGCGCACGGTACCAGGCCGGAAGACCAGACGCTGCGATCCCAGCTCCGCGCCTTCCACCGTTGCTCCGCAAATTTCCGTCGCCGCCTTTACCGCAGTCAGATGCTGGCGCAACAGCCCCGGTTTCGCCCGCCCGGCACGAATGCCGGTGATGGTAAATGGCTGGCCGGTTATCATCGACAGACTCAGCGCCGAGCGCAGGATCTGCCCGCCGCCTTCGCCCTGTGCGCCATCCAGCGCAATCATCCTTTTCATCATTTATCCTTTTACGCACACCACCTGACGCAGGGTGTAGATAACTTCCACCAGATCGCTTTGTGCCGCCATCACCGCATCAATATCTTTATACGCCATCGGGATTTCGTCGATCACTTCGGCATCTTTACGGCATTCCACATGCGCGGTGGCACGAATTTGATCTTCCACGCTGAACAGTTTTTTCGCTTTAGTACGGCTCATAACCCGCCCGGCACCGTGGCTGCACGAACAGAACGACTCTTCATTTCCCTGCCCACGGACGATAAAGCTTTTCGCTCCCATCGAACCGGGAATAATTCCATATTGACCAGCACGCGCAGACACCGCGCCTTTACGCGTCACGTAGATCTCTTCGCCAAAGTGCTTGTTCTTTTTGCACATAGTTGTGGTGACAGTTGATCTCTTCCATCGCCAGCGTTTGTGGCTGTCTTACCGTTTTCTGCGTAATGCTCTGCAACGCCGTTACCACGTTTTCCATCATCGCATCGCGGTTAAGGCTGGCAAAAAGCTGCGCCCAGGCCACGGCTTTCAGGTAATCATCAAAGTATTCCGTACCTTCCATAAAGTACGCCAGATCACGCGACGGCAACGTCTCAAGCTGGTCCTGCATCTCTTTTTGTGCCAGATCGATAAAATATGTTCCGATGGCGTTACCGATTCCGCGTGAACCGGAGTGCAGCATAATCCACACCTGGTCCGACTCATCAAGGCAGATTTCAATAAAGTGGTTACCCGTTCCCAGCGTTCCCAGGTGTTTATAGTTGTTAGTGTTAAGGAAACGGGGATATTTTTGCGTTAACCACTGATAACCGGCTTCAAGCTCAGCCCATTTCGCATCGACGTTAACAGGCGGGTTTTCCCATGCGCCTTTATCACGTTTACAACGGCCAGTGGTACGCCCATGCGGCACGGCCGTTTCAATTGCCTGACGCAGCTCCGCCAGGTTTTCAGGCAGGTCTGCCGCCGTTAACGCGGTACGCAGTGCGTTCATTCCACAACCGATATCCACGCCCACAGCCGCCGGAATAATCGCCCCTTTAGTCGGGATCACGCTACCAATGGTGGAACCTTTACCCAGGTGTACATCAGGCATTACCGCAATATGTTTGAAAATAAACGGCATCTTCGCCGTATTAATAAGTTGCTGACGTGCATCGGCTTCTACCGGCACGCCTTTGGTCCACATTTTTACCGGGGCATTTTCAGTGGTCAGTAATTCGTAATTCATTTTGTTTTTCTCTTTTCGTTGTTTGCTGTCCTGATAATTGCAACCGTCGTGCCAGAAAATTAAATATGCAGGTTAATTTTTTAATTCATTGTTTTTAAATAGGTTAAATCTTTACGTCCGTAAACGGAGATTTTCCACAAAACCAATTCACCGATAATGAAATATCGTCTTTTATAAGGATATCTAAGATGCGTAAAACAGTGGCTTTTGGCTTTGTCGGAACAGTGCTGGATTATGCCGGGCGCGGCAGCCAGCGCTGGTCAAAATGGCGTCCGACGCTCTGTTTATGCCAGCAAGAATCGTTGGTCATCGATCGACTGGAATTGTTGCACGATGCCCGCTCGCGCTCGCTGTTTGAAACACTTAAACGCGATATCGCCAGCGTTTCGCCAGAAACAGAAGTAGTGGGCGTTGAGATTGAGCTGCATAACCCGTGGGATTTCGAAGAGGTTTACGCCTGCCTGCATGATTTCGCTCGTGGTTACGAGTTTCAGCCAGAGAAAGAAGACTATTTAATTCACATCACCACCGGCACCCACGTCGCGCAGATTTGCTGGTTTCTGCTGGCGGAAGCGCGTTACCTGCCCGCCCGGCTGGCGCAGACCTCGCCTCCGCGCAAAAAAGAACAGCCACGCGGCGCAGGTGAAGTGACGATTATCGATCTCGATTTAAGCCGTTATAACGCCATCGCCAGCCGCTTTGCCGAGGAACGCCAGCAAACGCTTGATTTTCTTAAGTCCGGCATTGCCACGCGTAACCCCCACTTCAACCGCATGATTGAGCAGATTGAAAAAGTGGCGATTAAATCCCGCGCGCCAATTCTGCTTAATGGCCCGACCGGTGCAGGTAAGTCATTTCTGGCGCGACGCATCTTCGAGCTAAAACAGGCGCGGCATCAGTTTAGCGGCGCGTTTGTGGAAGTGAACTGCGCCACCCTGCGCGGCGATACCGCCATGTCGACGCTGTTTGGTCATGTGAAAGGCGCGTTTACCGGGGCGCGGGAATCGCGTGAAGGTTTATTACGCAGCGCCAACGGCGGAATGTTGTTTCTTGATGAGATTGGCGAACTGGGCGCAGACGAACAGGCAATGCTGCTGAAAGCCATTGAAGAGAAAACCTTTTACCCGTTTGGCAGCGATCGCCAGGTGAGCAGTGATTTTCAGCTCATCGCCGGAACGGTGCGCGATTTACGCCAGCTGGTTGCCGAAGGCAAATTTCGCGAAGATCTATACGCGCGGATCAATCTCTGGACCTTCACCCTGCCGGGGCTGCGCCAGCGTCAGGAAGATATTGAACCTAACCTGGATTATGAAGTGGAGCGCCACGCTTCACTCACCGGCGACAGCGTGCGTTTTAACACCGAAGCGCGGCGCGCCTGGCTGGCCTTTGCGACATCTCCCCAGGCAACATGGCGCGGTAACTTTCGCGAGCTTTCTGCCAGCGTCACGCGAATGGCAACCTTTGCCACTAGCGGACGCATTACTCTGGACGTGGTTGAAGATGAGATAAACCGTCTGCGCTATAACTGGCAGGAGAGCCGCCCCTCCGCGCTTACGGCGTTGTTGGGCGCAGAGGCAGAAAACATCGATCTCTTCGACCGTATGCAACTGGAACACGTTATCGCTATCTGCCGCCAGGCAAAGTCGCTTTCTGCTGCCGGACGACAGCTTTTTGATGTTTCGCGCCAGGGCAAAGCCAGCGTCAATGACGCGGATCGGCTACGCAAATACCTGGCGCGTTTTGGTCTGACGTGGGAAGCGATGCAGGATCAGCACAGCTCCAGTTGAATATGATGGTCCGTCAGCACCTGCATCACGCCCGCTGGCGGCGGGGCGTCGGTGTAGACGGCATCAACCATGCTGATGCTGCCCATATTGACCATCGCATTACGGCCAAATTTCGAGTGATCGACAACCAGCATAACGTGACGCGAGTTCTCAATAATGGCGCGTTTGGTGCGAACTTCGTGGTAATCGAACTCCAGCAGCGAGCCGTCGCTATCGATGCCGCTGATCCCCAGAATGCCAAAGTCCAGACGGAACTGGGAGATAAAATCGAGCGTCGCTTCGCCAATGATCCCACCATCGCGGCTGCGTAATTCGCCACCGGCGAGAATGATGCGAAAATCGTCTTTCACCATCAGCGTGTTAGCAACGTTGAGATTGTTGGTGACAATGCGCAAATTGCTGTGATTAAGCAGCGCGTGCGCCACCGCTTCCGGCGTGGTGCCAATATCGATAAACAGCGTCGAGCCGTTGGGGATTTGCTCCGCCACTTTACGGGCGATGCGCTCTTTTTCTTCGGTCTGAGTGGCCTTGCGATCGTGCCACGGCGTGTTAACCGAACTGGAAGGCAGCGCCGCGCCGCCATGATGGCGCAGGATCAGGTTTTGCTCTGCCAGCTCGTTGAGGTCGCGGCGAATAGTCTGCGGGCTGACGGAGAAGTGCTCCACCAGTTCCTCGGTACTGACATAACCCTGCTGTTTAACCAGTTCGATAATACCGTTGTGACGTTGTGTTTGTTTCATTTATAAATCCCTGGAATTATTTTCGTTTTCGCGCATTGAGCGAATCAACAAAAGCCATCGCTAAACCCACGGCTAACCCGGCGATGTGTGCTCCATTCGCCATCGACATCCCAAACAAATCAAACCATCCGGCGACAATCCAGATCAGCGCAAAGATAATTAACCCACGTTGCAGGTAAATGCCACTTTGCGGATCGCGTTCGCCACGTAGCCAGACGTAGCCCATCAGCGCATACACCACGCCAGAAAGCCCGCCAAACCACGGCCCGCTGAATTTTTGCTGCACATAGCCACTTAACAGGGCGCTAATGAGAGTAATGACAATTAGCTTACCGCTGCCGAGGCGTTTTTTCCACCGCACCGCCGAGATACCACCACCAGAGCAGGTTAAAGAGGATATGCATCAGCGAGAAGTGCATTAACGCGTGGGTGAAGTAACGCCAGAACTCAAATTTCAGTGTTGGATCGAATGGCCAGGCCAGCCATAACATCACTTCCTGATCGCCGAGAATTTGCATGGCGATAAACACCACCACGCAGGCGATCATCATCACCCAGGTTACCGGACCTGCACGTTCACGCAAGGCAGTAAAGAAAGGATAACGGCGATAATGCAGGCCACTGCCGGTATGGCCCGCCTGCCAGCTCGCCGCCAGATAACGCGGATCTGCCGGGTTTTCGAGAAAACGCGCCAGCTCCGCCCGCACGCGCTCGGCCTGGGACTCATCCGCCAGCCAGACATCGCTTTGGTTATGTTGTTGAATCGTGAGGATAACACCCTGCGTCGCCATATAATCAACAAACGCCTGCGCCACGCGGGGGTTAGCAAAAGAGGTAATCATCAACATCGTTGCTGTCGCTTATTCCACACAAAAGGGGACAGTATAAAGCGTTACGCGCCGTACGCCACCTCTGTAGGAAACTGACGCTGCCAGGCTTCAAAGCCGCCATCAATGCTATAGACCACATCGTAGCCCTGTTGCAGCAGATACTGCGCCGCGCCTTTGCTGCTATTACCGTGGTAACACATCACCATCACCGGTGTATCGAAGTCGTTATCACGCATAAACGCGCCCAGCGTGTCGTTAGTCAAATGGAAAGCCTGCGCCGCATGCCCCATTGCGAAACTCTGTGGATCGCGAATATCGACCAGCACCGCCTCTTTTTCCTGCAACTTCTGGTGCGCGTCGGCAACGTTAATACATTCGAACTGATCCATGCGTCTCTCTTTCTTTACAAACAAGTGGGCAAATTTACCGCACAGTTTACGTCGAAGCGGCAGATAAACGCCATAATGTTATACATATCACTCTAAAATGTTTTTTCAATGTTACCCAAAGCGCGATTCTTTGCTAATATGTTCGATAACGAGCATTTATGAGCTTTAACGAAAGTGAATGAGGGCAGCATGGAAACCAAAGATCTGATTGTGATAGGTGGCGGCATCAATGGTGCTGGTATCGCGGCAGACGCCGCTGGACGCGGTTTATCCGTGCTGATGCTGGAGGCGCAGGATCTCGCTTGCGCGACCTCTTCCGCCAGTTCAAAACTCATTCACGGTGGCCTGCGCTACCTTGAGCACTATGAATTCCGACTGGTCAGCGAGGCGCTGGCCGAACGTGAAGTGCTACTGAAAATGGCCCCGCATATCGCCTTCCCGATGCGTTTTCGCTTGCCGCATCGTCCGCATCTGCGCCCGGCGTGGATGATTCGGATTGGTCTGTTTATGTACGATCATCTGGGTAAACGCACCAGCCTGCCGGGATCAACCGGTTTGCGTTTTGGCGCAAACTCAGTGTTAAAACCGGAAATTAAGCGCGGATTCGAATATTCCGACTGTTGGGTTGACGACGCCCGTCTGGTACTCGCCAACGCCCAGATGGTGGTGCGTAAAGGCGGCGAAGTGCTTACTCGTACTCGTGCCACTTCTGCTCGCCGCGAAAACGGCCTGTGGATTGTGGAAGCGGAAGATATCGATACCGGTAAAAAATACAGCTGGCAGGCACGCGGCCTGGTGAACGCCACCGGCCCGTGGGTGAAGCAGTTCTTCGACGATGGGATGCATCTGCCTTCGCCTTATGGCATTCGCCTGATCAAAGGCAGCCATATTGTGGTGCCACGCGTGCATACCCAGAAGCAAGCCTACATTCTGCAAAACGAAGATAAACGTATTGTGTTCGTGATCCCATGGATGGACGAGTTTTCCATCATCGGCACCACCGATGTGGAATACAAAGGCGATCCAAAAGCAGTGAAGATTGAAGAGAGTGAAATCAATTACCTGCTGAAAGTGTATAACACGCACTTTAAAAAGCAGCTAAGCCGTGACGATATCGTCTGGACCTACTCCGGCGTGCGCCCGCTGTGTGATGATGAATCCGACTCACCGCAGGCAATCACCCGTGATTACACCCTTGATATCCATGATGAAAACGGCAAAGCACCGCTGCTGTCGGTATTCGGCGGTAAGCTGACCACCTACCGCAAACTGGCGGAACATGCGCTGGAAAAACTGACGCCGTATTATCAGGGTATTGGCCCGGCGTGGACGAAAGAGAGCGTGCTGCCGGGTGGTGCCATTGAAGGCGACCGCGACGATTACGCAGCTCGTCTGCGCCGCCGCTATCCATTCCTGACCGAATCGCTGGCACGTCATTATGCGCGAACGTACGGCAGCAACAGCGAGCTGCTGCTCGGCAATGCGGGGGCGATAAGCGACCTCGGGGAGGATTTCGGTCATGAGTTCTACGAAGCGGAGCTGAAATATCTGGTGGATCACGAATGGGTCCGTCGCGCCGACGATGCCCTGTGGCGTCGCACAAAACAAGGCATGTGGCTGAATGCGGAACAACAGTCTCGTGTGAGTCAGTGGCTGGTGGAGTATACGCAGCAGAAGTTGTCGCTGGCGTCGTAAATTAACGTAAGGTGGTCAGGTCAGATTTCAATCTGACCTGAGACTGATGATAAACAAAAAAACTGCCTGATGCGCTACGCTTATCAGGCCTACGTGGTTTATGCAATATATTGAATTTACATGGTTTTATAGGCCGAATAAGGCGTTCACGCCGTATCCGGCATGAGCAAAGCGCACTTTGTCAACAATCTGAGGTCAATTTTCAATCTAACCTACTTTTTGATTCAAGGAATTACCGCAAAGCCCACGCAATCATACCCAACGTAGCAAAACTCAGACACATTACCCACTCGCCCCACTTCTTCCTCTGACTTCTATTTTTGCTACGCCACTGGCAATAATATCCCAACGCAAAACCAAGCTGTGCACTTATCGGACCGACAAAGCCAGTCCACGGTTGGGACCAAAATGGCGAAAAATTCAGTGGGAGCCAGACGACTGTCAGAAAGAAACTGCGCATATTTTCCAGCAAAGCAATTTGCGCTGGCGCGACATAAAAAATGATATTCCACAGGAGCAACCAGAAATAAACTGGTGCAAATACCAGCCAACAATGGAGTCTGCTTTTCAATTCAGATTGAGTTCTGCGAGCAAATTGCCAACCGACGCAGCACATTACACAGAAGAAAAGCGCATATTCGACCGATAACCAAAGTTGTAATTCCAGAAATGAAATACGCCTGATCATGAGCGGGATAGAGAACAGTATCTCCCCCAGAAAACTCAGCGTTATAACAGAAGCAGCCAGCGCAACTACCGTCGGCCATATCAACAACGGTACAATAATAAAGCCGAGAATTAGCGGGGGAATATAAAGTCTGATTTTATTCATCTTTATTGCCCTGGTGATTCGGATGATGCGTCATACATCGCGCATAAACACTCATCTATCATCCAGTCATCTTCCCAGACCTGATATCGTGTGCCCTGTTCAGGCTGCCTAAGCGGGTTCTCAATCGCTTGCCGCGAGCGTTCTTTCAGGATGGATTGATTGTTGTCAGCCCAGGTATTGATTTGGGCGGTAATAGCTTTATCGTCATCATCCTGCTCAAAGCTACTATTCTGGATATTCTCTTCCCTGTTATGCCACAGTAAACATGCCACTGACACTGTGGGCTGGTAACCGGGTACAGAGATAACGGCATCAAGCAATGGCGCAAGGGCGATATCGGCACGGAAAAACATTTCCAGCATGTACTGTAATTCGACAGCTTCATCGCCAGATACCCAATCAGCCATATACTGGCAGGCAAATTGCTGCAATATCGCCAGTTCATCCGCACGCCAGTTTGCTTTATTAGCCAGGTTGATACGGCGCAGAGAAAAGACTTCGTGAATATTGTCAAAATACCCCTGCGCAACAAATTCCAGTAGACGCGGCAGAAAATAACGGACTTCATCGCTGTTTTGCGGATCAGGACCAGGACTACTATTCCAGGCATTGATTAAAGAATAAGGGATCGCTCGTAACGATGTATTCCGTAATGCCTTTTGTTCCTGCTGACTCAGGCAATATTCACAACAAACCACAAATTGCTTCGGCACCGGATAACGGCGAAAGGTGTAATATATCTGCTCAATTAATGCCTGCATGGCGGGGCTGGGTTGCATAATTACCCCCTCGCCCGCTGGTCGCGTGTAAACGGTTGATAAACAAAACGAGCATTCGCCGCGTTCAGGCGAATAATGGTAGTATCCATATTATTTCCCTGCTCTAAGGTTGCGTTTTATACAGCGGCACATAGCCCACATCATCTACCAATTGCTGTCCCTGTGGGCTTAAAAACCAATCGACGAATTTCTGCGTTTCCGGCGTGGGGTTTTCGCGCGTCACCATATAAGCATCAATTATATACGGATAAGTGCCGTTACGGATATTTTCCTCTGTAGGCGCAACGCCATTTATAGCCAGCAGTTTGATCTGTTTGCGCATTTTGAGCATATTGTCATTCATACGTGTGACGTAATAGTGGAAGGTGTATCCAATGGAAGACGGCGTATTTTGGTAGTCGGCGACTTCGGTAATTAAACCACCCATAAGATCGATAACAGTGGATTTTTTGGCTGGCAGCATTGGAGTATCTTGCATAACCAGTCCCTTCATAACCGTTTGGCTTCCAGAATCTTCTGGCCGCTGCCAGACTTTTATGCGGTCGTCACTGCCACCCACTTTATTCCAGCGACTCACTTTACCGCTAAAAATGTCTTTGACCTGCTGTTCGCTAAGTGAATTAACCGGGTTTTTGATATCAACGATAAAGACAAAGGCTTCGCGGGCAAACGCGGTATATTTCAGCTTAACGCCCGCTTCTTCTGCACGTTTTTTCTGCCCTTCAGAAGGTTGCGCGACAAAAATAACTGTCGCAGTACCTTTAATCAGACTATCGTAGGATTCAGCTGTTCGGGTTTGCTGTAAACCATACGCCTGCCAGGCCAGCGAGGTTTGATCCGCATCTTTCGGCTCCGGTACTAATTCATAATATGCAGAAGCATACAGCGGGTATAAAGCTGTTGCACCGTACACTCTCGGCCATCTTGTCCAATCTTCGCTGTAACGGAATTCAGGCTGTCCCCGCAGAGACGTCAGGCCATGGCTCTCTTCTTCCCTGACGCTGTTATAGTACCCTTTCCGGTCGGCGCATCCCGCCAGTAATACTGCACCTAACAGTAAAACGCCTGTGAATTTATTCATCGCGCTGATTCCTTTCCCTCGAGGGTTATTTCATTGTTGGATACATCGGCACATATCCCACATCTTCCACCAGGCACTGCCCTACCGATGGCTAAAAGCGGGCTAATCCGTTTCTGTACTGACTCATACATCACTGGTATTCCACCCGCAAAACAGCCAGGGCATTATAACGACCCGCAGCGGGTAGTCGCCCTGTGGTACTAACGGGTAGAGACAGAAAAGTCACGTCTGCTGTCTGAGCTGACTCAGCTCGGTTTTCAATTAACTTAAATGGCACACCAACATGCGCAGCAAGGGCGTTCAAGTCTACGGATTCCTGTTGGCTATCCATAATCATAATGCCAACGTCTGGGTTATCCTCCGCCTGAATAATGCTTTGCCGGCCATTAACATCTCTCGTTGATGAAATATTGCCATCAAAAACCAGCGTCATTACGGCATCAATATCTTTGTTCGTACAATTGATCGGAATGGTAGTGGCAACAGGAGAAACACCCGTTGGTTTCACTCCAGCGCCAGCCCGACTTAACTCACTAGCCCAGACATCCGGCATATTAACGGTAAAGCTGGTACCCTCATTAATTGTGCAGCCTTGTGGAACCTCAATATTTAAGTTGCCAATATAAGCATTAAATACAGGAACGGGGCCATGTTCAGTTGGGAACTGGCTGACATACAAAGAAACCAGCAATACGTTATTTATTGATATATCGGATATTATTTTTTTATCAAGTCTGATTTTTATATATCCTTCAGTACCTGATGCCCAATTCGATGATTTACTTCTGTCTGCTGGATAATTGGTGCTATAGTTATCGAAAGGTACTGTTTTATCTGTCATTGAACCATTTTTATTATAGAGTTTTATATGTGTCGAGACAGATATTTCATGAGTCAAAGGAATAAATATATCGCTCCCCTGATGATCACCAGATGCTCCCGACGGATCAATCCCAGACACACCAGAAAAATAAACTTCATAATCATCAAGTGAATTGCAATAAGCCTTGTAACGCCCTATGTTCCAGTCCTGTGCTGGTAATACTGTTCCAGGAGAATTATTATTGACATCAGAGACAATCACAGTACCAAAATTATAAGAAAATGTCGCAGGAGTAGTATTATTACCTGGTGAACCAGGATAACAAAAAGCACGATCCCGTCCCATATCTTCAGCATATACGATGTTATAGCAGCTACTGACTAAAAGAATAAACAATATACAAATTGCTTTTATATTTCCCCGAAAATAAGTAAGCATCATGCTTCTCCGGTTATCCATGTATCGCTACTGCACCCATAGCATTATTTTGTAAAACATTTAATTTTACGCTCCAAACAGGTAAAGCATTATTGTAAAGATCCAACGTTTGCCAGTTAATCTCACAATATCCTTGCCGCTGACACCAATCCTGTTGACGATGACTAAATGGTGCGACCATGCCACCATTTATGCTTTTACCATCAATAGATAAATTATAGAGTGTCACATACCAGGGCGTAGGGTTAAAAACAGTGACAACTTCATTGTTTCGCGTCCAGCGTAACTGTTGATAAGCGTCAAGTGGATTACCTGATAACGTCTCCGGGCGATAAAATATTTTCATCCTGTTGCGTACAGCTACCTGGAGTTGATTTTCGTTCTTAAGTTGTGAGTTTTGTTCCTGAGCAGGTAACGCTGCAACATTCAGTATAAATAAACTCTCACGATCTGCAGGTAACTGATCACCCACGCGATTAATTCTTATTTTGGTATTTTTATCTTGTTTAAGTACCAATAATGGTGGTGTGGCAATAAACGCCTTATTTGGTAGTAAAGGTTGGGATTCCAGTGTGCCTTTTAACTGGCGGCCATCATCAGGTGTCACGGAAATTTTAACCAGCATATCTTTACTGGCAGTATTTTTAAGCTCGACCGAAATTGATGACTGCTTTTCTGGGTAAACAAAACGGGTACCGCCAACAACAACTCCTGCCTGCGCATTTGTGCAACATATAAAAAAGCATATCAGCACATTAATCATAAGTGACGATAAAGGAAACTGATGCATTCGCCTCTCCTGGTTGTACATCATTTTTTATAGCTTTATAAGCAGCAAAGAAATGCAATGTATTATCTACCAATGGTGTAAGGGCATAACTTGTACTCTTTATACCATTACTAATACTTTGTTTGTTGTTGTCAAAAATAGCCAGTGCTAACCCCTCGACTGAGCCCTCTTCCAGTTTATATAGGGCCGTGTCTTCACTAACTGATGTTCCATCAAACGTGACATTGGCATGACCGACATCACTGCCACAACGGGTTAACTTTACAGAGAAGCCAACTTTTTTCAGTAACACTCCCTGAATTTCTCACCCTATAACTGGGAACATCAGGCATGTTAACTGTGAAATTTTTAGACTCATCGGCAACAATACAAGTCTTTGCCGTTATTATTCCTTCTATCCGTACAACACCTGTATGTGTTGTATCATCAGCAATGGATGGCATTGATATCACAGAGAATAACAGAGCAATTAAATTCCAGGAGCGCGTCATATTATCCTCACTGATAATCTATATCAAAGTACAACAGCGCATTCGCCTGCCCCGCATGTACGTTTTGCTGAGTTGACTTATAGCGGAGTTTAAAGGCTAAACTGGTATCGCCATTATTATCTAAAATTAATTCTTTGAACCCTGACTCACTATTAATCGCTATAATTTTATCATTGCTATCTAAAATTTCGACGCCCACTCCAGTTGCACTATCTGCACTGGAAGTAAGGCGTAATAAAGTGGTATTAATAGCATCAGTATCTCCAGTAAACCTCACATTAGCACTTACTCCTGAACTATACACAGTACTGGTTGTTGTAGGACATCCTTCCAGATTGATCGTAAATGTATGGCTGCCAGAAACATCCCCTACATTCAAAAAATCATTGACGTCATAAGTTCCCATATTTACTGGCTGATCTTTGCTTCCAGCTGTAATATCACACGTTTTTTGCTAATAATTGTCCTGTAAATGTGACTATTACGGTATCGTTAGCCAGTGCGTTACATGAAATCACCATCATGAATAATGATGTAAAAATTAATAGAATAAATTTCTGTAATATATTCATTAGCGGCACTCCAGATTTGCATAGCTAATGGCATTATCCAGCTCGCTTTCCGGTAATTGATAGCTTGCCTGACATTGCTGATAAGAACTTTCTCCCCACTGTATATTTATTATGCCTTGTAAAGGCAAACCGGAGAGATAAACCTGCCCACTGTCACCCACTATTCCTGTAATCTGAGTGGTCCCCTCAGTGGGTACACTGGCCGTCGCACCAAATGGAACTGATTTATTACGATAGTGAAGATTAAATAAACCACGAATACCGACATGTGCATTAAACTCAGCGCGAACTAAAGCACCTTTACTGGGTATCACTTCCATAGTAGTGGCATCTAATTCTGTATGCATACTCATAGACATAGGGTCTAAAGAGATATTATTACGCCGATATTCCGTGGCATAAGGCACGACAGCATAGCCACGCCAGTCTGTTTTAACCCCCGTTCCGCGCTCCACATTTACATTGTTTGCTCCTGGTGCTTTTATCAGTATATTTGTTTCACCTAACGGCTGACTTAGCGTTAAACCATTTTCGTGAACAACCATGGCACCACTTAAACCATAGTTAAATTGCTGGTTACCATTATTATCGTAGCTGTATCCGGAATTTAGTGAACCATAAGTACCGCGGTAATTTAAACCTACCGATCCATTTCCGCTATTATTCTGATTGGCAAAATTTTGTTGAATATTATAGTTTAGATTATGTTGTTCCAGCAGTGAACCAGATACTCCAGCATACTGATTCACATGACCGCTATTATCTTGACTGTAGCCATAGGTCGCTGTCATAGAATTTGTCGCAGTGCGCCCATCGACTGCTGGTGATAACCAATTACTGATCGGCAATGATATATTGACGGATAAGATTCTGTCCGCATCTGAACCTGGTGATTTGCTGTAGTTATAAGCAATGTTTAAATAAATCCCATGCACACTCGTATTATAGCCAACCTGGTATAAGGTATCTTTATTATTCGTATTCCAGTAAGTTTGTTGACTCGCTGCCAAATACATAGAGCCATATTCGCCCAATGGTTGCGATATATTTGCCTGAAACTTTCCTCTTTTGTTATAACGTAAATTATAAAAATCATTCCAGTTATAAACATAGTCTTTTTCATTAAGGGTATCTGGATCGATAACCGTGCCCGACATTTGTTTGTATGTGGTATCACTCAACGAATAAAACCCCTCCGTCGAGTAGCGATAACCAATAATCTGAAAAGCCGTACCTGTTTGCACTAACGATTTTGAGTATAGAAAACGGTACGATTGCCCTTGATGTTTACTGCCATCAGCAAGTGTGCTATTGGCTTGCGTCAAATCAAATGAGGTCGCACCAAACATACCAAGGTTGAACCCAAGCCCGAGTGCTATTGCCCGATAATTATTAGAGTATTGTATTCCTCCATAGGCGGTAATATCCCAGGGTAACCCCCAAATCAAATCTCCTTGAAAGATATTCGGATTGTTTTGATTATAGCTATTACTACGATATTTACCGGCAGTTGCGGAATATTTAATATGTCCTTCGCGTTGAAGGATGGGTACAGCGGCGTAAGGAATGGTATAGATAGTTTCGGAATTATCAGACTCTTTGATCGTAACTTCCAAATCCCCTGCGGAAGACGTAGGGTTCAGATCGTTGATTTCAAAAGGCCCAGGGGGAGTATAGGTCTGATAAATAACATAACCATTTTGTTTAATCGTTACCTGAGCATTACTTTTAGCAATGCCGCGCACAGTAGGAGCAAAGCCACTTTGGCTATCCGGCAGCATGTTTTCATCGGACTCAAGTTTAGCACCACGAATACTCACGCTGTCGAAAACATCTGATGAAGACCAGGTATCACCCAGTGTTAATTCACTTTTAAAAGGAATAACGACCCGTTGTAACGTACTACTCACATGTGCAATTTTACCCGGTGAATTACCTGAACGACTCCATGTAGAATAATCACGAAAACGCCACGCTCCTAAGTTTAAACCTGAGCGAAGATTTAAATAATAACTATCAGACGCATAGTCTCCACGATCGCTGTTGCCAGAAAAATCATAATTAATAAGAATGGCTGGGATACCATTATCCCATTCCTCAGGTGGGATATAACCACGTGCTTCATGCTTTAATATTGCCTGCGGGAAGGTCAGTTTGAGTCGTTGCGCATCCAGTTCAGGAGTATATTGAACTTCTGCAAACCATATACGCAAATCGAGACAATGATTCCCCTCTGCTTGCGCCTGCTCCGGCAATGCACTTTTGTTTATTCCTAAGGTGACTAACTCATCGAGCGAAAAACAGGGAATCAACTGATTCTGCTCATCAGCTTTGAAAGTGACCTTACGTGATGTCAAAGGCGAATCATTGACCCATATTTCAACCTCATAACTACCTGGCAGATACGTCATCCCTTTCTCAAAACGAGATAAATCAGCAACAGCTTCTGTATCACCCGACAGGAATGCAGGGTTAAAGCGCAAACCAGCCACTGAACACGCAGGCAAAAGTGTCAGTAGAAGCAGCATACACCGCCTCATCTGCTTGTGCCTTGCCATCCTGTGTTCGAGTTTTCTGAGCTTTAGGTTCATATCCCTGACCTGAGTTGCTTTAACGTTTTAATCTTCCAGGTTTATTGCATCGTTCCCTTTTGCCTGGCCGTTGTGGCACCGTAATCATTGATAGTTTGATAAGTAATTTCACCGGCTAACGTCACTGGTGAAGACACTGTTACGTCACTTTTCGGTGGAACAAACGCATTAGGTAATTTTGCCCCTTGCACCCTGATTCCAGTCACCGTCAGATAATAGGGAGAAGGGTTAATGACTCTCAGCTGTTTACCTTCGTATTTAAATCGCAGCATATCCCGTGCTTTACCAGCCTGAACGGGTAAATTAGTCGGACGGTAAAATAATTTAATTCTGTTTTGTAACGCCAGTTGTAACGTGTTTTTCTGGGTATTCTTCTCATCCGTTGGCGGAATCGCTTTCACATTCATCCAGAATAATGTTTCGCGATCAGTCGGTAACTGTGATTTACCAATAAACATTATCCTCAATGAGGCTTCTTTTCGCGTTGGCAACATAAATAAAGGAGGCGTAACCACAAAATCCTGACTTTTTTTTACTGCTTTTATTGTCATCAATCCATGACTGGATTAAATAGCTGGTGTTAGCCCCACCATTCTGTACACTTAACGTAATTTGCTGACTGTCAGATGGATAAACCAGACGCGTAGAACCAAGACCGAAGCCACCCGCAGCAATAGCATTGATAGATATGGCGGATAGTAAAAATAGAGCACCGGCCCTTATGACATAATGAGCCTTCTGCAAAGAATTAATGTTTCTATTCGTAAAACATTTATTTTTTGAAATCCATCTCATACTGCATCCTTGTAGATGAAATTAATTGTAATTACTGATACGAGTCTATTTATTACAAATAAACACGTAATATTAATTTCAGGCTACAAGTAACTGTAACCTGAAATTATCTTGCTGTAATTATTCGTACAGCACGACGAAACTTGCCGTCGATTTCACCAGACCTGGTGCAACGGTACTACCGTTCTGCGCATAGCCCGCGGTAAATGCCGCAGTAAAATCATGAGTGGCTGCATCGCCAGGAATCACGTAGGCTGCCGAAGAACTACTCCCCTGAGGAGTTTGTGTATTCAGTTTAATCAGACCGTCAGCTGTAGTGTTTTTAGAATAAATACGAATCCCTACACCTGTTGCACCTGCTTCGCCAGTACTATCAGCATCAGCGGCCCCTTCAACTTCATTGGCAAGCGTCTGGTTGGCACTGTCTGCTACGCCAGTAAAACGAAATTCAATGTTTTGACTGTCCGTATTGCTACAGTCGGTCAGTTTAATGTTGAAGTCAGTCTGGTTACTGGCGCCCGTCGCTTCGGTATCAATGCCCGTGAAAGCGTTAGAAGGTACGACTGGCAGTACTACTTCAATCTGTTTCGATTCTGTAGCAACCTTACACGTCGCTTTAACCACTCGACCAGTAAAGCGAATGTTTCCGCCCATCGCATCAGTGTTGTCATCCATATCGGTGAGTTTTGGATAATCAACGGTGCTCCAGTCTGTATCCGCACCACCAAATTGTGATGCATCGCCTGGCGCAGCAGTTACCGCAGTTGACATCAGCATACCTGATGCGAGTAAAACTACGGATAAATTAGATAGATTGAATTTCATTTATACCTTTCCTTTTGTTAAAAAATCCAAGCAATATTGGCGATTATTTTTACATTCAGCTTTAACAAATCACATTATTTAAATGAATAAAGCTGGTGTGGTTAATCCCAGAAAAATTAAGAGATAGAATGGCTGGAAAATATTATATGAGCTGCTTGGTAATGTAACTAAAAGAATCAATACTCGCAATAATTGACTTTATATAAAAATACAGTCATTTGAAAACAAAGGAGTTTATTTTATAAAGAAGAACTGAGGAGTGAGTAAATATATAAACACGACAAATGATTTATTATTTATTTATAATGTTCGTTATATGTAATATTCCCTGATGAGATACCTTATTAATAAATAATAAATATTAATTATATATTGATAGCATATGTAAATTTTCATGACATTTTGTTTATCTGATATAAAAATGCCGTGTGCCCATTAACGATAGCTTTATGGGAACACACGGCAGTTATCACTTTACGAACTTACAATCTCACTGGATCAATATGCCAGATATGATCGGCGTACTCTTTTATCGTACGGTCTGAAGAGAAGTAGCCCATATTGGCGATGTTCAGCATCGCTTTGGCAGTCCACTCTTCCTGACGCTCGTAGAGTTCGTCGACTTTATCCTGACAATCGACATAGCTGCGATAATCCGCCAGTACCTGGTAGTGATCGCCGAAGTTGATCAGCGAATCAACCAGATCGCGATAGCGTCCCGGATCTTCCGGACTGAATACACCGCTGCCGATTTGCGTCAGCACCTGATGCAGCTCTTCATCTTTCTCGTAGTATTCACGCGGTTTGTAACCCTGACGACGCAGTTCTTCCACTTCTTCCGCTGTGTTACCAAAGATAAAGATATTGTCATCACCGACATGATCCAGCATCTCGACGTTCGCACCGTCCAGCGTACCGATAGTCAGCGCGCCGTTAAGGGCAAACTTCATGTTACTGGTGCCGGAGGCTTCCGTCCCCGCCAGCGAAATCTGTTCAGACAGATCGGCCGCCGGAATGATCAACTGCGCCAGACTAACGCTGTAGTTCGGGATAAACACCACTTTCAACTTGTCGCCAATCTGCGGATCGTTGTTGATCACTTTAGCTACATCGTTGATCAAATGGATAATGTGCTTCGCCATGTAATAAGCCGAAGCAGCCTTGCCGCCAAAAATATTCACGCGCGGCACCCAATTAGCATCCGGATCGGCCTTGATACGGTTATAACGAGTGATAACGTGCAACACATTCATCAATTGACGTTTGTATTCGTGAATACGTTTGATCTGCACATCAAACAGCGCCTTCGGATTCACCACCACATTCAACTGCTGGGCGATGTACTCGGCCAGACGTTTTTTGTTATCCAGCTTCGCCTGATGCACCGCATGGTTGACCATCGGGAAATCACAATGCTGTTGCAGCTCGCTCAGCAGGCTAAGGTCGGTGCGCCAGTTACGGCCCAGGTGTTCGTCCAGCACAGCTGAAAGCGATGGGTTCGCTACCGCCAGCCAGCGACGCGGCGTCACACCGTTGGTAACGTTGGTGAAACGACCCGGGAAGATTTTCGCAAAATCAGCAAACAGCGACTGCACCATCAAGTTAGAGTGCAACTCTGAAACACCGTTAACTTTATGACTCACGACAACCGCCAGCCAGGCCATCCGCACACGACGCCCGTTGGATTCATCAATGATTGACGCCCGTCCCAGCAGGTCAGTGTCGTTCGGATACTGCTCTTGCAAGGTTTTCAGGAAATAGTCATTGATTTCAAAGATTATCTGCAAGTGACGCGGCAGAATTTTACCCAGCATATCGACCGGCCAGGTTTCCAGCGCCTCGCTCATCAGCGTGTGGTTGGTGTAAGAGAAGACCTCGCAGCACACTTCAAAAGCGTCATCCCAGCTGAATTTATGCTCGTCAATCAGCAGACGCATCAATTCAGGAATCGACAGCACCGGATGGGTGTCATTGAGATGAATCGCGATTTTATCTGCCAGATTATCGTAGGTTTTATGCAGCTGATAATGGCGGCTTAAAATGTCCTGAATGGTCGAGGAAACCAGGAAGTATTCCTGACGCAGACGCAGTTCACGCCCGGAATAAGTGGAGTCGTCCGGGTACAGTACGCGAGATACGTTCTCGGAGTGGTTTTTGTCTTCCACCGCCGCGAAGTAGTCCCCCTGGTTGAATTTACCCAGGTTAATTTCGCTACTGGCTTGTGCGCTCCACAAACGCAGGGTATTAGTTGCGTCAGTGTCATAGCCGGGGATTATCTGGTCATAAGCAACGGCCAGAATTTCTTCAGTTTCAATCCAGCGAGTTTTCTTGCCTTCTTGCTGAATACGTCCACCAAAACGCACTTTGTAGCGCGTATTGTGTCGTTTAAATTCCCACGGGTTGCCGTACTCCAGCCAGTAGTCCGGTGACTCTTTCTGACTGCCGTTAACAATGTTCTGCTTGAACATGCCGTAGTCGTAACGAATACCGTAGCCGCGACCTGGCAACCCTAAAGTCGCCAGTGAATCCAGGAAGCAAGCTGCCAGACGTCCCAGACCACCATTCCCGAGGCCCGGGTCATTTTCTTCATCAATCAACTCTTCGAGATTTAACCCCATCGACTCCAGCGCCCCCTGAACATCGTCATAAATACCTAACGACAACATGGCGTTGGAGAGAGTACGGCCAATCAAAAACTCCATCGACAGGTAGTAAACCTGGCGAGTTTCTTGCGACAGTTGGGCACGGTTCGAGCGCAACCAACGCTCCACGAGACGATCGCGCACAGCAAATAACGTTGCGTTCAGCCACTCATGTTTATTGGCAACGACAGGATCCTTTCCAATCGTAAACATCAGCTTATAAGCGATAGAGTGCTTAAGCGCTTCTACGCTAAGGGTGGGCGATGAATATGTAAACGGAGCATTCATATAGGCGTTTCCTGAAAACTATTTCAAGCGATAGTAAAGCTCACGGTACGACTTCGCCGCGACCTGCCAGCTAAAATCCATTGCCATAGCCTGACGTTGCACAAACCGCCAAAGTGAAGGACGGGACCAAAGTACAAAAGCACGTCGAATAGCCCGTAACAGCGACCAGGCATTACTATCTTCAAAGACAAACCCACTGGCGACGCCATCTGCGAGGTTCTCTAGAGAACTGTCAGAGACTGTATCAGCAAGCCCACCGGTACGCCGCACCAAAGGCAGCGTGCCGTACTTCAATCCATAAAGTTGTGTTAAACCGCACGGTTCAAAACGACTGGGCACCAGAATGACGTCCGCGCCGCCCATAATGCGATGCGAAAATGCTTCGTGATAACCAATCTGTACACCAACCTGACCGGGGGTGTTCCGCTGCTGCAGCAAGGAAACCTTCCTGCAATACCGGATCGCCCGCGCCGAGCAGCGCCAGTTGTCCGCCCTGTTCCAGAAGGCCCGGTAAGGCTTCTAACACCAGATCCAGGCCTTTCTGGCTGGTCAGACGGCTCACCACTGCAAAAAGCGGCACTTTATCGTCAACCTTAAGCCCCATTGCGATTTGCAACTGGCGCTTATTCTCCGCTTTATCCTCCAATGAATCGCGGGTGTAACGCGAGGCTAAAAGTAAGTCCGTCTCTGGACTCCAGATTTTCTCGTCCACGCCGTTCAGTACGCCGGAAAGTCGTCCTTCACGATGACGCTGCTGAAGTAAACCTTCCATACCGTAGGCAAACTGTGGTTCAGTAATCTCGCGAGCGTAGGTCGGACTAACCGCTGTAATATGGTCAGCGTAATACAGTCCGGCTTTCAGGAAAGAGATTTGCCCGTTGAACTCCAGCCCATGAACATTAAAGAATGACCATGGCAATTGGATGTCATTCATGTGATGTGCATAAAACATGCCTTGATAGGCCAGATTGTGCACAGTAAACACAGACTTCGCCGGACGCCCGCGTGCCGCCAGATACGCAGGCGCAAGGCCTGCATGCCAGTCGTGCGCGTGCACTACATCAGGGCGCCAGAATGGGTCCAGCCCACTGGCCATTTCTGCCCCGACCCACCCCAACAGCGCAAAACGCAACACGTTGTCGGTGTAGGCAAATAAGTTGGTATCGTGATACGGGCTTCCGGGACGATCGTAGAGATGCGGTGCATCAATCAGGTAAATGCCAACCCCGTTGTAATGCCCAAACAGCAGCGTGAAATGTCCGGCAAAGGTATCACGACGAGATACCACCTGCGCATCGGTCACGCCACGGCGAATATCGGGAAATGCAGGCAACAGTACGCGAGCGTCAACGCCGTCTGCGATTTGTGCTGCGGGTAATGCCCCAATAACATCAGCCAGACCGCCGGTTTTAAGCAGCGGGAACATCTCTGAACATACATGTAAAACCTGCATTATCGCTCCTGTTTATACCCTAACTTCCGTAGCATTTCGCGCGTAACCAGCACGATGCCTTCTTCTGAACGATAGAAACGACGTGCATCTTCCTCTGCATCCTCACCAATCACCATGCCTTCCGGAATGACACAAGCGCGGTCAATGACACAGCGGCGCAGACGGCACGAGCGACCTACCCATACTTCCGGTAACAATACGGCGGAATCAATGTTGCAGAATGAATTAACACGAACGCGTGAGAACAGAACGGACTGCACCACCACTGAACCAGAGATTACACAACCGCCGGAAACCAGTGAGTTAAGGGTCATCCCATGACTACCGGAGCGATCCTGAACGAATTTCGCTGGTGGCAATGATTCATTGTAGGTGCGAATTGGCCAGTTGCGATCGTACATATCCAGTTCCGGCACCACAGAGGCCAGATCAAGGTTCGCTTTCCAGTAAGCTTCCAGCGTACCCACATCGCGCCAGTACGGCTCGGCGTCTGGGTCAGACTGTACGCAAGAGAGAGGGAATGGATGCGCATAAGCCAGGCCTGCTTCGGTGATCTTTGGAATCAAATCTTTACCAAAGTCGTGGCTGGAGTTTTCATCACGATCGTCTTCTTCCAGCAATTCATATAGATAGTCGGCGTCAAAGACGTAGATACCCATACTCGCCAGAGATTTGCTCGGATCGTTTGGCATTGATGGCGGGTTAGCCGGTTTTTCAACAAATTCGATAATTTTATCGTTTTCATCGACTGCCATAACGCCAAATGCAGAGGCTTCTTCAATCGGTACTGGCATACAAGCAACAGTACAACGCGCACCTTTTTCGACGTGGTCGATAAGCATTCGCGAGTAGTCTTGCTTGTAGATGTGGTCACCAGCCAGGATCACCACATACTCCGCTTTATAGCGGCGGATGATATCGAGGTTTTGAGTGACCGCGTCTGCGGTACCGCGATACCAGTTTTCCCCTTTCATTCTCTGCTGCGCGGGCAGCAGGTCGACAAACTCGTTCATTTCTTCATTGAAGAACGACCAGCCGCGCTGAATATGCTGCACCAGGGTGTGAGACTGGTACTGGGTGATCACGCCCATACGACGGATCCCAGAGTTGATGCAGTTGGACAGCGCAAAGTCGATAATGCGGAACTTACCGCCGAAGTGTACGGCAGGCTTTGCTCTCTTATTGGTTAAATCCTTCAGGCGAGTACCACGTCCTCCCGCCAGTATCAGGGCAACAGATTTCAATGGCAGCTGGCGCGCCAACATTAAGTGATCGTTCTTCTCTAAACTAACCATGACTAACTCCTTTTTTATCATCTCTGGAACACACACAATCCGTGTGCAGGTCCCGGCCAGACAGCCGTAATCACTGGGTTATCCTCTCCAGCGAATGGGGGAATGGCGTGCCACTCCCCAGCAGGTAAAACAATCTCTGTTACCTCAAGCGTGGCGTTTATTGCGATCAAAAAACGATCCGAAAGCAAAATTTGCAGCTGCTTTGGCCCGTTTTGCCACTCATCCGAGCTTAAAGGTTGAGCATATCGATTCAGCCAACGGACATTGCCATCGCCTTCTTCCCACCAGCGATCCTCTACCAAAGCAGGAATGCGCTTGCGCAAATGGATTAACGCGGCGGTAAACCCCGTTAACCCACTGTTTGCCTGCGACCAGTCCAACCACGTTAGTTGGTTATCCTGACAGTAGGCATTGTTATTGCCATGCTGGCTGTGACCATGTTCATCACCTGCCAGTAACATCGGCGTACCCTGGGAGAGCAACAACGTCGTTAACAGGGCGTGAATGCTGTCGCGCCGCCGTTCAATCAAATCAAGAGTACCGCCTAACCCTTCTTTACCATGATTGTTACTGTAATTGTTGTTGGTCCCGTCGCGATTTTCCTCTCCATTTGCTTCATTGTGTTTATGGTTGAAACAAACGCAGTCGCGAAGCGTAAAACCGTCATGCGCAGTGACGAGATTAATCGCAGCACTCGGCAGACGGCCATTACGTTTAAAAACATCGCTGGAGGCGGCAAAACGCCCGGCAAACTCACCCAGCGACAGGTTATAGTGCAGCCAGAAACGGCGTGCGGCGTCGCGGAAATGATCATTCCACTCGGCAAACAGCGGTGGGAAATTGCCCACCTGATAACCACCTGGCGCGATATCCCACGGTTCGGCAATTAACTTCACTTGCGAAAGCACAGGGCAATTCTGGATAGCCGTAAACAGCGGCGCATCCTGACGAAACTCCGGTGTTCGTCCCATGACTGCTGCGAGATCGAAGCGGAAGCCATCAACGTGGCAGGTTTCTACCCAGTAGCGTAGACAGGCGCTGGCGTACTCCACTACCGCCGGATGGCTCAAATTGAGCGTATTACCACAACCAGTCCAGTTGTGATAATCGCCGTCGTCTCTTATCCAATAATAGCTACGGTTGTCGATCCCGCGCAGTGAGAATACCGGGCCGTCCAGGTCCAGTTCCGCACTGTGGTTGAGTACGATGTCGAGAATGACTTCAATACCCGCCTTGTGCAGGGCTTTCACTGCGTCGCGGAACTCGTCCAACGCCGTTTCGGGCGAGCTGGCATATGCCGGATGCAGTGCAAACAGCGCCACCGGATTGTAGCCCCAGTAGTTACTTAGCCCCATGCGTTGCAGGCGCGGCTCACTGGCAAACTGCGCCACTGGCAACAGTTCCAGCGCGGTAATGCCCAACCGTTTTAAATAGTTGATCATCACCGGATGGCCGAGCGCTTTATAGGTGCCGCGGATCTCAACCGGGATCTCCGGATGCAGATAGGTTAATCCTTTGACATGGGCTTCATAAATGATGGTGCTGCCCCACGGCGTGCGCGGCGGGGCATCATCCTCCCAGTCATAGTGATCGACCACCACCACGCATTTCGGCGCAATGGCGGCGTTGTCACGATAATCAGGTTCATTATGGCCTGCATGCAGCAGCGGGTTATCTTTAAACTCACCCTCAATTTGCCGCGCGCAAGGATCAATCAACAACTTCGCCGGGTTAAAGCGATGCCCCACGGCAGGTTGCCAGGGGCCATGTACGCGATACCCATAGTGCAAACCCGGGCGCGCATCCGGCAAGTAACCGTGCCAGACATCGCCGCTGCGTCCTGGCAAGTCATACCGGTGTTCTATGCCCTGAGCGTCAAACACACATAGCTCTACCCGCTCAGCATGAGCGGAAAAGAGCGTGAAGTTGACGCCCTGGCCATCATAGTGCGCGCCAAGGGGAGCAGGTTTGCCAATGGCGAGTTGTGTCATTCTCCCTCCCGCACCAGCCAGATAGTAGCCAGCGGTGGTAGAGTAAGGCTCAATGAATGCTGACGACCGTGGCTGGCGATCTCATCGCTATGTACCGCGCCGCCATTGCCAGCATTGCTGCCGTGGTAGTGCATGGAATCGGTGTTGAGAATCTCACGCCACTTACCTGGCTGATTAATGCCAAAGCGATAATCATGGCGCGGCACCGGCGTAAAGTTGCTGGCAACGATAATTTCGTTACCCTCTTTATCGCGACGCACAAAGATCAGCACCGAGCGCTCATGGTCATCCACCACCAGCCATTCAAAGCCGTAGGCGTCGAAATCCAGCTCGTGCAGAGCTTTGTGGTGACGATAAGTATGGTTCAGATCGCGTACCAGTCGCTGGACACCGTGATGCCAGTTGTCGCCACCTTCCAGCAGATGCCAGTCGAGGCTGGCATCGTGGTTCCACTCACGCCCTTGGGCAAATTCGTTACCCATGAACAACAGTTTCTTGCCCGGGAACGCCCACATCCAGGCATAGTAGGCTCGCAGATTGGCAAACTTCTGCCATGCATCGCCTGGCATCCTGTCGAGAATCGATTTTTTGCCGTGCACCACTTCGTCGTGCGACAGCGGCAGGACGAAGTTTTCAGTGTAGTTGTAGAGCATCCCGAAGGTGAGTTTATTGTGGTGGTATTGACGATAAACCGGGTCGAGCTTCATGTAATCCAGAGTGTCGTGCATCCAGCCAAGGTTCCACTTGTACCAGAAGCCCAGACCACCAATATCCTGCGGGCGGGAAACGTTCGGGAAGTCGGTAGACTCCTCCGCCATCGTTACTGCACCAGGAACTTGTTCACCGATAATACGGTTGGTATTGCGAAGGAATTCAATCGCTTCCAGATTCTCGCGTCCACCATACTCGTTCGGGATCCACTCGCCTTCTTTACGGCTGTAATCACGATAAATCATCGAAGCAACCGCATCGACGCGCAGCGCATCGATACCAAAACGCTCGATCCAGTACAGCGCGTTACCAACAAGGAAATTGCTGACTTCGCGACGACCATAGTTGTAGATCAGGGTATTCCAGTCCTGATGGTAGCTTCACGCGGATCGCTGTGTTCATACAGATTTGTACCGTCAAATTCGGCAAGTGCAAAGTCATCTGTTGGGAAGTGACCCGGCACCCAGTCGAGAATCACGTTCAAACCTGCTGCGTGGGCGGCATCAATGAAATAGCGGAAATCATCGCGAGTGCCAAAACGGCGAGTTGGCGCATACAAACCTGTCGGCTGATAGCCCCAACTGCCATCGAATGGATGTTCGTTAATTGGCAGCAGTTCGAGGTGGGTAAAGCCCATCCACTTAGCGTAAGGCACCAACTGATCGGCAAGTTCGCGGTAGCTTAACCAGAAGTTGTTGTCGGCGTGACGACGCCATGACCCCAGGTGAACTTCATAGATAGAAATTGGCGCATCAAACTGATTCGCTTTTTTGCGCTCTTCGGTCTGCACGACCTTTTCAGGCAGTCCGCAAATAAGGGAAGCGGTTTCCGGGCGCATCTGCGCTTCGAAGGCATAAGGATCAGACTTCAAACGCAGATTGCCATTGGCATCAATCATTTCGTATTTATAGAGCTGACCGTTATGCGCGCCAGGGATAAACAGTTCCCAGATACCGCTCTCTTTACGCAGGCGCATCGGGTGACGACGACCATCCCAGTAGTTGAATTGCCCAACAACCGAGACACGGCGGGCATTTGGCGCCCAGACAGAAAAACGCGTGCCGGTAACGCCATCCATAGTATCTGCGTGCGCACCTAAGGTTTCATACGGGCGCAGGTGGGTACCTTCAGATAACAGCCAGGCGTCCATTTCCTGGATTAAAGGGCCAAAACGGTAAGGATCATCAATCAGATTCTGCTGGCCATGCCAGACAACCGCCAACTGATAGCGGAAAAAATTTTTACGCCGAGGAACGACGCCGCTGAAGAATCCACGAGAGTCGAGACACTCCAGTTTAGCGACTTTGCGTCCAGTTTTTGGTTCAATTACCCACACATCGGTGGCGTCAGGTAAAAGGGCACGGACTTCCAGTCCCGCTGTGGTTTTATGCATTCCAAGTACGGAAAAAGGATCCGCAAAATGACCTGCAATTAGCGCGTTAATCACGTCTCTATCGATACGATCGGACATGCTTGTCTTCCTGTTTTATTGTGTCACCCCATCCAACTAATTTTTGACATCTGGTTGTGACATTTTTTTGACCTGAACGGCGCAGCACTCTGTGCATCCTCTCTACGCCGTCCTCACTTCAGGTAAGGCATTGAATACGTATGTATCCCGCCACCCTTAAAGAATAGCCAATGCTCTATTTAACTCCCGGTAAATCATGAAACATCTGCGCTTACTCCTGTACTACGCACTAAAAGGGGCAGCATTACGCCCCAAATTTAATGAATAAACATTACGCCAGTTGACGAAGCATCCGGCGTAGCGGCTCCGCGGCCCCCCACAGCAGCTGGTCGCCCACGGTAAAGGCTGACAGGAACTCAGGTCCCATATTCAGCTTACGCAAACGGCCTACCGGCGTGGTCAGCGTACCGGTGACGGCAGCTGGGGTTAGCTCACGCATAGTGATTTCGCGATCGTTTGGAACCACTTTTGCCCACGGGTTATGGGCCGCCAACAGTTCTTCCACGGTCGGAATAGACACATCTTTTTTCAATTTGATGGTGAATGCCTGGCTGTGGCAGCGCAACGCCCCGACACGCACACACAAACCATCTACCGGAATAACGGAAGATGTGTTGAGAATCTTGTTGGTTTCCGCCTGACCTTTCCATTCTTCGCGGCTCTGACCGTTATCAAGCTGTTTGTCGATCCACGGAATCAGGCTGCCTGCCAATGGCACGCCAAAGTTATCCACTGACAACTCGCCGCTGCGGGTTAAGGTCGTGACTTTGCGTTCAATATCGAGAATAGCAGAGGACGGTGTCGCGAGTTCATCCGCCACATGGCCATACAGTTGGCCCATCTGGGTTAACAACTCACGCATATGTCGCGCACCACCGCCGGAAGCCGCCTGGTAGGTTGCAACGGAAACCCAATCAACAAGATCATTGGCGAATAAACCGCCCAACGACATCAACATCAGGCTTACGGTACAGTTACCGCCAACAAAAGTCCTGATGCCTTTATTTAATCCATCAGTAATGACGTCCTGATTGACTGGGTCAAGAATGATGATGGCGTCATCTTTCATGCGCAGAGACGATGCTGCGTCAATCCAGTAACCTTGCCATCCGCTCTCACGGAGCTTTGGATAGATTTCGTTGGTATACTCGCCGCCCTGACAGGTTACGATGATATCGAGAGCCTTCAGCGCCTCCAGATCAAAGGCATCCTGAAGTGTGCCAGAAGCACCGCCAAAGGAAGGCGCAGCCTGACCAGACTGTGAAGTCGAAAAGAAGACAGGGCGAATGGCGTCGAAGTCGCGCTCTTCAACCATGCGTTGCATGAGAACGGAGCCGACCATACCGCGCCAGCCGATAAAACCAACATTTTTCATAAGCGTTTTTTCCTGCAAAGATGTGTGCTGTATATATGTGCCGGTGTCCTCATGGCACATCTTTCACCATACAAAAAGCAGCCAAAGTCGCAAGTGAAATTAATCAATGATAGCGAAGCCATCAGTAATGCGACTTATCCTGCTTTCGTAGCACGCAGAAAGTCCACGGCAATTATCAGGGAACTTGAGTTATGAATGAAATCATTTCTGCAGCAGTTTTATTGATCTTGATTATGGATCCGCTCGGAAACCTACCTATTTTTATGTCCGTACTGAAACATACAGAACCGAAAAGACGTCGGGCAATCATGGTGCGAGAGTTGCTTATTGCTCTCATGGTGATGCTGGTGTTCCTGTTTGCGGGTGAGAAAATTCTGGCATTTCTTAGCCTGCGGGCGGAAACCGTCTCCATTTCTGGCGGCATCATTCTCTTTCTGATCGCCATTAAGATGATTTTCCCCAGTGCTTCTGGCAATAGCAGTGGGCTTCCGGCAGGTGAAGAGCCATTTATTGTGCCGCTGGCAATCCCATTAGTAGCAGGGCCGACTATTCTCGCCACATTAATGTTGCTGTCTCATCAGTACCCGAATCAGATGGGGCATCTGGTGATTGCGCTGCTGCTGGCCTGGGGCGGCACCTTTGTCATCCTGCTTCAGTCTTCGCTATTTTTACGTCTGCTGGGCGAGAAAGGAGTGAATGCACTGGAACGCCTGATGGGATTGATTCTGGTGATGATGGCAACCCAGATGTTCCTCGACGGCATTCGGATGTGGATGAAGGGTTAAGGTTCAAATAGGTGCTGCACACAACCAGACGCGGCACCTGTTTTATTACCTGAACTGATAATGACCTTCGCCCAATCGAATAACCCTTCCCTCTTCTTCTGCGCGGTTCAGCCACACACTAATTTGTTCGATGGTTAAACCAGTACAAGACGCCAGCCTTTCAATACTTATCGATTCCTTTGCAAGGATCGCCAGTTCCGCCACAAAGAGTTGATAAAAATCGACAGGCGTATGCGCGGACATTACTGCGTAATTTGCGTCATCTTCATGCAGCGAAAACAGTTCTGGTTGAGCGTTACGGAGTGCTCTGTCATACATCAGCCCAGGAACATCTGGCAGTCTGATCGGCACATTCTCAGCCTGTTCAGCACTCCATGACGCCCCATTTTCTACTAATCGTGAATTGGCTGATTGCATATCCTGATTTGGTTTAACCAGGACAGGCAGCCACTGATGTTTTAATGCCTCCATCGCCCCGGTTATCGTTCCACCGGTCATTCCCGCACGTACAACCATTGCGCTTTCAGCAAGGCAATAAATATATTTATTCCGCGCCATCGCATTGCCGACAGTGAAACGTACCTCTGGGTAAAACGGCGAAATCAACACCAGGTTGCCTGCTATAAGCCCTTCACGCCATTTCACTAACGTGCTCGTTTTTAACAAGCTATCAGCTAATACGCCAACGGCAGTTCCCCCGGCCTCTAGTGCCGACGCCATTGCACATTCATCAATACCTCGCGCACCACCAGAGATAACGCAAATCCCCTGTTGGGCCAGTTTCGCGGCCAGTTGTTGGGTATAGCGCAAATCGTCAGTCGGAGCGTCTCGCGAGCCAACAATCGCCATACCTTCCGCTTGCAGTAATGCTTTATTCCCGCAGCCAAATAAAACGGGAGGTGCATCCGTTCGCAATCGGTTTTTCAAGCGAACGGGATAATCGGCATCTCCTCGGGTTAAGATCCATAAACCGGCGCGTTGCCACTTATCTACCGCCAACGCCAGACTATGACCACGCGCCAGCAAGCCAAGAATACGCTCCTGAGAAATACGCGGATCGCTCCAGCCTGTAAGTTTCTCTTGCGGTTGCGGCACCAGAAGATCGGCGGGACTGATACGTTGGTGCTTCAGCCATAATGCAAACTTCCCCCATTCACTATTACTAAGAGGTTTATACTCACTCGCCGCCGCGCGAGAAAAATCGCTGGTTAGCAGGAGAGTTGCTTGTGCATTGGCTGAAAGATTCATCAATTTTTTACCGAGGTAGAAGCAAGGGCAAGAGGATAAACCGTCGGGCAACCTGCCTGGCGTAACAGTGCTGTCAGAACTGTCAGCGTCCATGCAGAATCCACGATATCGTCAACCAGCAACGCCGGACCTGGCATCAAAGGAGGGGTAATCACAAACGCCCCGTCGAGATTTTGACACTGGTGAAAACGGTTTTGCTGCATTTTCTGCGGTGGATTGTCCACGACTTTTCCAATGGCATCAATAAAAGGTAAGCCTAGTTTCGCCGCCAGTCGCCGGGCAAAATCAGGAACCAGGTCGAGGTGCCTTAATGAAGGAACGCAGCATACCCAGGTTGGTTCAGGATGCGGATTCCAGCGTTGGCGAACCATTTCCGCACATGCCTCCACCAGCTCATCACTGAAGCGCCCCATTTTTTTCTCCTGTGCTACCTGCTTTCCCCACCCCGGAATCGCCCCAACGAGAAAGGACTCGCCCCGTAGATCCTTGTAAACCCGCAGGCAAGTTCCCTTTAAATCCGTATTGCGTAAAAGCCCCAGCTGCCACCTGTTTATTGAGATTTAATGGCAGGTCAGCGTGTTTAATAAATAAATTTGCCGCATGGAGTAAGCCGCTATCAATGTCGGGCGACAACAACGGATGCTGAAGACAACTGCTACATTTACCACAACGTTCGGCACTTGGCTCATCGAGTGCGCGGCGCAGAAATTGCATTTTGCACTCCTTGGTCGTGATATAGCTTTCAACGTCTTCCAGCTCACTTTTTCTCTGATTCATCAAATGGTTAATTCGTTCATGGTCAGGAGAAAAACTGACAATTGTTCTGCGCCATAATTTCTCGGTATACACCACAGGCGATGGATTTTCAGCTACCAGTAACTTCAGTGCTTTTTCTATTTGCCCATAACGAAGATTCGTCCGTTGTTCAATGCCTCGTAGGGTAAGACCGTCATTCTCGCTAAGTACGTTGAGTATTTCATGAATTTGCGCCTCCGCAGGAAAGGCGCTTTCACGGAAGAATTTATGAATAGCGCGGTCTTCACTGCCACAAAGCAGTATGCCAACAGCAGAATCGATACCGCGACCGGCACGCCCCACCTGTTGGTAGTAACCAACTATCGAACCTGGCATCTGGTAATGAATAACAAACCCCAAATCCGGTTTGTCAAAGCCCATTCCCAGCGCCGTCGTCGCGACCAGAACTTTAATTTTATTTGCCAGCAGTGCCTGCTCCAGATATTCCCTGGCAGTATTAGAATCTTCCGCGCCTTCACAAGTCACGCCACTGTAGTAAGCAAATGCACTGATACCATTTTTCCTTAACCACTCGGCGACAAGTTCGGCATCGCGAGTAGTCAGGGTATAAACAATTCCCGATTTGGAAAACTGAGGGATAACCGTTGCTAACCATGCCAGACGGGATGACTGTTCACCTAAGACTAAGGCATCAAGCGCCAAACTTTCGCGAGCCAGCGTTCCACGCTGAATCACAATGTCACCCAATTGCTGACGGATATCCTCAACGACACGGTTATTCGCTGTCGCGGTTGTACCCAGAACAGGGGTATTCGCAGGCAGTTGGCGCAAAATATCTAATATACGTCGGTAATCCGGGCGAAAATCGTGGCCCCAATCAGAGATGCAGTGCGCCTCGTCGACCACAAGCAAGCCAATACGATCGGCTATAGGATATAAAACCGTTTCGATAAAGTCCTGGTTTGCCAAACGTTCCGGGGAAACCAGCAAGCAATCGACCTCACCTTGCAGCAACTTATCGCTAATGCGCTGCCATTCTTCTCTGTTTGTAGAATTCAACGTTTCAGCCGTAATACCTAACCGTTCAGCGGCGGCAACCTGGTTACGCATCAGGGCAAGCAAAGGAGAGATGATAATTGTCGGGCCAACGCCGCGATCGCGGAAGATTTTACTGGCGATGAAGTACACGGCACTTTTCCCCCAGCCAGTGCGTTGGACAACCAGCAGTTTTCGCCGTTGGTTCACCACCGCGTCTATGGCTTCCCATTGCCCTTCCCTGAAAGTAGCGGTGGTATTTCCTAACATCCGCTTTAAAAGCAATTCAGCTCCGTGCTTTTCCATCTTTATCTCCTGCTATCTTTAGGCAGTGATTAGAACGGATTATTAGCAGGTAAATTTGCGAGAGAGATCAAAAAGATGAAGAGAGGAGAAAAGAGAAATGAATTACTGCGAGCAAGCTCGCAGTAATTTGTCGCAGTAATTAACTCAACAGCTGGAACGCAATCATCCCGACGATGGCACCAACAGTGCCGAGGATGGTTTCCATCATGGTCCAGGTTTTCAGCGTTTCGGCTTCGGTCGCGCCGGTAAATTTACCGAACAACCAGAAACCGGCGTCGTTAACGTGGCTGACGACAATCGAACCACCAGCGATACAAATCGACAGTGCCGCCATTTGCGCACCGGAGTAGTTCAGTTGTTCAATGACCGGCATCACCAGCCCCACCGCCGTTAAACAGGCAACGGTGGCAGACCCCTGAATGATGCGCACTGCAGCTGCCAGCACGAAGCAGGTGATAGCAATCGGCAGGCCCATGCCGGTTAATGCTTCGCCCAGCGCCGGACCTACGCCAGAGTCAACCAGCACCTGTTTGAACACGCCGCCTGCACCAATCACCAGCAGAATAATCCCCGCTGGTTGTAGCGCGTGACCGCAAATCTCCATCACTTTGTCTTTTGGCATGCCCTGACGCATTGCCAGGCCATAAATCGCTACCAGACAAGCAACCAGAATCGCAGTAAACGGATGACCGATAAACTCAAACCATTCGTAAGCAGTTGATCCTTCTGGTACAAAACGCGCAGCAATGGTTTTAAGACCTACCAGCACCAGCGGCAGCAGGATCAGCGACAGGCTGAATCCAAAAGACGGCATTTTGCCTTCGCCGAGATGCGGTTCGCTGATGTCGTCAGGAATATGCAGCTCCACGTAACGGCTGATGAAATTGCCCCACAGCGGCCCGGCAATAATCATCCCCGGAATTGCCGCACACAGGCCAATCAGGATCATCCAGCCAAAGTCGGCATTCATCTGCGATGCCAGCAGCATCGGCGCTGGTCCAGGCACCAGGAACGCAGCCGCTGCTGCCACGCCTGCGAATAATGGGATTACCAGTTTCACCAGGTTCGTGCCGGTGTGGCGCGCCATCGAGAAAGCAACGCTAATCAGCAGAACAATCGCCACTTCAAAGAACAGCGGTAGCGCGCAGACCAGCCCCGCAAGGCCGATGGCATAATGCGCGCGGCTGTGACCGAAGGATTTGAGCATTTTGACGGCAATCTGATCGACTGCGCCGGTTTCATGTAAGATCTTGCCAAACATGGCTCCCAGGGCGACAACCACCGCCAGGAAGCCGAGGGTGCCTCCCATCCCTTTTTCCATCGTCGCTGCGATTTTATCGAGCGGCATACCGGAAAAAAGGCCAGCCCCCATAGACACCACCATCAAAGCCAGGAAAGCGTGCATACGCGCCTTCATGACTAAAAACAGCAGCAGTAAAACAGACCCTACTGCTGTTAAAACAAGCGTTAATGTAGTCACTACTTATTTGCCTTTTTTAATAACCTCAATGGTGCTTGCCACAACACCTTCCAGCGGTTGATCGATATCCACCACCAGTACATCGGTTTCGTCCGCACCCGGCTCCTGCAGCGTTTCAAACTGCGTCACCAGCATTTGGGTTTTAAAGAAATGGCCTTTGCGCGCTTTCAGGCGGCTTTCAATCACATCAAAATCGCCTTTCAGGTAGATGAAAGAGAGATTCGGATTACCTTCACGCAGCAGGTCGCGATAGTGTTTTTTCAGTGCAGAGCAGACGATCAGCGACACTTTATTGGTACGCTGCATGGCAAACGCGGCGTCGTTCAGCGCCTGCAACCACGGTTTGCGATCGTCGTCATTCAGCGGTTCACCAGACGCCATTTTTTTCGATATTGCGGCGCGGATGGAGGAAATCGCCATCAAGAAACGCGGCATGAAGTTGATGCGCCACTTCACTGGCGACCGCAGATTTGCCGCTGCCCGATACGCCCATTAAGACGTAAATGTGGTGATCATGATTAGTCGTGCTCAAAGTGGTGCCCCCACAGTACAAGAATTAAGAATGTTACGGGTAACTGTTATCGGTAACATTCTCCAGCCGGACAAAAACAGAAGCAATATCCATCCGTGCCTTAAGTGTATAAGTGTGAGCTACTTCAAATTTGTAGGCTTAAATAGATCCACCCGGTGACAAGGTGAAACCTAAATCTAACATTTTCGGCGTCACCGCTTCGCCACGAATACGCGCCAGCAGGCGTTCAGCGCCAATGCTGCCCATCCGCTCACGCGGCGTCAGCACACTTGCCAGCCGTGGCTCCATCACCTGGCCGATGTCATGACCGTGGAAACCGGCAATCGCCATATCGTCAGGAACTTTCAACCCCAGACGCTGACATTCAAACGCCGCGCCGACCGCCAGGTCATCGTTGGTACAGAACACGCCATCCAACTGTGGATATTCCCGCCGCGCCTGACGAATCAGTTCAATACCGGAAGAGTAAGAAGAAGATTGTTCAACCATCACGCTATATGGCACCAGGCCTGCATCCAGCATCGCCTGCTCATATCCCTTCTGTTTGATGATAGTACGTTCGTCGAGACGTGCGCCGAGATAAGCAATGTGACGATGCCCGCGAGCAATAATAGCGGCAGTCATCTGGCGTGCCGCTTCAAAGTTATTAAAACCGACAGCGATATCGAGGCACGGCGACTGGCTGTCCATCAGCTCCACCACCGGAATACCCGCCACTTCAATCATCTTTAAGGTGCGTGGCGTGTGGGTACGTTCGGTAAGGATCAGGCCATCGATATTCCAGGAGAGCATCGATTCAAGGCGTTCTTGCTCCATTTCCGGTTTATAACCGTAGTGCGCCAGCATGGTTTGATAACCGTGCGCGTCGGTGACGCTTTCGATTCCGCGTAATACTTCCGCAAAAACCTGGTTGGTGAGAGAAGGTAACAGGACACCAATCGCCCGGCTGGTGGCGTTAGAGAGGATATCGGGCGCGCGATTGGGAATATAACCCAGTTCATCAAGAGCGGCGGCAATCTTGCCACGTAGAGCGACGGAAACCTGCTCCGGGTTACGCAAAAAGCGGCTGACCGTCATTTTGGTCACGCCTACACGGTCAGCCACATCCTGAAGTACGGGTCTTTTCTTTTTCATCGTCCTGAAAGGTACAAAAGGGATAGATTCCTTTAGTTTACCACGGACGCATCACAACCTTCCTGATTCCTCAGGAAGGTTGTGAGATAAATTTAGACTGGCGGTAAATCGAACAGCAGGATTTCACTGTCGCTATCAGCGTGGACGGAAATCGCCTGCTCATCCCAAATCGCCAGACCATCGCTGGTCGAGGCTTTTACGCCGTTAATAGTGACATTACCTTTCACCACCTGGATCCAGACGCGGCGTTCAGCGGCAATCTGATGTATCGACTGCTCATCTTTTACCAGCGCCCAGCGGTACAGTTCCATATCCTGATACACTTTCAGCGAACCGTCACGCGCATCCGGCGAGAGCACCAGTTGTTTACCCTGCACGGCATCGAAGCGACGCTGTTCATAACGCGGCGTAATGCCGTTTTCTTCCGGCATGATCCAGATCTGATACAGATGCAGACGCTCGGTGCTGCTTGGGTTGTACTCTGAGTGACGAATACCCGTACCCGCACTCATAATCTGGAACTCGCCCGCCGGAACCTGTTCTTTATTGCCCATGCTGTCCTGGTGCTCAACAGTACCTTCCAGCACGTAGGTCAAAATTTCCATATCTTTATGCGGGTGAGTGCCGAAGCCCTGCCCTGCTTCAATCACGTCGTCGTTAATCACGCGCAACGCGGAGAAACCCATAAAGTTCGGATCATAATAGTTGGCAAAAGAGAAAGTATGCCAGGAGTCCAGCCAGCCATGATTTGCATGACCGCGTTCATTTGCTTTGCGTAAGTAGATCATTTGTATTCGCCCCCTGAATGATTTCGATGGGCTTAGTGTGGACCCGATCTGCCTGGGATGATAGAGGGTGAAAATTGACCCCTCTGTTCAAAAAAATTGAACTATTCGAGGGGCCATCAAACTTACTTCGCGAGAGTCACTGTGGAGGGAGAGGCTTGTTCAAAACCGCGTTCAAGGATTTCCAGATTAGTAAGAACTTCAGATTCCTTGACGTAATTTGGCACCCCGCTGGTGATGGTTTGGTACAACGCATCATAAACGCGCCCATAATCGCCCATCTCCGGCTTCATCTCTTCTCTGACCGTCACGCCCTCGTCATTGACATACTCCAGCACACCGACCGAATCATCCGCCGCAAATCCAGGTTCGCCCGGCATAATATTAGCCTTCAGGCTGGTTTCCTGCTGGTCGATGCCGTATTTAATAAATGTACCTTTCTTACCGTGAACGATAAATTTCGGATAATCGATTTTCACCAGATGACTGGTTTTAACGATCGCTTTCAGGTCGCCATAAAACAGCTGCGCTTCAAAGGTATCGTCAGGATTGGCTTTATTACGCAAGCTGCGGATGTCGTAAGCGACGTGATCCGGGCGACCAAACAGCGAGATAACCTGGTCCAGGGTATGCACACCAAGCCCATAGAACGCGCCATCCTGCGGCAGTCCAGGTTTGGTTTCTGCCACCGGGCGGTAATAGTCAAAATGGCTTTCCACTTCGACAATCTCTCCCAGCTTGCCGCTTTCAATCGCTTTTTTTGCCGTCAGGAAGCAGGAATCAAAGCGACGATTCTGATACGGCGTGACGGTCAGCCCTTTACTTTTCGCCAGCGCAAACAGCTCTTTCGCCTGCGCAAGCGTCGGGGTGAACGGTTTTTCGACCAGTACATTTTTCCCGGCTTCCAGTGCGCGCTTCGCGTACTCGAAGTGGCTGTCCGCGTGGGTGCAGACGACAACCAGCTTAACATCGGGATCGTTTAACACTTCGTCGAGATCGCTGGTGAAATGAATATGGGAATAAATGGGGGCCTGTTCTTCCGGCTTCGCATGGCGGCGAAAAATATGCGCGACATGCCAGCTATCCTTGCGGTTAAGTACATACGGCAGATGGTAACGGGTGGTGCTTTTGCCGAAGCCAATAAAGGCGCAGTTGATGACCATGATTTCGTCCTTTTTAAGGTGGTTATTTACACCTTAGCGCAAAGCGGACGTGGTTCCTATGCCTGGGCTTCAGTACGTCAGATTGTTGGCAAAGTGCACTTTATTCATGCCGGATGCGGCGTGAAGGCCTTACCCTGCCTACACAAAATGGCAAACAAACCAGTACGAAAGCAAAAAAAAAGCCAGCACCCGGCTGGCTAAGTAATACTGGAAGCAATGTGAGCAATGTCGTGCTTTCAGGTTCTCCGCGAGGGTCTTCCTGAATGCGAGACAATAATAATCATTCTCATTCGCACTTGTCCAACACTTTTTGCAAAAAAATCCATTTGACTCGTATTTGAAAGTCAATGATGTTGAAAGGGACATTTACCCTAAAGAGGACAGAGGAATGAGTGAGATAGTAATACGCCACGCAGAAACGCGCGATTATGAGGCCATTCGGCATATCCACGCCCAGCCGGAGGTGTATTACAACACACTACAGGTGCCTCATCCTTCAGAACATATGTGGCTGGAACGACTCGCCGATCGCCCCAGCATCAAGCAACTCGTCGCCTGTATTGATGGAGACGTCGTGGGCCATCTCACCATTGATGTACAGCAACGCCCACGCCGCAGTCATGTTGCCGATTTTGGTATCTGTGTCGACGCCCGCTGGAAGAATCGCGGCGTCGCCAGCGCCCTGATACGAGAGATGATTGAAATGTGCGACAACTGGTTGCGGGTAGATCGTATTGAACTAACGGTGTTCGTCGATAACGCGCCAGCAATTAAGGTCTATAAAAAATTCGGCTTTGAGATTGAAGGGACCGGCAAGAAGTACGCATTGCGTAATGGTGAATATGTTGATGCGTATTATATGGCGCGGGTGAAATAGAGAATTTGCAATCTAAGTTTGTCATTTAAGCCCTCACCTACCGGGAGAGGCTTAAGATATTAATACCCCGCCGTTAAATCATCCACCGAGCGCGGGTCGGATGCACCGTACAACTCACCGTCAGGCCCAACCATAATGCTTTGCGTACTGCCCATCGCCTCTTTCAGCGCCACTTTCTGACCTTTTGCTTCCAGCAGCTTGATCGTATCCGGGCTAAATCCTTTCTCGACACGCAGCTCGTCCGGCAACCACTGATGGTGGAAACGCGGCGCATTGGTCGCTTCGGCGACATTCATACCATAATCGATACTGTTTACCACCATTTGCAGCACAGTGGTGATAATCCGGCTACCGCCAGGGCTTCCGGTGACCAGCCAGGTTTTACCGTCTTTCACCACAATGGTTGGTGACATCGACGACAGCGGACGTTTGTTCGGCCCGACGGCGTTGGCATCACCGCCCACCAGCCCGTAAACGTTCGGCACGCCCGGTTTGGCGGAGAAATCATCCATCTGATTATTAAGCAGAATACCGCTCTCGCCCGCGACAATACCCGTACCGAAGGTGGTGTTCAGCGTATAGGTCACCGCTACCGCGTTACCGTCTTTATCCACCACTGAGTAATGGGTAGTTTGATTACTCTCATAAGGCGCAAGTTTGCCAGGGCGAATCTCGCTGGACGGCTTCGCTTTATTGATATCGATTTGATCGGCAATGGATTTGGCATAGGCTTTATTGGTCAGCGCCTGCCACGGGACTTTGACAAAATCCGGGTCGCCAAGATATTCCGAGCGGTCGGCGTAGGCATATTTCTCAGCTTCTGCCATGATTTGCATCGCATCGGCGCTGCCAAAGCCGTATTTCTGCATATCGAAGTTTTCCAGAATATTGAGGATTTGTACGATATGAATACCGCCGGAAGATGGCGGTGGCATGGAGTAAACCTGATACCCGCGATAATCGCCGCTTATCGGCGTGCGTTCGACCGCTTTATACGCTGCTAAATCTTCTTTAGTGATCAAGCCACCGTTTTTCTGCATCTCCTGGGCAATCTGTTCCGCTATCGTGCCTTTATAGAATTCATCCGGGCCGTTTTCGGCAATCATCTCCAGGCTCTTTGCCAGATTCGCCTGCACCAGTTTGTCGCCCTTTTTCAGCGGCTCGCCCTCTTTCCAGAAGATAGCTTTACTGTTTTCGTGATTCGGCAACACTTCGCTACCGTAGGTTTTGAGATCGTCTGCCAGCGCGTCGTTAACGATAAAACCATCGCGTGCCAGTTTAAACGCTGGCTGCACCACTTTGTTCAGCGGCATGGTGCCGTATTTATCCAACGCCAGCGAGAAACCTGCTACCGTACCGGGCGTGCCGGAAGCCAGATGCGAAGTGAGTGATTTTTTGCTGTCCGGGTTGCCCTGATCATCAAGGAACATATCGCGGGTCGCTTTGGCGGGCGCCATTTCGCGGAAATCGATAGCCGTGGTATTGCCATTTTTCGAGCGGATTAACATAAAACCACCGCCGCCCAGATTCCCTGCCTGCGGATGCGTTACCGCCAGCGCGTAGCCCACCGCCACGGCGGCATCAACGGCATTCCCGCCCTCCTTGAGGATATCCACCCCCACCTGAGTGGCAGTAGCATCTACAGACGCCACCATCCCCTGCTTTGCGCGTACCGGATGGAAGACATCTTCCTCCACACCATAAGAAACAGGTGGCGCGGCTGCCGCACTAAAACAACATCCTGAAAGCAAAGCTGCAATCGCCGCCCGGCGTAAAAACGTCGGTTTTATCATCGTTATTCTCCAGTTATGTGTGGGGCAACCCCAGCTAAGCCTGGTATATAACTCTGAATTAATCATCGTTTTGCCGGGAAGCGAGTAAACTTAAAGGATATCTTCAGAGGAGGATACGCGATGAAACGACTTCTGCTTTTGACGGCACTCCTGCCATTTGTCGGCTTTGCACAGCCCATTAATACTCTGAACAACCCCAACCAGCCGGGATATCAAATCCCCAGCCAGCAGCGGATGCAAACTCAAATGCAAACGCAGCAAATCCAGCAAAAAGGGATGCTGAATCAGCAACTGAAAACTCAGACGCAATTGCAACAGCAGCATTTAGAAAATCAGATTAATAGCAACTCTCAGCGGGTATTGCAGTCGCAGCCGGGGGAGCTAAATCCTGCCCGGCAGCAAATGCTGCCCAACACCAACGGCGGGATGTTAAACAGTAACCATAATCCGGATAGCTCGCTAAATCAGCAGCATATGCTGCAAGAAGAGGAAAAACGGCGACATGCTGAATCCGCCCAGCACGTCGCAGCCTGACATTCCGTTGAAAACTATTGGGCCGTAAAGTTCGGACCAATTACATCAATCGCATCGGTACAGATGCAATCCACGCCCCAGCGCAGCAACTCTGCCGCGCGCTGGGGTTTGTTGACGGTATACACCAGAATCCGCAGTCCGGCGTCTTTTAACTGCATCACTCGCGCTTTATCGAGCAACTTATGATTGAGATGAATAGAGACGCAGCCCAGCCGCGTGGTCAGTTCGCGCCAGTCGTCGCGCCACTCATCAAGCAACAAACCACGCGGCAGTTCCGGTGCCGCCAATTGTGCGGCTTCTAAAGCATCAATCTCAAACGATGACAGCAGCGGCGGCGTCATACCGGCCCACAGTTCGCGTGCCGCCAGCGCCACCATTTTGCCCGTTAATGGCCCGGTGCCAGTGGTGGGTTTGATTTCGATATTCGCCATCATCCCATGTTCGCGACAGCGTTCCGCCACCTGCGAAAGCAACGGCAGCGGCTCACCTTTAAACGCTTTGCTGTACCAACTGCCTGCATCCACGCGCAGTAAATCCTGCCAGTTTAGTTCGCCCGCAACGCCCCAACCGTTGCTGGTACGTTCGAGATTATCGTCATGGAGCAGGAAGATCTCGCCATCTTTCGATAACTTCGCGTCAAATTCGATCATCTTATGACCGTATTTTGCCCCCACATCGATTGCTGCCAGGGTGTTTTCCGGAGCCAGTTTACCGCCGCCACGATGAGCGACGATGCGGGGATAAGGCCAGTTACTCATACTCGTTGTCCTGTTTCACCATCAAAAAGATGTAGCTGATTTTCCGGCAGATGCAGCCACAGCGTGCTGCCTGCCGTCGGGCGCTCCTGATGCGCCAGTCGCACCACCAGCTTCTGCTCGCCCCAGCGTCCGTGCGCCAGATTATCAGCGCCGAGGATCTCCAGCGTGTCCATCACCAGTGGCACGCCACCTTCTGCCTGCGAACTTAGCGCAATATGTTCCGGGCGGATACCGAGGGTCATTTTACGCCCGGCATACTGGCGATAGTAACCGTTTAGCGGCAGCACAATACCGCCGTCCAGTTCGAAATGCGTGCCTTCGTTATTCACGCGGCCAGCCAGCAGGTTCATCGCCGGACTGCCGATAAAGCTCGCCACAAACAGGCTGGCGGGCTTTTCGTACACTTCAACCGGTGTGCCAATCTGTTCGGCAACGCCGCCGTTCATCACCATTACCCGCTGGGCGAGCGTCATCGCCTCAACCTGATCGTGGGTAACGTAGAGTGAAGTTGTTTTCAGGCGACGGTGCAGTTGTTGTAGCTCAAGCCGCATCTGCACGCGCAGCTTGGCATCAAGGTTAGAGAGCGGCTCATCAAACAAGAACACCGCCGGCTCACGCACAATCGCGCGCCCCATCGCCACACGCTGGCGCTGACCGCCGGATAGCTCACGCGGGCGACGTTTGAGCAGGCCGTCCAGTTCCAGAATACGCGCCGCTTCTTTAACGCGCTCGGCAATTTGCTGCTTGCCCATGCCGCGGATTTTCAGCCCCCACGCCATGTTTTCTTCGACGCTCATATGCGGATAAAGCGCGTAGTTCTGGAATACCATCGCAATTCCGCGATCTTTCGGCTCCATTTCAGTGACACGCTTGCGGTCGATCCAGATATCGCCCGTCGTTACCCGCTCCAGTCCGGCCACCATTCGCAATAACGTCGATTTCCCGCAGCCAGACGGCCCGACCATCACGATAAATTCGCCATCCGCCACATCAAGGGTCAGCGGTTTAATGACCTGGGTTTTGCCATCCCAGCTTTTGGTTACTGCCTGTAATTTCAGTCCTGCCATCTTATTTCTCACTATCGACCAGGCCGCGCACAAAGGCACGCTGCATCACTAAAACAATCACTACTGGTGGGATCAGGGTTAACAACATCGCCGCCATCACCGAGTTCCATTCCGTGGTGCCTTCGCCAGTGGCGATCATCCCTTTAATCCCTGCCACGGTGGTGCCGAGATCAACGTCGGTAATAATCAACAACGGCCACAAATACTGGTTCCAGCCGTAAATAAAGGTGATCACAAACAGCGCCGCCAGATTGGTTTTTGACAGCGGAAAAACGATGTCGCAAAAGAAACGCATTGGCGACGCGCCGTCGATCCGCGCCGCTTCCACCAGTTCATCCGGCAGCGTCATAAAGAACTGGCGGAACAGGAAGGTAGCGGTCGCCGATGCCATCAGCGGCAGCGTTAAACCAGCGTAGCTGTCGAGCATTTTCAGGTTGGCGATGACTTCCACCGTCGGGAAAATACGCACTTCAACCGGCAGCATCAGGGTGATAAAAATCATCCAGAAGAAGAGGTTACGTAGTGGAAAACGAAACCAGACAATGGCAAATGCCGAGAGCATCGAGACGGTAATTTTGCCGAGCGTAATGCTGAACGCCATCACAAAGCTGTTAAGCAACATCCGCCAGAACGGCGCGCTATTCGTGCCTACCCCGTTCACCCAGATGTTGTGGATGTTTTCCAGCAGATGCGTGCCGGGAATAAGCGTCATCGGCGCGGCGTAAACTTCTTGTTTATCCAGCGTCGCCGCAACAAACGCCACGTACAGCGGGAAGAGGATCACCGCGATCCCGAGGATCAACATGGTATGGCTGAATATTGTCAGCCACGGACGGTTCTCAATCATTGGTAACGCACCTTGCTTTCAACATAGCGGAACTGCACCACCGTCAGCACGATGACGAGGAACATCAACACTACCGACTGCGCGGCAGACGAAGCCAGATCCAGTCCGGTAAAGCCTTCGCGGTAGATCTTATAAATCAGCGTCGTGGTAGCCTGAACCGGCCCGCCGGACGTGGCGGCGTCGATCACCGGGAAGGTGTCGAAGAAGGCATACACCAGGTTCACCACCAGCAGGAAGAAACTCACCGGGGCGATAAGCGGCAGCGCAATCTTAAAGAAGCGGCGAATAGGCCCTGCACCGTCGATAGCTGCGGCTTCAATCAACGAACGGGGAATGGATTGCAGCGCGGCATAGAAGAACAGGAAGTTGTAGCTGATTTGCTTCCACACCGAGGCAAACACCACCAAAAACATCGCCTGACCGCTGTTTTGCGCATGGTTCCAGTCGTAGCCGAACTCTGCGAGAAAATGAGTGATCAGCCCGCGACCGGGGTTAAACAGGAAGATCCACAATACGGCGGCAACGGCGGGAGCCACGGCATACGGCAGCAGCATTAAGGTTTGATAGAAACGGCTGCCGCGCACGATGTACTCCACCAGCGCCGCGAAGAACAGCGACACCAGCAAACCGCTGACGGTGACAAAGGTACTGAATTTTATCGTCGTCCAGAAGGAGTCGAGATAGTAGCTGTCATGGAACAGCGTGACGAAGTTATCCAGGCCGACAAACTGGCTGGAGAAACCAAACGGATCGACGCTTTGTAGCGAGTACCACAACGCTTCGCCCGCAGGCCAGATAAAAAAGATAACGGTGATGATGAGCTGCGGCGCGACCAGCAGATAAGGCAGCCAGCGCGAGCGGAACACCGGACGGGATGATGACATTACGGTTAATTCCTGAACTGTGCCGGATACGCTTCACTTATTCTGCCTACACACGATGGCAGGTCGGATAAGCGAAGCGCACCCGACATTTCACTGGTTAAGACTTCGTCGATTTCTCAAAGCGGCGCAGCAACTGATTCCCACGCTCAACGGCGGTATCCAGCGCCTGCTGCGGTGTCTTCTTACCGGTCCACACGCTCTCCAGCTCTTCATCCACAATCACGCGGATCTGCGGCATGTTGCCCAGACGCAGCCCTTTGGTGAACGGCAACGGCGGCTTGTTCAGCATCTGACGTGTCGCGGTATCCGCCCCTGGGTTTTTCTCATAAAAGCCCTGCTCACGGGTCAGGTCATACGCTGCTTTGGTGATTGGCAGATAACCGGTTTTCTGATGCCACTCGGCAGCGTTTTCTGGCTTCGCGAGGAAGTCGAGGAACTTCGCCACACCCGTATAAGTTTCTTTATCTTTGCCTTGCATCACCCAAAGGCTGGCTCCGCCGATAATGGCGTTTTGTGGCGCATCTTTCGCATCGGCGTCGTAAGGCATCATGCCTACGCCGTAGTTGAATTTGGCATACTCGCGAATGTTGGCAAGAGAACCGGAAGAGGCGGTCGTCATCGCGCAATCACCGTTATAGAACTTCTCGGTGGATTCATCCTTACGCCCGACGTAGCTGAAATCGCCCTTCTTGTTCATCTCCTCGAGCATGGCGATGTGTTTCACCTGTTCCGGCTTGTTGAACTCAAGCACTGCGTCTGTGCCGTCAAAACCGTTGTTTTTGCTGGCAAACGGCAGACCGTTCCAGGCGCTAAAGTTTTCCAGTTGGATCCAGCCCTGCCAGCCGCTGGCGTAGCCGCACTTCATACCGGAAGCTTTTAGTTTTGCGGCATAGTCGGCCAGATCCTGCCAGGTTTTCGGCGGCTGTTCCGGATCTAACCCCGCTTTCTTGAAGGCGTCTTTGTTGTAATAGAGAACGGGAGTCGAGCTGTTGAACGGCTGGGAGAGTAAGTGGCCCGTTTTGCTGTCAGAGTAGTAACCTGAAACCGTCGGCACAAACTGCGACTCATCGAATTGAATCCCCGCCTCTTTAAACACGTCATACACCGGTTTAATGGCTTTCGACGCCATCATGGTGGCAGTACCAACTTCATAAACCTGCAAAATAGCCGGCGCGTTACCGGTACGGAATGCGGCAATCCCCGCGCTTAAATTCTGTTCGTAGTTGCCTTTATAGGTCGGTACAATTTTGTAATCCGGGTTTTCGGCGTTAAAACGTTGGGCCAGAGAGTCCACCTCCTTCCCCAGTTCCCCTTCCATAGAATGCCAGAACGGAATGGTCGTCACGGCCTGCGCATTGCCCATTAACGCCAGTCCGAGCGCCAGTGCTGAAGCTGTATAATGTAACGGTTTCATTGATTATCTCTCTTGTTGTACCGAATGCGCGAATTCACGCGTTTTATGCTCGCGGGGTAACATGACATGCTCGAATTACAGAAAAATAACTCTTTTGTTACATTTTTAAGATAGTAAGGTGTCAGAAAGATGACAAGGCGGTGACGGCGCGGGTGAGGGAAAATGGGAGATGGGGCACGGATATCCCGAGAATGCACTGAAAAGAGGCGATTAACGACCAGCTAATCGCCAGAACGCCTTACCATGAAGAGCAAAAATGGCAGCAAATTCTGCATCCAGTTTTGCTGCCCGTTGAGAAGTACATTTTTCAATTTTAACAATAGATTGCCGCTACACTGGTCTAACGGCAAAGAAGATTTTCATCGCACCACACTCTGCTTCAGCCGTTCATTGGCGGCCTTAATCCATTCCCGGTGATGTTTTCTATAATGAGGTCTTGAGCGTTTAGCCGTATCAACTACAGCAACATACTGCTCGTTGGCTTCACGTAACCGACTCATTTTCGCCAGCATTTCCGCATAGTAAATACGCGCCTGCGGGCCAGGGTAATAAGAAACCAACACGTCAAACTCACTTTCCGCATCTGCATATTTTTCTTGTGCGGCTAAGGTTCTGGCGAATAACAAATGCCCGTCTGCCGACTGAAAATCGGGGTTATAACGCATCACATCTTCCAGCGTCTGCTGGCAGGCGGCGAACTCCTGGATGGCAAATTGTGCCTGCGCCAGGCTTAACATCATTGCCGCTTCATGGACGAATATCCCGCTTAACGCCTGCTGATAATGGGGAACGGCTTCGTGATAACGCCCAAGGCGCGCCAGTTCATTAGCCAACGCATAATGGTTTTGATTAGTCTCGGCAATCGCCAGCTCTTCGGTTAATTTGCGCAGGTGCCGTTCCGGGTTGATTTTGTCCTGCAGACGCATCAGCAAAGTACGTCCGTGACTGTCAGCGCCCGTTTCTGGCAGCATCACCATGACAAAATACGCCACGCAACCAATCACCGGAAAACAGAAAATGATAAAAATCCAGTACCGCTCTTGTCCGGTACGGTAAGCGTGAATACAGCAAAGCAGTTCAAGCATGACAACAACGGCATAATGCATGGGAGCAAACCTTTCCGTGGCAAATAAGTGGTCTGGTTTTAATCCTCCCGGTCTGTTGAAACAAGTCTGTATACGGACGAAGAGCCCGGCAGAACGTGGCTGCCGGGTATTCGATAATTTACCCGCCTAAATATGCACTTCTCACTGCTTCATTCGCCAGCAGCGCGTCGCCGGTATCGGAGAGCACTACATGACCGTTTTCCAGCACGTAGCCGCGATCAGCCAGCTTCAGCGCCTGGTTGGCGTTCTGCTCGACGAGGAAGATGGTCATCCCCTGCTCGCGCAGTTGTTCGATGGTGTCGAAAATTTGCTGGATGATAATCGGCGCCAGTCCGAGCGATGGCTCATCAAGTAATAACAAACGTGGGTTACTCATCAGCGCGCGACCAATCGCCAGCATCTGCTGTTCACCACCGGACATCGTTCCCGCCCGCTGAACACGACGCTCATGCAGACGCGGAAACAGTTCATACACCCACTTTATGCGCTCCTGAAACTGGTCACGTTCGGCAAAGAAGCCGCCCATCGCCAGGTTCTCTTCCACCGTCATCCGCGAGAAGACGCGACGCCCTTCCGGAACAATCGCTACCGCTTCGCGCATGATTTTCGCCGTCTGCCAGTCGGTAATGTCTTTATCATCAAACACAATTCGCCCGCTGGTGGCGCGTGGATCGCCGCATAACGTGCCGAGCAAGGTGGTTTTCCCCGCCCCGTTCGCGCCAATCAGCGTGACAATCTCGCCCTGATTGATATGCAGGCTCACCTCATGCAGCGCCTGGATTTTGCCGTAGTGGGCGCTGACTTTGTCAAAGGACAACATGACTTTTTCCATCTTATGCCTCACCTAAATAGGCACGGATCACGTCCGGGTTATTACGGATTTGCTCCGGCGTACCGTTTGCCAGCGGCGTCCCCTGATTAACCACGTAAATTCTGTCTGAAATCCCCATCACCAGCTTCATATCGTGTTCAATCAACAAGATAGTGGTGTTGTGATGGTTACGCAGTTCGGCAATCAGTTCATCCAGCTCTTTCGTCTCTTTCGGGTTAAGACCTGCTGCCGGTTCGTCGAGCATTAAAATCTCCGGCTGCGTCACCATGCAGCGTGCAATCTCCAGACGGCGCTGGTCACCATAGGCCAGGTTACTCGCCTGACGGTTGGCGTGTTCCAGCAAACCAATGCGCTCAAGCCAGGTCGCGGCGCGGTCGAGCGCTTCGCTCTGGGCGCGGCGGAAAGAAGGCGTTTTCAACAGGCCGGAGAACAGCCCGGTTTTCAGTTGCTGATGCTGTGCCACCAGCAGGTTTTCAATCACCGTCATTTCACGGAACAGACGTACATGCTGGAAGGTGCGCACCACGCCCATGCGGGCAATTTGCTGCCCCGGTAAACCTTCCAGATGCTGATCGCGCAGTAAAATGGTGCCGCCGGTGGGTTTATAGAATCCGGTCAGGCAGTTGAAGACCGTGGTTTTTCCGGCACCGTTAGGGCCGATTAACGAGACGATTTCCTGCGGGTACAGTTCAAGATTGACGTTGTTCACCGCCAGCAGGCCGCCGAAGCGCATCATCAGGCCGTTAACAGATAATAATGGCTGACTCATGCCTGCTCTCCTTTCGCTGCGCCGTTCTTCAGCTTGAGTTGCGGGCGCGTCATGGGCAGCAAGCCCTGCGGACGCCAGATCATCATCAGCACCATCAAACCACCGAGCATTAACATGCTGTATTCGTTGAAATCACGCATCAACTCGCGCGACACCACCAGCAGAACTGCCGCCAGAATCACTGCAAATTGCGAGCCCATACCGCCGAGCACCACTATCGCCAGCACAAACGCCGATTCGGCAAAGGTGAAGGATTCCGGGCTGACAAAGCCCTGGCGCGCAGCAAACAGCGTTCCGGCAAAACCGGCAAACGCGGCGCTGATGGTAAAGGCAGTCAGCTTGATACGACGCGGGCTTAAGCCCAGCGAACGGCAGGCGATCTCGTCTTCACGCAACGCTTCCCACGCACGCCCCAGCGGCATCCGCAGCAGGCGGTTAATGACAAACAGGCTTAGCACCACCAGCAGCAACGCCACCAGGTAGAGGAAAATGACGCGATCGGAGGGATCGTATTTCAGGCCAAAGAAATTACTGAAGGTGTCCCAGCCACCTTCACGGGCGGTACGACTGAACTCAAGGCCAAAAAAAACGTCGGTTTCGGGATCTGGCTGATACCGTTCGGACCACCGGTAATTTCGGTGTTATTGAGCAGCAATATGCGCACAATTTCGCCGAAACCGAGGGTAACGATCGCCAGATAATCACCGCGCAGGCGCAGCACCGGGAAGCCGAGCAGGAAGCCCGCCGCCGCTGCCATTAATCCGGCAATTGGCAGACAGGTCCAGAAGCCAAGACCGTAATAGTGATTGAGCAGTGCAAAAGTGTAAGCGCCGATGGCGTAAAAGCCGCCGTACCCCAGCACCAGCAGGCCGGAAAGCCCCACCACCACGTTCAGCCCGAGGCCGAGGATAATGTAGATCATGGTCAGGGTGGCGATATCCACCGTCCCACGCGACACCATAAACGGCCACGCCACCGCAAGCACCAGCAGCGCCACGAGGAACAGCTTTTGCTTCACCGTGGAGCCATCAATGGCTGGCAGAATAAACTTCGGTCCGGAAACGCTTTTTAGCCCTTTCTGGAAAGCAGGTCGCAAAAGCTGGAAGAAAAAGACCACCGCCGTGCCGATAAACACCCACTCCCAACGGACATCCGAAGCCGTGTCGACCACCAGTTTGGTGCCATCCAGCTCCAGCTGCACGCCCATAAAGACGCCAGCGAGGATAAAGAACATCGCGGCAGAAAGCAGCGCCATTGCAATATGCATCGGTTTCATACTTTCTCTACCTCCGGGCGACCCAGAATACCGGTCGGCATCACCAGCAGCACCAGAATCAGCAGGGCAAATGAGACCACATCTTTATATTCCGTACTCAGATAGGCAGAAGAGAGCGCCTCCGCAATCCCCAGAATCAGGCCGCCAATCATCGCCCCCGGAATACTGCCAATCCCACCGAGCACCGCAGCGGTAAAAGCTTTCATCCCGGCCATAAAGCCGATGTAGGGGTTAATCACACCGTAGAACTGACCGAGCAGCACGCCCGCCACCGCCGCCATTGCCGCGCCAATCACAAAGGTCAGCGCAATCACCCGGTCGGTGTTGATGCCAAGCAAGCTCGCCATTTTCAGATCTTCCGCGCAGGCACGACAGGCGCGCCCCATGCGGGAATAGCGAATGAAAATCGTCAGCGCCAGCATGGCGAGGAAGGTGACAATCCAGATCACCGCCTGCATGGTGGTAATAGAGGCAGAGAAGTTTTCGCTATGACCCACCACCCACTGACCGTTAAACAGGCTGGGCAGCGCCACGTCGCGCGAACCTTCGGTCAGGCTGACGTAGTTTTGCAGGAAGATGGACATACCGATTGCCGAGATGAGCGCAATCAGGCGCTTAGAATTACGCACCGGGCGATAGGCCACCCGTTCGATACTCCAGCCGTAGGCGCTGGCGATGACTATCGCGCCGACGAATCCCGCCGCCACCAGCAGCCAGCCGGTATCAATGCCCATCATCATCAGTGCGGCGATGATCATAAAGGAGACGTAGCTGCCGATCATATAAACCTCGCCGTGGGCGAAGTTGATCATGCCGATAATGCCGTAAACCATGGTGTAGCCGATGGCAATCAGCGCGTAAGTACTGCCCAGCGTGACGCCGTTAAACATCTGCTGCAAGAAATACAAAAACTGCTCAGACATAAGGTAACCTTTCTAAACCCGCCCGCATTTTACGGGCGGTGGGATGATCACTTGGCTGCCGTGGATGAACCGTCGGCGTGCCACTGGAAGACACCAAAATCAAATCCCTTAAGATCGCCTTTTTCATCCCAGTTCAGCGGCCCAATCACGGTGTTTGCACCGTTTGCTTTTAAATCTTTCACCAGCGCCAGCGGCTCATCGCTGCCGGTACGCTCAAGGGCAGTTGCCAGAGATTGCACCGCCGCGTAGGTGATCCAGACATAAGGCCCGGACGGATCTTTCTTGTCTGCTTTCAGCGCATCAACGATGCCCTGGTTTGCCGGGTCCTGGTCATAGCGTTTTGGCATAGTGACCAACATGCCTTCAGCGGCATCACCGGCAATATTCGACAATGATGCGTTACCCACACCTTCCGGCCCCATAAACTGAGTTTTCAGGCCAACGGAACGGGCCTGGCGCAGCATCTGCCCCATTTCCGGGTAGTAACCGCCGTAGTAAACGAAGTCGATGTTTTCTTTTTTCAGGCGGGCAATCAGCGCAGAGAAATCTTTCTCGCCAGCGGTAATGCCGTCGAAGAAAACGACGTTGGCATTAGCCGCTTTCAGACTGTCCTGCACCGAACGTGCCAGCCCTTCGCCATACTGTTGTTTGTCGTGAATGATGGCGATACGCTGGGGCTTCACCGTCTCAAGAATGTATTTTGCCGCCGTTGGCCCCTGGGAAGAGTCCAGCCCGGCAGTACGCATGATGTGTTGATAACCGCGTTGGGTCAGCTCCGGATTGGTCGCTCCCGGCGAGATCATCAGAATACCTTCGTCTTCATAGATATCTGACGCAGGTTGGGTAGAAGAAGAACAAAGATGACCAATAACGTATTTAATGCCGTCGTTAACGATTTTGTTGGCGACCGCAACGGCCTGTTTCGGGTCGCAGGCGTCGTCATATTCCACGCCAACCAGCTTATCGCCTTTAATTCCCCCTTTGGCATTGATGTCTTTGATTGCCTGACGCGCGCCGTTAAATTCCATATCGCCCCACTGGGCAACCGGGCCGGACATCGCGCCGACAACGGCAACTTTAATATCGTCGGCTAAAGCGGTGTGTGATATTGCCAGTGCAATCATCCCTGCGATGATAGTTTTCGCATTCCGTTTCATTATTCAAAATCCCCACTCGTAATGTTGTGTTGCTTTGTTTTTATGTGTTAACAAATCAGACTGTTCTTTTTTATACTGCACTGTTTTTACCTGTCGGATTAAGGGGTTAGCGCAGTATTTTGTGATAATAGCGATTAAAATCCCTATTTTTCAGTCGATTAAGAACAGATAATATTCTGAATTTATTGATAGATAAACAGAAAAAAAGCGCCGTTGTCAGCATAAAATAACGGTACAAAGGGCGGAATAATTCACTACCATTCAGGGGATTATGCTGGACAATTTTCATTCTCTAATGTTTTAACTTTGTAATTATTGCTGAAAAAAAATTAATCACCTGCCAAAAGAAATAAAAAAGAGAAAGCCTCCGATTAAATTATTTCGCTACACTGGTTCCACTTTTGTGATTTACACGGGTTACCCATGAAGCTGACCATCATTCGATTAGAAAACTTTAGCGACCAGGACCGGATTGACCTGCAAAAGATCTGGCCGGAGTATTCCCCTTCCTCTTTACAGGTTGACGATAACCACCGTATCTACGCCGCGCGTTTTAACGAGCGTCTGCTCGCGGCCGTGCGGGTAACCTTGAGCGGCACCGAGGGAGCACTGGATTCCCTGCGCGTGCGGGAAGTCACCCGCCGTCGCGGTGTGGGGCAATATCTGCTGGAAGAGGTTTTGCGTAACAATCCTGGCGTTTTAGGCTGGTGGATGGCGGATGCTGGCGTGGAAGATCGCGGCGTGATGACAGCGTTTATGCAGGCACTGGGGTTTACGGCACAGCAGGGCGGCTGGGAGAAGCGTTAATCGCTCTGTGTAAAAAGCAGTTCAATGGATTTAGTTGGGAAAAATAACGCATTTTCGTTTTCTCCGACCAACGGGATAAAGCCCAGCGACTGATAAAACGTATGGGCTTTTTCATTCAGCGCCTCGACAAAAAGACCGTGGATACCTACCGCTAAAGAGGCTGACCAGACGACTTTCATGGCATGAGCAACCAATGTTGCTCCCCATCCCTGCCCCTGTATTGAACGATCAATTGCCAGACGCCCAAGAGTAACGCTGGGAATATTTTTGTAGGGAATTTTTTTCTGTTTCGATTTCGAGGGCAATGCGGCTCGTTCAAAACAACTGCCGGATAATGTGTAATATCCCAGCACCTGACGTTCTGGAGTGTTGCGACAAAGGATATACGCTCGCAGAATTTTGTTGCGATGTTGACGAACGAGATGTGTCGTCAGAAAGAGATTTAACGCTTCCTCGCCGCAGTCGAATCGCTGTAGATCATAATCTGCATCATCGGTCAGAATCTCTATCGTCAGATCATCCATAAATTATTACATTCCCTGAAGACGTTTTTGCCGCGCGTTTTAGCTTTTCACCTGGTGACGGGGGATTACTCAGCGCATCCATCACCCGCGTCCAGGATTCCTCATTGAGGATCACCCGCCGATGCTGTTCAATCACTTCCGCAGCCCGCTGCGAAGCGCTGTTCAACATAAATTGGCTGACGGACTGATTAGATATCGCTGCCGCTTCCTCAATCATACTTTTGTCATCGTCAGTTAAACGCAGATCGATACGCTGCTTTTTAACAGCAGACATGTTAACTCTCCTGCTCCGTATAAAATGTACGGCACATCACCGTACAATAAGCATATCCTGGATTGTTTAATCTTTCTACAACCATTTCAACAAACACAAAAAAACCCGATGGGCGTTAAGCGCATCGGGCATTTTCATTTATCTATCTGTTACTTCGCATCGGTCGCCGTGCCGTTGGCGTGCCAGTCAAATACGCCGAACTCAAAGCCTTTCAGATCGCCTTTCTCATCCCAGGTCAGCGGTCCCATTACGGTATCCACGGAGTTCGCTTTCAGGTATTTGGCGATCTCAGCCGGATCGTCAGACTGATTCAGGCCCGCCTGCAAAGATTGCAGCGCGGCGTAGGTGGTCCAGACGAACGCGCCGCTTGGGTCCTGTTTTTTCGCTTTGATCGCGTCAACAATCGGTTTGTTCGCCGGAACCTGGTCGTAGTTCTTCGGCTTGGTCACCAGCAGCCCTTCCGCTGATTCGCCCGCGATATTAGACAGCGAGACGTTAGCCACGCCTTCCGGCCCCATAAACTGAGTTTTCAGCCCTGCCGCGCGCGCCTGACGCAAGATTTGCCCCATTTCCGGGTGGTAACCGCCGTAGTAAACGAAATCGATATTCTCTTTCTTCAGACGCGCCACCAGCGTTGAGAAATCTTTTTCCCCGGCGGTGATGCCATCAAAGAACACCACGTTAGCATTGCCTTTCTTCAGACCGTCCTGCACCGCACGCGCCAGACCTTCGCCGTACTGCTGCTTATCGTGAACGATAGCAATACGCTGCGGTTTCACTTTCTCAAGAATATATTTCGCCGCCGTTGGCCCCTGGTCGGAGTCCAGGCCGGTGGTGCGCATAATCAACTTATAGCCACGCGCGGTCAGCTCTGGTGCGGTTGCCGCAGGGGTGATCATTAAAATGCCTTCGTCTTCGTAGATATCAGACGCTGGCTGTGTTGATGAAGAACAGAGGTGACCAATCACGTATTTAATGCCGTCGTTAACGACCTTGTTCGCCACCGCGACCGCCTGTTTCGGGTCACAAGCATCGTCGTATTTTACGATTTGCAGTTTGTTACCTTTAACGCCGCCTTTGGCGTTGATATCCGCTACCGCCTGCTCTGCGCCAGTAAACTCCTGGTCACCGTACTGGGCCACCGGACCAGACATCGCGCCCACGACCGCAACTTTAATATCTTCCGCCAGAGCCATATTGCTGAATGCCAGCGCGATACATCCTGCCAGTAACGCTTTACCCTTTATATTCATCCTGAGAATCCCCATTCTTCTGGTTATTACGTGTGTTGTGGTGTTGTGATTCAGCACTTTATTTCGTTTTATGCATGACTACCCGTGCTTTAGCAGCATACTCTGCTAAAACATACCCCATTTTTATGATATTGGAATAGCTATTTTGACAGTTTATTAACAATCTGCGTGGGGATTGGCGTTTTGCCGGAAGGGGAAATTGATTATTGCAGAGGCCCAAAAAACAAAAACCCCGGACTCTCATCCAGGGTTCTCTGCTTAATAGCGGAAATTACGCTTCAATGGCAGCGCGCAATTTTTTCATCGCGTTCTTTTCCAGCTGGCGCACACGCTCAGCGGAAACACCGTAACGATCAGCCAGTTCCTGCAACGTGGACTTGTTGTCTTCGTCCAGCCAGCGCGCGCGGATGATGTCCTGGCTACGTTCGTCCAGACCCTGCATCGCGTCGGTCAGACGGTTTGCCGCCTGCTCTTCCCAGTTATCATCTTCAATGCCGTCGGCAAAGTTAGATGATTTATCCTGCAGATAGAGCACCGGAGCCATCGGCTGGCTATCGGAATCGTCGTCGGAAGACAGGTCAAAGGTCATGTCCTGTGCCGCCATACGCGACTCCATCTCACGTACGTCTTTGCTGGTTACACCCAGTTCACGGGCCACCATTTCGACTTCATCCTGGTTAAACCAGCCCAGACGCTGCTTGGTTTTACGCAGGTTGAAGAACAGTTTGCGCTGCGCTTTGGTGGTCGCAACTTTGACGATACGCCAGTTACGCAGAACGTATTCGTGGATCTCTGCTTTGATCCAGTGAACGGCGAAGGAGACCAGGCGCACACCCACTTCCGGGTTAAAACGGCGCACTGCTTTCATCAGGCCGATGTTACCTTCCTGAATCAAATCCGCCTGTGGCAGGCCATAGCCCGCATAATTACGAGCAATATGAACAACAAACCGCAGGTGAGACAGGATCAGCGTTTTAGCTGCTTCCAGATCGCCATGGTAATGCAGCTTTTCAGCCAGCGCCCGCTCCTCGTCAGCCGACAACATCGGCCACGCGTTAGCTGCCCGGATGTAGGAATCCAGGTTGCCAACAGGGGCTAAAGCTAAACTTTGCATTTTGTCAGTCATTCAAATCCTCTCAATCGATATCTTCTGGCGCCTCAGTGGTAGCAACAACTGTGCCAGAGCTTAAGAGCAATGAGGTTATCATTCACTGTTTTATCAGACCGTGATTTTATCCACAAGTTCAATGCAACGCTGTGAATAAATTACGCACAAAATGTGACATAGAGATGAAATACCGGGAAGAGACAACGGGGTCTCTTTCCCTGCTACGGAACCCATTGCAGGGAAAGAGTATACACGCTTTTATTATTCAGGCGTAAAATGGCGTAAATGTTGTACCGTGGCAAGCCAGGCTGCCACCCAGCCAATCATCGAACACACCAGCAGCAAAAGCAGGCATTCATCGAAAGATAAGCCATTGATATCAAACTTAGTTCCGAAAACCTGCGCAACTTCCGCCACCGCTGACGACAAACGCAGTACCAGAATTTCTGACAAAATTAATGACAGCAATGCGCCAGAAAATCCCAGCAGTGCACCGCCGTACAGGAACGGGCGAAGGATGAAACCATCCGTCGCACCAATCAGTTTCTGCACGTTGATGGAGTCACGGCGAGCAAATATGCTCAGACGTACGCTGTTGCCGATGACGAGGAACACGGCCGCCACCATCAATACGCCGATCATCGCTGAAACGCGCCCGACCAGCCCGGTCAACGCCGCCAGACGAGCAAACCAGCTGTCATCCATCCGAACTTCGTCAATGCCGTTAATCTGAGTGATTCGATCGCGCAGCGTATTCAGTGACTCCGTCCCCTGGAAATCGAGTTTTGGGATCACCACCGCCACTGCCGGAAGCGGATTTTCTTCCAGCATGTCCAGCGCACCGCCAAAGCCAGACCAGTTACGGAACTCGCCCAGTGCGTCTTCACGAGAAAGATAGTTCACTTTCTCCACGCCCTGCTCGGCCTGTAGCTGCGCCACCACGCCCGCAGCGGCGTCATCATCCAGCGTTTTTTGCAAGTAAACGGTAATTTGCGGTGACGGATAATACTGCGTCGCCGCCTGGTTAACGTTTTTTGTACACCATATAACAGACGCTTGGCAGCGTCAGCGAGATGGCGATGACCATCACGGTTAAAAACGTGGCGAACGGTTTGCTTTTCAGATCCTGCAAAGCGCCGTGGAACGCATAGCGCACCTGTTCGTTGAAAACGTTGGTTTTGCGATTTGCCGGTTTTGGCGAGGACTTCGCGCGTTTCGGCGCGTTACGCCCACCGTCGCCAGAGCCGCCAGCCGTTTTACGGAAGCGATCAAGACGCCCGCCAAACTGCCGGATATGATTGATTGCATCGCGCTTATTCATGGCCCACGCCTCCATGCAAGTGACCATCGCTCAGGGTGAGCATGCGATAGGAACGTCGTGAAATCAGGTTGATGTCGTGTGTTGCCATCAATACTGTTACCCCAACGCGATTAAACTCTTCAAACAGACGTAAAATCCCTTCTGACAGCGCATCATCCAGGTTACCGGTCGGTTCGTCCGCCAGCAGTACCGCAGGTTTGTTCACCACCGCGCGGGCAATACCAACGCGCTGCTGTTCACCGCCAGAAAGCTGTATTGGAAAGTTTTTCGCTTTGTCCAGTAGCCCGACTTTGTCCAGCGCCGCCGATACACGGCGACGAATATCGTCACCGCTGGCACCGGCGATAATCAACGGGATCGCCACGTTATCATAGACAGTACGGTCCATCAGTAGATGGTGATCCTGGAAAATCATGCCGATCTGGCGGCGCAGAAACGGAACTTCACGGTTTTTCAGACGCGTGATGTCATGGCCGCTAAACCAGATTTTCCCGGCGCTTGGCCGCTCAATCCCACAGATCAGCTTCAGGAGGGTACTTTTCCCTGCACCGGAATGACCGGTCAGAAACGCCATCTCACCCGGCTGCATATGAAACGTAACGCCCTGCAGCGCCTGTCTCCCACCGAGATAAGCCTTGCTGACATGTTCAAAGCGAATCATTGTTAATCCTCTCGGGCAAAAAGTGCCTCTATAAAGTCGTCCGCTTTAAACGGACGCAAATCCTCAATACGTTCGCCGACACCAATATAGCGGATAGGAATACCAAACTGGTCAGCCACCGAGAAAATTACCCCGCCTTTCGCCGTGCCGTCCAGTTTCGTTAACGTGATGCCGGTTAAGCCAACCGCTTCGTGGAACAGTTTGGCCTGGCTTACCGCATTCTGCCCGGTGCTGGCGTCGATAGTCAGCATAACTTCATGCGGGGCTTCAACGTCGAGTTTCTTCATCACGCGGACGATTTTCTTCAGCTCTTCCATCAGGTGCGATTTGTTCTGCAGGCGTCCGGCGGTATCGGCAATCAGAACGTCAACATTACGCGCCTTCGCAGCCTGAATGGCGTCGAAGATAACAGAGGCGGAATCCGCACCTGTATGCTGGGCAATCACCGGGATATTGTTGCGCTGACCCCAGACCTGAAGCTGCTCAACGGCTGCCGCACGGAAAGTATCGCCCGCCGCCAGCATCACCGATTTACCTTGCTGTTCAAACTGACGCGCCAGCTTACCAATCGTCGTGGTTTTACCCACACCGTTGACGCCCACCATCAGGATCACAAACGGCGCTTTGCCTTCGACGTTCAGTGGTTCATCGACTTTCGCCAGAATCTCGCCCATCTCTTCTTTCAGCAGGCCATAGAGCGCCTCGGCGTCACGAAGCTGCTTGCGGGATGCGCCTTCCGTCAGATTGGTGATGATTTTACGCGTGGTTTCCACACCCACATCGGCGATCAAAAGCTGCTCTTCCAGCTCCTCAAACAGATCATCGTTCGATTTTTTTACCGCGGAACAGGCTGATAAATCCGGAACCGAGATTTTCTTTGGTTTTTAACAGGCTGCGTTTCAGGCGCGCGAAGAAACCTTCTTTGGTCGGTTTTTCTTGCTCCTGGGCAATTTCTTCAACTGGCTGCTCTTCTTCTGCCGGAGGAACTACCATCACCGCCTCTTCTGCCGCTTCGGCAGCCAGCGCCTGTGCTTCCAGCTCTTCGTCGGTGATTTCTTCTTTAGCCGCTTCTTCTTGCGCCGCTTCGACAATCTCCACGGTTTCCGCTTCTGCCTGCCACTCTTCTGGCGAAACCTCTTCGGCGTTGACGTCTTCCGGCAATGGCAGCTCTTCACGCTCGATAGCCACTGGCTCCGGCGTGACTTCAGGTTCAACTACCGGTGCTGGCGATTCTTCCACTACGGGTTCTGGCTGCGCACTGACTTCCGCTTCGATAACAGCTTCAGGCAGCACTTTCTCGCTTTCGGCAACCTGTTCAGTCACTTCCACCACTTCGGCAGCAAAAGTTTCCGCCTCGGCTTCAGTATGGGCCTGCGGCAACGCCTCAACAGGTTGTTCAGCAACCTTCGCAGGCTCTTCTGCCTGGACAGTTTCTTCTACAACCGATTGATCATTTTGGACTTCTGTCTCTTTTTCCGGGGTCTGCTCTTTTTGACCAAAGCCCAGCCAGGAAAAAAAGCCACGTTTTTTTTTTCTTTCGCCATCTGCGACTACACTCCTCGCTGTTGCTTCATGGCACAGCGTTAACGCTATGTACATAGCAGCTAAAAAAATGATGAAATAGTCTATCACTTAACTGAATACACATCACCGCCTGCAATTATGTGTTATCTGGCGGATTGAGCAATCTATCATGAAAAAACCGAATCATTCCGGTAGCGGCCAAATCCGCATTATTGGCGGGCAGTGGCGAGGCCGTAAACTCCCGGTTCCGGACAGCCCAGGCCTGCGCCCCACCACCGATCGCGTGCGCGAAACGTTATTTAACTGGCTGGCTCCGGTTATCGTCGATGCGCAATGTCTGGATTGCTTCGCCGGTAGCGGCGCGCTGGGGCTGGAAGCCTTGTCTCGCTACGCTGCGGGCGCCACGCTGATTGAGATGGATCGTGCGGTGCATCAGCAATTAATCAAGAATCTGGCAACCCTGAAAGCAGATAATGCGCGGGTGGTTAACAGCAATGCAATGTCATTCCTGGCGCAAAAAGGCACGCCGCATAATATCGTGTTTGTCGATCCGCCATTCCGCCGAGGCTTGTTGGAAGAAACCATTAATTTACTGGAAGACAACGGCTGGCTGGCTGACGAAGCCTGGATATATGTCGAGAGTGAAGTCGAAAACGGTCTGCCTACTGTTCCGGCAAACTGGTCGTTATATCGGGAAAAAGTGGCGGGGCAGGTGGCTTATCGGTTGTATCAGCGTGAAACACAAGGAGAAAGTGATGCTGATTAATATTGGACGTTTGTTAATGCTTTGCGTATGGGGATTTTTAATCCTCAATCTTGTTCAGCCATTTCCGCGACCGCTGAATATTTTCGTTAACGTGGCGCTGATTTTTACCGTGCTGATGCATGGTATGCAGCTGGCGCTATTGAAATCCACTTTGCCGAAGGATGGTCCGCAGCTAAGCAGTGCCGAAAAGGTGCGTATTTTCCTTTTCGGCGTGTTTGAACTGCTGGCCTGGCAGAAGAAATTTAAAGTTAAAAAATAATCTTATTGTTCGCCAACAAAGCTGACAAAACGCGTGCCTTTATAGCTCAGCGTACCTTTATCGCCCACTGTCAGGGCGTGGTACTGCTGGGCGTCGAGGCGGAACGTCTGCTCCAGTCCACCGCTTTGCGGTTTGAAGCTTGCCTCATAGCGCATACTGGTGCCAGCCGGAGTCACTTCCTGCTGGCGCGAACGGCGATCGTTAATTGGTTTTTCCCGCTTGTTACTCACCACCACCAGCTTTTGCTGGAGCGGTGCCATATCATTATCAACTTTTTCCCGCCGCTGCTGCATAAAGCGAAACGATGCAGCGACAACAATTAAGCCAATGATAACAATAAAGAAAAGAGGTGGTTTACTCATCTTTGTACCTTATCGGAAAATGCGGAAATAAGCATACCCTGCCCGTTATGGTGTTGTCATCTGTCCGCCCTCGCCACTAAACTGAATAGCAAGACTGTAGGCATTCCGCTTACTAAATAATAACGAATTCAAGGAACTAAGATGCTTTGGTCGTTTATCGCTGTCTGTCTTTCCGCATGGCTATCTGTGGATGCCTCCTATCGTGGTTCAACCTGGCAACGCTGGGTGTTTAAACCGTTAACTCTTCTTCTCCTGCTATTACTGGCCTGGCAAGCTCCGATGTTCGACGCCATTAGCTATCTGGTACTGGCGGGGCTATGTGCGTCGCTGCTGGGCGATGCGCTAACGCTATTACCACGTCAGCGTCTGATGTACGCCATTGGCGCATTTTTCCTCTCTCACCTGCTGTACACCATCTATTTCGCCAGCCAGATGACGCTCTCTTTCTTCTGGCCATTGCCGCTGGTGTTGCTGGTACTGGGCGCACTGTTGCTGGCCATTATCTGGACGCGCCTGGAAGAGTTACGTTGGCCCATTTGTACCTTTGTCGGTATGACGCTGGTGATGGTGTGGCTGGCAGGTGAACTGTGGTTCTTCCGTCCGACCGCTCCGGCGCTCTCTGCGTTTGTCGGCGCTTCGTTACTGTTTATCAGCAACTTTGTCTGGCTGGGTAGCCACTATCGCCGCCGCTTCCGGGCCGATAACGCGATTGCTGCTGCCTGCTACTTTGCCGGTCACTTCCTCATCGTCCGCTCGCTGTATCTCTGATAAAACTTGACTCTGGAGTCGACTCCAGAGTGTATCCTTCGGTTAATGAGAAAAAAACTTAACCGGAGGATGCCATGTCGACTCCTGACAATCTCGGCAAGAAAGCCCCTCAATTTGCTGCGTTCAAACCGCTAACACCGGTAAAGAACGCCAACGACTGTTGCTGCGACGGCGCATGTTCCAGTACGCCAACACTCTCCGAAAACATCTCCGGCAACCGCTATAGCTGGAAAGTCAGCGGCATGGACTGTGCCGCTTGTGCGCGCAAGGTAGAAAATGCCGTGCGCCAGCTTGCAGGCGTGAATCAGGTGCAGGTGTTGTTTGCCACCGAGAAGCTGGTGGTTGATGCCGACAATGACATCCGCGCACAAGTTGAATCTGCGGTGCAAAAAGCAGGCTATTCCCTGCGCGATGAACAGACCACCGACGAACCACAAGAATCACGCCTGAAAGAGAATCTGCCGCTGATTACGCTTATCGTGATGATGGCAATCAGTTGGGGACTGGAGCAGTTCAATCATCCGTTTGGTCAACTGGCGTTTATCGCGACCACGCTGGTTGGGCTGTACCCAATTGCTCGTCAGGCATTACGGCTGATCAAATCCGGCAGTTACTTTGCTATTGAAACGTTAATGAGCGTAGCCGCCATTGGTGCGCTGTTTATTGGCGCAACGGCTGAAGCTGCGATGGTGTTGCTGCTGTTTTTGATTGGTGAACGACTGGAAGGCTGGGCCGCCAGCCGCGCACGTCAAGGGGTCAGCGCGTTAATGGCGCTGAAACCAGAAACCGCCACGCGCCTGCGTAACGGTGAGCGGGAAGAGGTGGCAATAAACAGCCTGCGGCCTGGCGATGTGATTGAAGTTGCGGCAGGTGGGCGTTTGCCTGCCGACGGTAAACTGCTCTCACCGTTTGCCAGTTTTGATGAAAGCGCCCTGACCGGCGAATCCATTCCGGTGGAGCGCGCGACGGGCGATAAAGTTCCTGCAGGCGCCACCAGCGTAGACCGTCTGGTAACGCTGGAAGTGCTGTCAGAACCGGGTGCCAGCGCCATTGACCGGATTCTGAAACTGATCGAAGAAGCCGAAGAGCGTCGCCGCCCCCATTGAGCGGTTTATCGACCGTTTCAGCCGTATCTATACGCCCGCGATTATGGCCGTCGCTCTGCTGGTGACGCTGGTGCCACCACTGCTGTTTGCCGCCAGCTGGCAGGAGTGGATTTATAAAGGGCTGACTCTGCTACTGATTGGTTGCCCGTGTGCGTTAGTTATCTCCACGCCCGCGGCGATTACCTCCGGGCTGGCGGCGGCGGCACGTCGTGGGGCATTGATTAAAGGTGGCGCGGCACTGGAACAGCTAGGTCGCGTTACCCAGGTGGCGTTTGATAAAACCGGAACGCTGACCGTCGGGAAACCACGCGTTACCGCCATCCATCCGGCAACAGGTATTAGCGAATCTGAACTGCTGACACTGGCAGCGGCGGTCGAGCAAGGCGCAACGCATCCACTTGCGCAAGCCATAGTTCGTGAAGCGCAGGTCGCTACACTCGCCATTCCCGCCGCCGAGTCACAGCGGGCGCTGGTCGGGTCAGGTATTGAAGCGCAGGTTAACGGTGAGCGCGTATTGATTTGCGCTGCCGGAAAACATCCTGCTGATGCATTCGCCGGTTTGATTAATGAACTGGAAAGCGCCGGGCAAACGGTAGTGCTGGTGGTACGTAACGATGACGTACTTGGTGTCATTGCATTGCAGGACACCCTGCGCGCCGATGCCGCAACTGCTATCAATGAACTGAACGCGCTGGGCGTCAAAGGGGTGATCCTTACTGGCGATAATCCACGCGCAGCGGCGGCAATCGCCGGGGAACTGGGGCTGGAATTTAAAGCGGGCCTATTGCCGGAAGATAAAGTCAAAGCGGTGACCGAGCTGAATCAACATGCGCCGCTGGCGATGGTCGGTGACGGTATTAACGACGCGCCAGCGATGAAAGCCGCCGCCATCGGGATTGCAATGGGCAGCGGCACAGACGTGGCGCTGGAAACCGCAGATGCAGCATTAACCCATAACCACCTGCGCGGCCTGGTGCAGATGATTGAGCTGGCACGCGCCACTCACGCCAATATCCGCCAGAACATCACTATTGCGCTGGGGCTGAAAGGGATCTTCCTCGTCACGACGCTGTTAGGGATGACCGGCCTGTGGCTGGCGGTGCTGGCAGATACGGGGGCGACGGTGCTGGTAACGGCGAATGCATTAAGGTTGTTGCGCAGGAGATAAAGGTGTTGCCTGATAGCCTCTGGCTATCAGGCTTAGTGCTGAGGCGGGAACGGCGGCATGGTCAGGAAAGCGTAATATAGCGCTAACATCAGAATGACGGAGATAACACTGAATGCTGCAACCAGACGGGATGCTAATGATGGCCTTTTGAACATCAACCACAGGGCATAAGCAAGCCCGACACCGTTAAGTAAAGGTAAAAATATCATTAGCCAGAGCCAACCCCAGGCAAGTACCCCCAGCCATCCCCCCATGATGATAAAAACAGGCATCAGCCAATTGGGGGCGAATATCGCCAGCAATCCCAGACAAACTGGAATTAAATAATCCATTTGTGCATTCCATTACACTTGCGTGCCGGATGCGGCGTGAACGCCTTATCTGGCCTACACAGAGCATCGAACTCGTAGGCATGATAAGACGCGGCAGCGTCGCATCAGGCATTGTGCACCGTATCGCAGATGCAGCTTGAACGCTTTATCCGTCCTGCAAACCGGTTGCAAGCCGCAACATTGAGCACGTTCGGTCCCCTCGCCCCTCTGGGGAGAAGGTTAGGGTGAGAGGAAAAAGGCGGCATCGAAGCCCGTCTGCCCCTATCAACCGCCTTTACGAATCAAATAACGATAAGGCAAGCCATCCGTCTCTTTAGCAACCAGTTCGTGTTCCATAAAGGTACAAAACCCAGGAATATCGCGAGTCGTCGCCGGATCATCGGCGATAATCAGTAACGTTTCGCCAGGCTGCATATTGCGCACGGTTTTGCGCACCATCATCACCGGTTCCGGGCAGCGCAGGCCAAGCGCGTCGAGTGTGTGGTCAGGGCTGGAAAAGAGATCGGTCATTTTCTTCTCATCACATAAAAAAACGGCGCTAGTTTACGCTCTGTATGTCCGTTAGCAAACCAGGTTAACGATTGCGTGAAAATTAGCCATTGCATTGTCAACGTAAAGCAGTATCATGCGGCGGCTCGAAAAAAGGGTAAGAACGTTATTTAATCAAGGTAAAATAGCGTGTCGTACGTATTGGGTTCCCTCACCCCAATGGTTAATCAAAAAGGTAAAATATGAACGTTTCAACACAACCACTGCGCTACAAGGCGTTGTTCTGGTTATCGTTATTTCATCTGCTGGTGATCACCTCCAGTAACTATCTGGTTCAGCTTCCCGTCTCCATTTTTGGTTTTCACACCACCTGGGGCGCGTTTAGCTTTCCGTTTATTTTTCTTGCTACCGACCTGACCGTGCGTATTTTTGGCGCACCGCTGGCCCGTCGTATCATCTTTGCGGTGATGATCCCGGCGTTATTGATCTCCTATGTCATCTCGTCGCTGTTCTATATGGGTTCATGGCAGGGATTCGGTGCTCTCGCCCACTTCAACCTGTTTGTCGCTCGTATCGCTACTGCCAGCTTTATGGCCTACGCGCTGGGGCAGATCCTCGACGTGCATGTCTTTAACCGCCTGCGTCAGAGTCGTCGCTGGTGGCTGGCGCCGACGGCGTCCACGCTGTTTGGTAACGTCAGTGACACACTGGCCTTCTTCTTCATTGCTTTCTGGCGGAGTCCGGATGCCTTTATGGCCGAACACTGGATGGAAATCGCGCTGGTTGATTACTGTTTCAAAGTGTTAATCAGCATCGTTTTTTTCCTGCCAATGTATGGCGTATTACTCAATATGCTATTGAAAAGACTGGCAGATAAATCCGAAATCAACGCTTTGCAGGCCAGTTAAAGGTTCGTTATCAGACTTGTGATAAGATGGATGAATGAGCCGTTATGGCCGTTTATCGAAAGGAAGATGTCAATGCGCAATCTGGTTAAATATGTCGGAATTGGCCTGCTGGTTATGGGGCTTGCGGCCTGTGATGATAAAGACACTAACACTACAGCGGAAGGTACAGTCGCGGAAAGTAACGCTACCGCGAATCCCGTCAACCTGCTTGATGGCAAGTTAAGCTTCTCGCTGCCAGCGGATATGACCGACCAGAGCGGTAAGCTGGGAACACAGGCCAATAACATGCACGTCTGGTCCGACGCCACCGGGCAGAAAGCGGTGATTGTTATTATGGGCGATGATCCGAAAGAAGACCTGGCTGTGCTGGCGAAGCGTCTGGAAGATCAGCAACGTAGCCGCGATCCACAGCTGCAAGTGGTGACCAACAAAGCCATTGAGCTGAAAGGTCACAAAATGCAGCAGTTAGACAGCGTTATCTCTGCTAAAGGCCAGACGGCGTACTCTTCCGTCATTCTGGGTAACGTGGGCAACCAACTGCTGACCATGCAAATCACACTGCCTGCTGACGATCAGCAAAAAGCGCAGACCACCGCAGAAAACATCATTAACACGCTGGTTATTCAGTAAGTTTTAAGATGACGAAACGGCCTCAGGTGCTTCCACCGGAGGCCGTTTTTTTAATCGCCACGTCAGCAATAACGCGATTGCGACCAGCCCCGCCGCCGCCAGATAAATCACCGGTACGCCCGCCCAACTCATCACCAGCCCTGCCAGTGGTCCGGTCACGCCAAGCGATAAATCCATAAATACGGTGTAGGTTGCCAGCGCCGCCCCCTGATTCTGCTGCGGCACCGCTTTGACCGCCACTACGCCCAATGCCGGGAACACCAGCGAAAAGCCCGCCCCCGCCAGTAAGACGCCGATTTTCGCCATCCACGGCATAGTCGCCACGCCAACCAGCAGCAGGCCGATTATCTCAACGCTAAAACAGAGCATCGCCACGTTTAAGCCACCCATGCGGTTTATGCCGTTAGGGAATAACAATCGCGTTCCAACAAACGCACAGCTAAACAACGTCAGCGCGAAGGCCGCACCGTCCCAGCCTTTAGCGTCATAAAACAGCGTGATAAAGGTGGCGATAACGCCAAACCCGGCGGAAGCCAACGCCAGCGCCATACCGTACAGCCAGACGCGCCCAAGTACCGCGCGAAACGGCAGAGGTTTGCCTTTACTGGCTTTCACCGTCGGACGCGGTATTGCCAACAAAATAGCCACCAGCGCCACGCCCATAATAATTAATGCTAACGCCTGCAAACCGCCCCAGTGATAAAACACCACACCTAACGGCGCGCCCATCGCCATCGCCCCGTAAGTGACAATGCCATTCCACGAAATCACTCGTCCGATATGCAACGAACCGACCACGCCAACGCCCCACAGTGTCGACCCCGTTCCGGCAAAACTTTGCCCAATCCCAAGAATCACGCGCCCCAGGCAAAGTAATAACAGGCTGATAATTGGCAGACTGGCGGTTAACCCAGCCACCAGATAACCCAGCCCGCTCAAAAAGCAGCCGCACAAACCGAAGACGACAATCTTTTTTGGCCCCAGCAAATCAGCATAACGCCCGGCATGAGGACGACTCAGCAAGGTGGCGAAATATTGCAGACTGATAACCAACCCCGCCCAGAAGGCGCTAAAGCCCATCACATCATGGACATAGCCCGGTAGCACGGCGAGCGGTAACCCAATGGTCAGATAGCTGGCGAAGTTAAACATGACAATGGAGACAATGCGCAAATTCAGACGCATTCCGTTAAGCGCCAGTTCGGCAACAGGTACGGGCATGAGAAGCACCACATTTTTACAACAGTGTTTCATTTTTACCACGTGGTGGCGTGTAAATCAGCAAGAAGAATCAGAATATTGCTGGCGTGACTCCCGCTACACTTAATACAAAAAGTCATAAGGAAGCCCCAATGGAAACATCTCAATCCGATAAAACGGGTATGCACATTCTACTCAAGCTGGCTTCACTGGTAGTAATCCTCGCAGGTATTCACGCAGCGGCAGACATCATTGTGCAATTGTTACTGGCGCTGTTTTTCGCCATCGTCCTCAATCCACTGGTGACCTGGTTTATTCGTCGCGGAGTTCAGCGTCCCGTTGCCATTACGATTGTGGTCGTAGTGATGTTGATTGCGCTTACTGCGCTGGTCGGTGTGCTGGCGGCATCGTTTAACGAATTCATCTCTATGCTGCCGAAGTTTAATAAGGAGCTGACGCGCAAGCTTTTTAAATTGCAGGAGATGCTGCCTTTTCTTAATTTGCATATGTCGCCGGAACGAATGTTGCAGCGGATGGATTCAGAAAAAGTGGTTACCTTCACCACCGCTTTAATGACCGGGCTTTCCGGGGCCATGGCGAGCGTACTTCTGCTGGTGATGACCGTTGTTTTTATGCTGTTTGAAGTACGCCACGTCCCTTACAAAATGCGCTTTGCGTTGAATAACCCACAGATTCACATCGCTGGATTACACCGCGCATTAAAAGGCGTTTCGCATTATCTGGCATTAAAAACGCTGCTAAGTTTATGGACGGGCGTTATCGTCTGGCTGGGGTTGGCGCTGATGGGCGTGCAGTTTGCGCTGATGTGGGCGGTACTGGCGTTTTTACTCAACTACGTCCCCAATATCGGCGCGGTAATTTCCGCCGTACCGCCAATGATTCAAGTGCTGCTGTTTAATGGTGTTTACGAATGTATTCTGGTCGGCGCATTGTTTTTAGTTGTCCATATGGTCATCGGCAATATTTTAGAACCACGGATGATGGGCCATCGTCTGGGGATGTCCACCATGGTGGTATTTCTTTCGTTGTTGGTTTGGGGATGGCTGCTCGGTCCGGTAGGAATGCTACTCTCGGTGCCATTAACCAGCGTCTGTAAAATCTGGATGGAAACCACTAAAGGCGGTAGCAAACTGGCGATTTTACTGGGGCCTGGCAGACCGAAAAGTCGGTTACCGGGGTAATAGCGCACCCTGATCAGACAATGGCCACCGTTTATCTAACGGTGGCCATTTGATTCGAGAAAATGATGCAATATTATTCAGAAAATTAATTTCTAAAAACCACTCCTTAAGTCAAATATATATAAACACCGAATAATCATTAAATTCCCATCCCAGAGAACGCACTGATTATATTGTGTTATTTTTATTGCCTCATTTTTCTCACTCACTTATAGTTGGTCCCCGCTGGCAGTAATTTAGTCATCTCAAAATGATTTGTTCTGATGTGCACTTACTGACTTATCTCATAAGTAAATTTTTCGCTAAATAAAGAATATAGTGATACCAGCAATTACAGTTAAATCCTGCTTTACTCGTAAAAACAATACTTTAATGGGGTTATAATGAAACACTACATGAAATGGTTTGCTGCTATTGCTGTTGTGGGCGCTTTAGCGGGTTGTGCGCGTACTGCGCCAATTGATCAAGTTCACTCAACCGTCAGCGCCGGTCATACTCAGGATCAAGTTAAAAAAGCGATTCTGAAAGCTGGCGTTGAACGCAAATGGATTATGTCCGAAGCCGGACAAGGTGTAATTAAAGCACGTCAACAATCACGCGATCATTCAGCAGAAATTCGCATTAACTACACGGCATCCAGCTACGATATCAATTATGAAAATAGTCAGAACCTGCAAGCATCAGGCGGACAAATTCATAAAAACTATAATCGCTGGGTCCGCAATCTCGACAAAGATATTCAACTGAATTTGTCGGCTGGCGCAGATTTGTAATTTCCCCTAAAGTCGGGCCGCTTCGGTCCGATAATAATTTAATTCCCTCTTAACAGGTTGTGCCCAACATGTACGAACAGGATTCTCTTAGCGCACTGGATGCGATTACCGAAGCTCAACGCATTGCCTTTGCCCCCATGCTTTTTCAAACAGCTCTCTGCCTGCGTAATGCGGGTGTACTTTCTTATCTGGATCGGCAAGGCAAACATGGCGCAACGCTGGCTGATATCACCGAAAATAGTCATATCAACGAATATGCTGCCAGCGTTCTGTTAGATATGGGCTTAAGCGGGCGAATTATTACCTGCAAAGAGGGAATTTATTACCTGGCGAAAATCGGTCATTACCTCCTGCATGACACCATGACGCGCGTGAATATGGATTTCACCCAGGATGTCTGTTATCAGGGGCTATTCTTCCTCGCCGATTCACTCAATGAAGGCAAACCTTCCGGGTTAAAAGTATTTGGCGACTGGCCGACGATATATCCGGCACTTTCACAATTACCTGACGCCGCCCGTGAAAGCTGGTTCGCGTTTGATCATTACTATTCAGATGGCGCATTTAACGCCGCACTGCCTTATGTATTCGCCAACAACCCCACAACCTTGTACGATGTAGGCGGCAATACCGGTAAGTGGGCTTTGCGCTGCTGTAAATACAACGAAAACATCACCGTTACGTTATTAGATCTGCCACAACAAATCGTGCTCGCCAAAGAAAATATCGCGAATGCAGGCTTTTCTGATCGTATAGATTTCCATGCTGTGGATATGCTAAGCGATGCGCCGTTACCGGGCGAGGCTGATATCTGGTGGATGAGTCAATTTTTAGACTGTTTTTCACCCGAACAAATAATTAGCATACTCAGCAAAGTTGCCAGCGTAATGAAGCCCGGCGCAAAACTTTGCATTATGGAGTTGTTCTGGGATGCGCAGCGGTTTGAAGCGGCATCGTTTAGCCTGAATGCCTCCTCACTTTATTTCACCTGCATGGCAAACGGTAACAGCCGTTTCTATAGCGCAGAGAAATTTTACGACTATCTGAATAAAGCAGGATTTCAGGTAGCAGAGCGCCACGATAATTTAGGCGTTGGGCATACATTATTGATATGCCAAAAGAAATAATCGTCACTTAATAATTTTGGTTTACCGCGGGCGCGCGTTGATGAAATTTACATTAAATATTACCGACTGGAAGGCACTGGCGCCTGGACTTAGCGAAGCCCAGCAATGGCAAGCATGGTCGCGCCAGCCGTGGGCGGTTGACCCTGCGGCACCGTTGGCAAAATTATGCGAATTGCCAATGATGACCGCCCGCCGTCTCAGTTCTGGCAGCAAACTGGCCGTGGAGTGCGGTCTGGCAATGCTACGCCGCCATCAGCCAGGCGCTGTTTTGTATACCAGTCGTCATGGCGAACTGGAACGCAATTACCGCATTGTTCATGCACTGGCAACCGAACAGGCACTCTCTCCGACAGACTTCGCGCTCTCCGTACACAACTCTTCCGTGGGTAACCTGACCATTGCGGCCAAACAACCGATCGTTTCGTCATCGCTTTCGGCTGGTCGCGACAGTTTCCAGCAAGGTTTATGTGAAGTGCTTAGCCTGTTACAAGCGGGATACCAGCGCGTGTTGATGGTCGATTTTGATGGCTTTCTGCCTGAGTTCTATCACCCACAACTGCCAGCAGAAATGCCGACCTGTCCGTACGCCGTCGCGCTGGTGATTGAAGCTGGCGATGACTGGCAATGTGAAACACAGCCAGTCATTGCGGGCAATGAAACATCACTGCCGCAAAGCATGTTGTTTTTACAGCACTTTTTACAAAACGTTGATAAATTTTCACTGCCTGGCGAGCGCGTGCAATGGCGCTGGAGCCGCAGATGAGTAAGCTGATGTCGCGCCTTGAGTGGACATGGCGACTGGTTATGACCGGGTTGTGTTTTGCCCTGTTTGGCCTCGGCGGACTACTGCTCTCTGTAGTGTGGTTTAACGTATTGTTGGTTTTGGTGTGGGATACTTCCCGCCGCCGTCGTTTGGCGCGTCGCAGCATTGCCGCCAGTTTTCGCCTGTTTTTAACAGTCGCAAAAGGGCTTGGCGTGCTGGATTATCGGATTAATGGGGCTGAAATCTTACGTCAGGAACGCGGTTGCCTCGTCGTAGCCAATCATCCCACGCTAATCGATTACGTACTGCTGGCGTCAGTCATGCCAGAAACTGACTGCCTGGTGAAAAGCGCGCTGTTAAAAAATCCTTTTCTTGGCGGCGTCGTGCGGGCGGCAGATTATTTAATCAACAGCGAAGCTGAAACCCTGTTACCCCGCTGCCAACAGAGACTGGCACAGGGTGACACTATCCTGATTTTCCCCGAAGGCACGCGAACGAAGCCCGGTGAAAAAATGACGTTGCAGCGCGGGGCGGCGAATATTGCCGTGCGCTGCGCCAGCGATTTACGCATCGTGACGATCGGCTGTAGCGAGCATCTGCTGGATAAACAAAGTAAATGGTATGACGTTCCGCCTGCCAGGCCGTTTTTTACGGTTGAAGTCCGTGCGCGGGTAGAAATCAATAAATTTTACGATGCAACTTCACAAGAACCGGCGCTGGCAGCAAGGCAGCTAAACCGGCATCTTTTGCTTCAATTACAACAAGGTTGTTTACCTCTCTCAGGAATAAATAATGCAAGCGCTTTATCTGGAAATTAAAAACCTCATCATCAGCACCCTCAATCTGGACGAGTTGACTCCTGATGATATCGATACCGATGCGCCGCTGTTCGGCGACGGTTTAGGGCTGGATTCCATCGATGCCCTGGAACTGGGGCTGGCAGTGAAAAATGAGTACGGCATCGTGCTCTCCGCGGAAAGTGAAGAGATGCGTCAGCACTTTTTCTCCGTCGCCACTCTGGCCTCTTTCATTGCTGCGCAACGCGCCTGAGGAAAGCCATCATGACACAACAACAAACCGTCTATCAGGAAGTCTCAGCCCTGCTGGTTAAGCTGTTTGAAATCGATCCGCAGGACATCAAACCTGAAGCGCGCCTGTACGAAGATCTGGAACTGGACAGCATCGACGCCGTTGACATGATTGTGCACCTGCAAAAGAAAACCGGTAAGAAAATCAAGCCGGAAGAGTTTAAAGCAGTGCGTACAGTCCAGGATGTCGTAGAGGCCGTAGAACGCCTGCTACAAGAAGCCTGATCTGATGTCGGGCATTCGCTCGCTACCGATTATTAAGCTGCTGACCGGATTATTGCTGCTCACCTGGCCGTTTGTGATTTGGCTTGGTTTGGCACATAACGGCCTGCATTGGCTGTTGCCGCTGATGGCGCTGTTGCTTTTGTTGCGCCTGCGCCAGACCCGTCGCCAGGCGGGGCCGCTACAAGCCGTAACACAAATCGTCGCTGTCGTAGGCATCGCCTTGTGTGTCGCCAGCTTTGCGTTGAAAACGCACCAGCTACTGCTGTTTTACCCGGTAGTGGTTAATACGGTCATGCTGGCGGTTTTTGGCGGTTCGCTGTGGTCGGCAATGCCGATAGTTGAGCGGTTGGCGCGTTTGCAGGAGCCAGACCTTCCGGAAAAGGGCGTGCGCTATACCCGACACGTCACGCAAATCTGGTGCGGCTTTTTCATCATCAACGGCGGAATTGCCCTCTTTACCGCGCTGCATGGCGATATGTCGTTATGGACTGCCTGGAACGGCATGATTGCTTATTTGTTGATGGGGACGTTAATGGCAGGTGAATGGCTGGTGCGCCGTCAGGTGATGAAAAGAGATCGCTCATGAAGCAGACCTTACCGCTTGCACGCTGGCTGACTGCGCCACGCCCTGATGACACGCCCATTGCGTGGCTGGACGAAAGCTCCTGGACGCTGGGCGATTTGCGTCACGATGTCGCGCAACTTATCTGCCGTTTGCAGCAACGGCCCGGGAAACGCTGGGCGCTATGCTTTGAGAACAGCTATCTGTTTATCGTTGCCCTGCTCGCCACGCTACACGCTGGAAAAAACGCCGGTGCTTCCGGGGCATAACCGTGTTAACCAGCTTAATGAGCAACGTGAACTGTTCGATGGTGTACTTAGCGACAGCGAACTTAACTGGCAAGGTTCATTGCTGTTGGTAGCAAGTTCCCCACAAGTCGCTACACAATCATTCACCTTTGCCGCCATAGCGCCAGATGCTTATATCGAGCTATTTACATCCGGTTCCACGGGACAGCCGAAGCGGGTGATTAAACCTGTTCATTTGCTGGACCGTGAAGCACAACTGCTGGCTGAACGATTAGGCGCACGTCTGGCGGGTTGTCGGGTGGTCGGTTCCGTATTGCCGCAGCATTTGTATGGCCTGACTTTTCGCGTTTTCCTGCCAATGGCGCTGGGATTACCGCTGCACGCCGCCATGCTCTGGTATGTCGAACAGTTTGCCGCGTTGAGTCATCAGCATCGCTATATCTTCATCAGCAGCCCGGCATTTTTGAAGCGTCTGGATGCTCAGCTATCCCCGCCGCCTGTTCAGGTGCTTCTCTCTGCTGGCGGTGAGCTGCCGTGGCAGGATGTACAACACACCGCAAGCTGGCTGCGCGTCTGGCCTGATGAAATCTACGGCAGCACGGAAACCGGCGTCATCGCCTGGCGTTACCGCGAACAAGAGCAACGCCGCTGGCTACCCTTCCCAGGTATGCAGTTCCAGGCCGAAGGCGATGCCTTTCGCCTCTTTTCACCGCTGATAGCGGAAGATAACGGCCTGTTACTCGACGATATCTTACAGTTTAGCGAAGATGGTCAGTTCCATCTGATGGGGCGTCGCGGACGCATCGTTAAGATTGAAGAAAAACGTATTTCTTTGCAGGAAGTGGAACAACGTCTGCTGGCGCTGGACGGTATTCGCGAGGTGGCGGCAGTTCCCGTTACGCGCGGCGGGCGTCAGTGCATTGGCGTTTTGCTGGTGCTGGATGATGAAGCTCATCTGCAATGGCAGAACGGCGGCGGGCATAGCCAGGAAATGACCTGGCGGCGATTACTGCGCCCGACGCTGGAGCCAGTTGCCATTCCGCGTTACTGGCGCGTTATTGATGAAATGCCAGTAAACAGTATGAACAAGCGTGTCTATGCGCAATTACAGGAGTTATTTCATGAAGCCCCATGAAATCGAGCGCCATCAGGCACAAGCGAATCACCTTGAGATTGTTTTGCATCTCAGGGCAGATCTGTTCTGGTTTCGCGGTCATTTTGCCGTGCAACCATTACTCCCTGGCGTGGCGCAAATCGACTGGGCGATGAGCTACGCGCTCACTCTGCTCGCGCCCGGCTGGCGTTTTCACTCCATTCAGAACATAAAATTCCAGTCTCCGTTGCTGCCGGAAAACCGCGTCACGCTCACGCTTAACTGGCAGGAAGAACGCCAGATTCTGAGCTTTAGCTATCAGCGTCACGACGGTGACGCCCGCCACACCGCCAGTAGCGGGAAGATCCGCCTATGTCGGTAAACTTTTCTCCCTGCGTGTTGATCCCCTGCTACAACCACGGCGCAATGATGCCGGGCGTGCTGGCGCGTCTTAAGCCATTTAATCTGCCCTGTATTGTGGTGGATGACGGCAGCGATGCCGCCACGCAACAGCAACTGGATAAGCTGGTTAGCGAACAGCCTGGCGTGACCTTAATTCGCCAGGCAGAAAACGCAGGTAAAGGCGCGGCGGTGATGCGCGGCTTACAGGCAGCGGCAGACGCGGGGTTCAGCCATGCGGTGCAGGTGGATGCTGACGGTCAACACGCGATTGAAGATATCCCCAAACTGCTGGCACTTGCCGAACAGCACCCTGCGGCGCTGATCTCCGGCCAGCCGATTTACGATGACTCCATTCCCCGCTCACGGCTGTACGGGCGCTGGGTCACCCACGTCTGGGTATGGGTAGAAACGCTCTCCCTGCAACTGAAAGACAGCATGTGCGGTTTTCGCGTTTATCCGGTTGCGCCAACGCTGCAACTGGCAAAACACGCCACCATCGGCAAGCGGATGGATTTCGACACCGAAGTGATGGTGCGCCTCTACTGGCAGGGAAATACCAGTTATTTCGTGCGACCCGCGTCACCTATCCGCAGGACGGGCTTTCGCATTTTGATGCCCTGAAAGATAACGTCCGCATCTCGCTCATGCACACGCGTCTGTTTTTCGGCATGTTGCCGCGTATTCCTTCGCTGTTAATGCGCCGCTCTTCCAGCCACTGGGCGCGGCAGAGTGAAGTGAAAGGATTATGGGGAATGCGCCTGATGCTGCTGGTCTGGCGTCTGCTGGGAAGAACGGCGTTTACCGCGCTGCTTTACCCGGTGGTGGGCGTCTACTGGCTCACCGCTGCTCGTGCGCGCAAAGCGTCGCAAGACTGGCTTGCCCGTGTGCGCCAACAGCAACCACAGGCAGCAAAACTCAACAGCTATCAGCACTTTCTACGTTTCGGCAACGCCATGCTCGACAAAATCGCCAGCTGGCGCGGCGAGCTGCAACTGGGGCGCGATGTGCTGTTTGCGCCAGGCGCAGAAGCGGCACTTAACGTCAGCGATCCGCGCGGCAAATTGCTGCTGGCCTCGCATCTTGGCGATGTGGAAGTGTGCCGGGCGCTGGCAAAAATTCAGGGCTACAAAACCATTAACGCGCTGGTGTTTAGCGAAAACGCCCAACGCTTTAAACAGATAATGCAGGAGATGGCTCCGCAGGCAGGCATCAACCTGATGCCGGTAACAGATATCGGCCCGGAAACCGCCATTCTGCTGAAAGAGAAGCTGGATAACGGCGAATGGGTGGCGATTGTCGGTGACCGCATCGCCGTCAACCCGCAACGCGGCGGCGACTGGCGCGTCTGCTGGAGTCCATTTATGGGCAAACCTGCGCCTTTCCCACAGGGGCCGTTTATTCTCGCGTCTATTTTGCGCTGCCCGGTGAATCTGATTTTCGCCCTGCGCCAGCACGGCAAGCTGCATATTCACTGCGAAACCTTTGCCGACCCGCTGCTGTTGCCGCGTGGCGAACGCCAGCAGGCGCTGCAAAACGCTATCGACCACTACGCCGCGCGCCTGGAACATTACGCGCTCCAGTCGCCCCTCGACTGGTTTAATTTTTTCGATTTCTGGCAACTGCCGGAAATTCAGGACAAGGAGTAAAGGGTGCTTAACGATCCCCGATTTACCGCTGAAGTCGAGCTGACCATTCCCTTTCACGACGTCGATATGATGGGCGTGGCCTGGCACGGTAACTATTTTCGCTACTTTGAAGTGGCCCGCGAGGCGCTGCTCAACCAGTTCAATTACGGCTATCGGCAGATGAAAGAGTCCGGTTATTTGTGGCCAGTGGTCGATGCGCGGGTGAAATATCGCCACGCTCTCACCTTTGAGCAGCGCATCCGCGTGCGTGCGCATATCGAAGAGTTCGAAAACCGTCTGCGGATTGGCTATCAGATTTTCGATGCCGAAACGGGCAAACGCGCCACCACCGGATACACCATCCAGGTCGCAGTAGACGAGCAAAGCCGCGAACTGTGCTTTGTCAGCCCCGATATTCTGTTTGAACGCATGGGAGTCAAACCATGAAATTTTTACCGCTGCTGGCGCTGCTGATTAGCCCGTTTGTGAGCGCCCTGACCCTGGACGATCTTCAGCAACGCTTTACCGAACAACCGGTGATCCGCGCCCATTTTGATCAAACCCGGACGATTAAAGATCTGCCGCAGCCGCTGCGATCTCAGGGCCAGATGTTGATCGCCCGCGACCAGGGGCTGTTGTGGGATCAAACTTCACCCTTCCCCATGCAGCTATTGCTCGACGATAAACGCATGGTGCAGGTGATCAACGGTCAGCCGCCGCAAATCATCACGGCAGAAAATAACCCGCAGATGTTCCAGTTTAACCACCTGCTGCGCGCGCTGTTCCAGGCCGATCGCAAAGTGCTGGAACAAAACTTCCGCGTCGAATTTGCCGATAAAGGCGAAGGCCGCTGGACGCTGCGCCTGACGCCGACCACCACGCCGCTGGATAAAATTTTCAACACCATCGATCTCGCCGGGCAAACCTATCTGGAGAGCATTCAGCTTAATGATAAACAGGGCGATCGCACCGATATCGCTCTTACCCAACATCAACTGACGCCAGCGCAACTGACCGATGACGAACGCCAACGTTTTGCCGCCCAGTAAACGCCCCGCGCTGTTATGGGGGCTAGTCTGCCTGGTCATGGCGGCGGCGTTGCTGATCCTGCTGCCGCAATCACGGCTGAACAGTAGCGTGCTGGCTATGTTACCCAAACAGGCGATGGGCGATATTCCTCCAGCGCTGAATGACGGCTTTATGCAGCGTCTGGACCGCCAACTGGTGTGGCTGGTCAGCCCCGGTAAAGAGGCTAATCCCAGGGTCGCTCAGGAGTGGCTGACGCTGCTGCAAAAATCCGCTGCGCTTGGCGACGTTAAAGGGCCAATGGATGCCGCCAGCCTGCAAGCGTGGGGAGCGTTTTTCTGGCAGCACCGCAACGGCCTGATTGACCCCGACACTCGCGCCCGCCTGCAAAACGGCGGCGAAGCGCAGGCGCAGTGGATCCTCTCCCAGCTTTATTCTGCGTTCTCCGGAGTAAGCGGCAAAGAGTTACAAAACGATCCGCTGATGTTAATGCGCGGCTCGCAGCTGGCGATGGCGAAAAACGGCCAGCGTTTGCGGCTGATGGATGGCTGGCTGGTAACGCAGGATCACCAGGGCAATTACTGGTATCTGCTGCACGGCGAACTGGCGGGATCGTCGTTTGATATGCAGCAAACCCACCAGCTCATCACGACCCTGAATACGCTGGAAAAGGATCTGAAAACGCGTTACCCGCAGGCGCAGTTGCTCTCGCGCGGCACGGTGTTTTACAGCGATTACGCCAGTCAACAGGCGAAGCAGGATATCTCCACCCTGGGCGTGGCAACGCTGCTGGGGGTGATATTGCTGATTGTGGCGGTGTTCCGCTCTTTACGCCCGTTGCTGCTCTGCGTGATTTCCATCGGCATCGGCGCGCTGGCGGGAACGGTCGCCACCTTGTTGATTTTCGGTGAATTACACCTGATGACGCTGGTGATGAGCATGAGCGTTATCGGCATTTCCGCTGACTACACGCTCTATTACCTCACCGAGCGGATGGTGCACGGCAACGACGTTTCGCCGTGGCAAAGCCTGGCGAAAGTGCGTAATGCCCTGCTGCTGGCGCTGCTCACCACCGTAGCAGCATATCTGATTATGATGCTCGCCCCTTTCCCTGGTATTCGCCAGATGGCGATTTTTGCCGCCGTCGGGTTGAGCGCCTCCTGTCTGACCGTCCTGTTCTGGCATCCGTGGCTGTGTCGTGGCCTGCCGGTGCGTCCGGTTCCGGCGATGGCGCTGATGCTGCGCTGGCTGGCGGCATGGCGGCGTAATAAAAAACTGTCGCTGGGTCTGCCCGTCGCGCTGGCGCTGTTTTCGCTGGCGGGGATGTCAATGCTGCGCGTCGATGACGATATCTCGCAGTTACAGGCGCTGCCGCAGCATATTCTGGCCCAGGAGAAAACCATTACCGCCCTGACCGGACAAAGCGTCGATCAAAAATGGTTTGTGGTTTACGGCGACTCCCCACAGCAAACCTTGGGACGACTGGAGACATTTACCACCTCGCTGGAGAAAGCGAAAAAAGACGGCCTTATCAGCAACTACCGCACTATTCCGCTGAACTCCCTGGCGCGGCAGGAGGAAGATTTACATCTGCTGAAAACGGCTGCCCCGACAGTAACGAAAGCACTGCAAAATGCCGGGCTGACGGCAGTGAATCCGGATCTCAACGCCATGCCGGTGAACGTTGATGAATGGTTGGCAAGCCCCGCCAGTGAAGGCTGGCGTCTGCTGTGGCTGACGCTGGAAAACGGCGCAAGCGGCGTGCTGGTGCCGGTTGAAGGGGTTAAAAATAGTGCGGCGCTACAGGAAATCTCCACATATTACCCTTGCGGCATTGCCTGGGTTGATCGCAAAAGCACCTTTGATGAATTGTTCGCACTTTACCGCTACGTCTTAACCGGCTTGTTGCTGGTGGCGCTGGCGGTGATTGCCTGCGGCGCAGTGGCCCGCCTCGGCTGGCGAAAAGGGCTTATCAGCCTGGTGCCTTCGGTACTTTCGCTGGGCTGCGGTCTGGCGGTGCTGGCGATGAGCGGGCAGGCGGTGAATCTCTTTTCGCTACTGGCGCTGGTGCTGGTGCTTGGCATCGGCATCAACTACACGCTGTTTTTCAGTAATCCGCGCGGTACACCGTTAACTTCCCTACTGGCGATCACGCTGGCAATGCTCACCACCTTGCTGACGCTGGGAATGCTGGTATTCAGCGCCACCCAGGCCATCAGCAGTTTTGGCATTGTGCTGGTGAGCGGTATTTTCACCGCCTTCCTGCTTTCGCCGCTGGCTATGCCCGATAAAAAGAGAACAAAAAAATGATCAAACCCACCTTCTGGCGAGCGTTCGCCCTGACCGCTACGCTTATCCTCACCGGCTGTAGCCACTCGCAACCAGAACAGGAAGGCCGCCCACAGGCGTGGCTGCAACCTGGCACGCGCATCACGCTGCCTGCGCCGGGGATTTCACCCTCCGTCAATTCCCAGCAACTGTTGACCGGCAGCTTCAACGGCAAAACCCAGTCGCTGCTAGTGATGCTTAACGCCGACGACCAGAAAATCACCCTTGCCGGGCTGTCGTCGGTCGGCATTCGCCTGTTTCTGGTGACCTACGATGCGCAAGGGCTACGCGCCGAGCAATCCATCGTCGTCCCACAGTTGCCGCCCGCAAGTCAGGTGCTGGCTGACGTGATGCTCAGCCACTGGCCGATTAGCGCCTGGCAGCCGCAACTTCCCACTGGCTGGACGCTTCGCGACAACGGTGACAAACGCGAACTGCGTAACGCCAGCGGCAAACTGGTCACGGAAATCACCTATCTGAATCGCAAGGGCAAACGCGTGCCAATCAGCATTGAACAGCATGTCTTTAAATACCACATCACCATTCAATACTTAGGTGACTGATATGATTTATATTTCCGCCGTCGGCATGATCAACGCCCTGGGAAATAACCTTGACGAAATCGCAGCCAACCTGACTCGCGGTGTCGCTCCCGGAATGCGCCCGCGCGCAGGCTGGTTGCAGGGGCATCCGCAGGCGGTCCTGGCTGGCGTGGATGGCGAGCTTCCGCTTATCCCCGAAAAATTCGCTGCGCACCGCTCGCGCAACAATCAGATCCTGCTGGCGGCGCTGGCGCAGATCCAGCCACAGGTTGATGACGCTATAGCGAAATATGGTCGCGAGCGCATCGCGATTGTACTTGGCACCAGCACCTCCGGCCTGCATGAGGGCGACACGCACGTTAACCTGCGCACCAACGGACAGCCGAGCACCACGTGGCACTATGCACAACAGGAACTCGGCGATCCGTCGCGTTTTCTCAGCCACTGGCTGGCGCTCGACGGCCCGGCCTATACCCTTTCAACCGCTTGCTCTTCCAGCGCCAGAGCGATGATCAGCGGGCGCAGGCTTATCGAAGCGGGGCTGGTCGATGCCGCCATTGTGGGTGGCGCAGACACCCTGAGCCGGATGCCAATTAACGGTTTTCACAGCCTCGAATCGCTGTCGCCAACCTTATGTCAGCCGTTTGGTCGTGACCGCGCGGGTATCACCATTGGCGAAGGGGCGGGACTGATGTTATTAACCCGTGAACCGCAGCCCATCGCGTTGCTGGGCGTTGGTGAATCGAGTGACGCTTACCATATTTCGGCCCCGCATCCGCAGGGCGAAGGGGCGATCCGCGCTATTAATCAGGCGCTGAACGATGCGCAGCTTACGCCGGATGACGTCGGCTATATCAACCTGCACGGCACCGCCACACAACTCAACGACCAGATTGAATCAATGGTGGTTAACGCCCTGTTTGGCGAACGCGTACCGTGCAGCTCCACCAAACATTTGACCGGACACACGCTGGGCGCGGCGGGCATTACCGAGGCGGCAATCAGCATGTTGATCTTACAGCGTGATTTACCGCTGCCCGCTCAGGACTTCAGCCTGTCGCCGCGCGATCCCACGCTGCCACCGTGCGGCATTATCGAAAAACCGCAGCCGCTGGCACGTCCGGTGATCCTGTCCAATTCCTTCGCTTTTGGCGGCAATAACGCCAGCATTCTGCTCGGGAGGGTTTCGTGAGCCACTATTTATCACCCGGCGCTTATCTGCCCCACGACGCGCCCATGTTACTGCTGGAAGACGTGGTGAGCGTCAGCGATGACAGCGCGGTGTGCCGCGTAACGGTTTCGCCCAGTGGCGTACTGGCACCGTTTCTCGACCCGGACGGCAATCTCCCTGGCTGGTTTGCCCTTGAACTGATGGCGCAAACCGTCGGCGTCTGGTCTGGCTGGCATCGCCACCAGCAGGGCAAAAACAGTATTGAGTTAGGGATGGTACTGGGCGCGCGTGAATTGCTTTGCGCCGCTGGCATTCTGCCCGCAGGCCAGACGCTGACCATTACCGTCAAACTGCTGATGCAAGACGATCGCTTCGGCAGTTTTGAGTGCAGCATCAACGATGGCGAGGCGACGGGCCGCATTAACACCTTCCAGCCGACCGCGGAAGAACTTTCCACCCTGTTTCAACAAGGAGCGTCCTGATGAGTCGTTCAGTTCTGGTTACCGGTGCCAGCAAAGGCATTGGTCGCGCCATCGCCCGCAAGCTTGCGGCAGACGGCTTTAACATTGGCGTTCACTATCACCGTGACGCCACAGGCGCTCAGGAAACGCTGAATGCCATTGTCGCCAACGGGGGTAACGGGCGTTTGCTCAGTTTCGACGTCGCAAACCGCGAACAGTGTCGGGAAGTGCTGGAGCATGAGATCGCGCAACACGGTGCCTGGTACGGCGTGGTCAGTAACGCCGGGATCGCCCGCGATGCCGCTTTTCCGGCTTTAAGCGATGACGACTGGGATGCGGTGATCCACACCAATCTCGACAGTTTCTACAACGTCATTCAGCCGTGCATTATGCCGATGATCGGTGCACGCCAGGGTGGACGCATCATCACGCTGTCCTCGGTTTCCGGCGTAATGGGCAATCGCGGCCAGGTGAATTACAGCGCTGCCAAAGCCGGAATTATCGGCGCAACAAAAGCACTGGCTATCGAACTCGCGAAGCGCAAAATCACCGTCAACTGCATCGCGCCGGGGCTTATTGATACCGGGATGATCGAAATGGAAGAGAGCGCCCTGAAAGAGGCAATGTCGATGATCCCCATGAAACGCATGGGCCAGGCGGAAGAAGTTGCCGGGCTTGCCAGCTATTTAATGTCTGATATTGCGGGTTACGTCACCCGCCAGGTTATTTCCATCAACGGAGGGATGTTATGACACGTCGCGTAGTGATTACAGGAATGGGCGGCGTGACTGCCTTTGGTGAAAACTGGCAGGACGTTTCTGCACGTCTGCTGGCGTATGAAAATGCGGTGCGCAAAATGCCGGAGTGGCAGGTTTACGACGGCCTGCACACCCTGCTTGGCGCGCCTGTTGATGATTTCACGCTACCGGAGCACTACACCCGCAAGCGTATCCGTGCGATGGGCCGCGTGTCGCAAATGTCGACCCGTGCCAGCGAGCTGGCGTTAGAGCAGGCAGGGTTGATTGGCGATCCGATATTAACCAGCGGCGAAACGGGAATTGCGTACGGTTCATCGACCGGCAGTACCGGCCCGGTGAGCGAGTTCGCCACCATGCTGACGGAAAAGCACACCAATAACATCACCGGCACCACCTATGTACAGATGATGCCACACACCACCGCGGTTAACACCGGGCTGTTTTTCGGCCTGCGCGGGCGGGTGATCCCAACCTCCAGCGCCTGTACCTCCGGCAGCCAGGCGATCGGTTATGCGTGGGAAGCCATTCGCCACGGTTATCAAACGGTGATGGTTGCCGGTGGTGCCGAAGAGTTATGCCCTTCAGAAGCGGCGGTGTTTGATACCCTTTTTGCCACCAGCCAGCACAATGATGCGCCGAAAACCACACCTTCACCGTTCGATGAAAACCGCGACGGACTGGTGATTGGTGAAGGCGCAGGTACGCTCATTCTCGAAGAACTGGAGCACGCCAAAGCGCGCGGCGCGACCATTTACGGTGAAATCGTCGGCTTTGCGACTAACTGCGACGCGGCACATATTACCCAGCCGCAGCGCGAAACCATGCAGTATTGTATGGAGCAATCGCTGAAAATCGCCGGGTTAAGCGCACAAGATATCGGCTATATTTCGGCGCATGGCACGGCGACCGATCGTGGTGATATGGCAGAAAGTCTGGCGACAGCAACCATTTACGGTGATAATGTGCCGCTCTCCTCGCTGAAAAGTTATTTTGGTCATACGCTTGGTGCCTGTGGCGCGCTCGAAGCCTGGATGAGTCTGCAAATGATGCGTGAAGGTTGGTTTGCGCCTACGCTAAACCTGAATAAACCAGACCCGAACTGTGGCGCGCTGGATTACATCATGCATGAAGCCCGCAAGGTTGATTGTGAGTTTTTGCAGAGTAACAACTTTGCCTTTGGCGGCATTAATACATCCATCATCATTAAACGTTGGCCCTGATATGTATCGGATAGTTCTGGGGAAAGTTTCGACCTTAAGCGCAGCTCCACTGCCACCGGGTTTACGCGAGCAAGCACCGCAAGGTCCACGACGCGAACGCTGGCTGGCGGGGCGTGCATTGCTTTCGCACACGCTTTCCCCGCTACCGGAGATCATCTATGGCGAACAAGGCAAACCTGCATTCGCGCCGGAAACGCCGCTATGGTTCAACTTAAGCCATAGCGGTGACGATATCGCCCTGCTGTTGAGCGATGAAGGCGAAGTCGGCTGCGATATCGAAGTGATTCGCCCGCGCGCCAACTGGCGCTGGCTGGCGAACGCCGTGTTCAGCCTCGGGGAACACGCTGAAATGGACGCCGTGCATCCTGATCAGCAGCTGGAAATGTTCTGGCGCATCTGGACGCGCAAAGAAGCCATCGTTAAACAGCGTGGCGGCAGCGCCTGGCAAATCGTCAGCGTAGACAGCACCTATCAGTCCTCGCTGTCAGTCAGCCATTGCCAGCTCGACAATTTAAGCCTGGCAATCTGCACCCCTACCCCCTTTACGCTCACCGCCGACAGTGTGCAATGGATCGATTCAGTTAACTGATCCGCCCACCCGACTGTCCATCTATTGATCCAGAACAGGTAATCAGTATGACGAATACTTAAAATCGTCATACTTATTTCCGCCATCTATTTTAATCCATTGGGGTTACCATGCTCTCCACACTCCGCCGCACTCTATTTGCGCTGCTGGCTTGTGCGTCTTTTATCGTCCATGCCGCCGCACCAGATGAAATCACCACCGCCTGGCCGGTGAACGTCGGGCCACTAAACCCGCACCTTTACACGCCTAACCAGATGTTCGCCCAGAGCATGGTTTATGAACCGCTGGTGAAATATCAGGCTGATGGTTCGGTGATCCCGTGGCTGGCAAAAAGCTGGACTCATTCAGAAGATGGTAAAACCTGGACCTTCACCCTGCGTGATGACGTGAAATTCTCCAACGGCGAACCGTTTGATGCCGAGGCAGCGGCAGAAAACTTCCGCGCAGTGCTCGATAACCGTCAACGTCACGCCTGGCTGGAGCTGGCAAACCAGATTGTTGATGTCAAAGCACTCAGTAAAAACGAGCTGCAAATCACCCTGAAAAGCGCCTACTATCCTTTCCTGCAAGAACTGGCCCTGCCCCGTCCTTTCCGTTTTATCGCCCCCTCGCAGTTTAAAAACCATGAAACCATGAACGGAATTAAAGCGCCGATTGGCACCGGACCGTGGATTTTGCAGGAATCGAAACTGAATCAGTACGATGTCTTCGTCCGTAACGAAAACTACTGGGGCGAAAAGCCAGCGATTAAAAAGATCACCTTTAACGTCATCCCGGACCCGACTACCCGCGCGGTGGCGTTTGAAACTGGCGATATCGACCTGCTGTACGGAAACGAAGGGTTATTACCGCTCGATACCTTCGCCCGCTTTAGCCAGAACCCGGCTTACCACACTCAACTGTCACAGCCGATCGAAACCGTGATGCTGGCGCTCAACACCGCCAAAGCCCCCACCAACGAGCTGGCAGTACGTGAAGCTCTTAATTACGCGGTGAACAAAAAATCGCTGATTGATAACGCGTTGTATGGCACCCAGCAGGTCGCCGACACCCTGTTTGCCCCTTCTGTGCCCTACGCCAACCTCGGCCTGAAACCGCGCCAGTACGATCCGCAAAAAGCGAAAGCGTTGCTGGAAAAAGCCGGTTGGACGCTGCCTGCGGGCAAAGACATCCGCGAGAAAAATGGTCAGCCGCTGCGCATTGAACTTTCATTCATCGGCACCGATGCGTTAAGTAAATCGATGGCGGAAATCATTCAGGCTGATATGCGCCAGATTGGCGCAGATGTCTCGCTGATTGGCGAAGAAGAGAGCAGTATCTATGCTCGTCAGCGCGACGGTCGTTTTGGCATGATTTTCCACCGCACCTGGGGCGCGCCATACGATCCACACGCCTTCCTGAGTTCAATGCGCGTACCGTCGCATGCTGACTTCCAGGCACAGCAAGGATTAGCCGACAAGCCGCTGATTGATAAAGAGATCGGCGAAGTGCTGGCGACCCATGACGAAACGCAACGTCAGGCGCTGTATCGCGACATTCTGACCCGTCTGCATGACGAGGCGGTTTATCTGCCGATCAGCTACATCTCAATGATGGTGGTATCAAAACCGGAGCTGGGTAACATCCCCTACGCGCCGATCGCCACCGAAATTCCGTTCGAACAGATTAAACCGGTGAAACCTTAATGTTGCGTTACGTATTACGCCGCTTTCTGCTGCTGATCCCGATGGTGCTCGCCGCCTCGGTGATCATTTTTCTGATGCTGCGCCTCGGCACCGGCGACCCGGCGCTCGATTATCTGCGTCTGTCTAACCTGCCGCCGACGCCGGAGATGCTGGCCTCTACCCGCACCATGCTGGGGCTGGATCAGCCGCTGTACGTCCAGTACGGTACCTGGTTGTGGAAGGCGCTGCATCTCGACTTTGGTATCTCATTCGCCAGCCAACGCCCGGTGCTGGACGATATGCTGAACTTCCTGCCCGCCACGCTGGAACTGGCAGGTGCCGCGCTGGTATTAATTCTGCTCACTTCCGTGCCGCTCGGTATCTGGGCGGCGCGCCATCGCGACCGTCTGCCGGATTTCGCCGTACGTTTCATCGCGTTTCTTGGCGTGTCGATGCCTAACTTCTGGCTGGCGTTTTTACTGGTAATGGCGTTTTCGGTGTATCTGCAATGGCTACCCGCGATGGGTTACGGCGGCTGGCAGCACATCATTTTGCCTGCGGTTTCCATTGCCTTTATGTCGCTGGCGATTAACGCGCGACTGCTGCGCGCCAGTATGCTGGACGTCGCCGGTCAGCGTCACGTCACCTGGGCGCGGCTGCGCGGCCTGAACGACAAACAGACCGAACGTCGCCATATTCTGCGCAATGCCTCGCTGCCGATGATTACTGCCGTGGGGATGCACATCGGCGAACTGATCGGCGGGACGATGATTATCGAAAACATCTTTGCCTGGCCGGGCGTCGGGCGCTATGCGGTGTCGGCGATTTTTAACCGTGACTATCCGGTGATCCAGTGCTTTACGCTGATGATGGTGGTGGTTTTTGTGGTCTGTAATTTGATTGTCGATTTGCTCAACGCCGCGCTGGACCCGCGCATTCGTCGTCATGAAGGAGCGCACGCGTGAAATTTTTCCTCTCTTCCCGCTGGTCGGTACGCCTGGCGCTGGTAATTATCGCCCTGCTGGCGCTGATTGCGCTCACCAGCCAGTGGTGGCTGCCGTATGACCCCCAGGCGATTGATCTGCCGTCGCGCCTGCTCTCGCCGGATGCGCAGCACTGGCTGGGCACCGATCACTTAGGGCGCGATATTTTCTCGCGGCTGATGGCAGCGACCCGCGTGTCGCTCGGTTCGGTAATGGCCTGTCTGCTGCTGGTGCTGACATTAGGGCTGGTTATTGGCGGCAGCGCCGGACTGATTGGCGGACGCGTTGATCAGGCCACCATGCGCGTCGCCGATATGTTTATGACCTTCCCGACCTCGATTCTGTCGTTCTTTATGGTCGGCGTGCTCGGCACCGGGTTAACCAACGTGATTATCGCCATCGCCCTGTCGCACTGGGCATGGTACGCGCGCATGGTGCGCAGCCTTGTGATTTCACTGCGCCAGCGCGAGTTTGTGCTGGCATCACGGCTTTCCGGCGCGGGCCATGTGCGGGTGTTTGTTGATCATCTGGCAGGTGCGGTGATCCCCTCGCTGCTGGTGCTGGCAACGCTGGATATCGGCCATATGATGCTGCACGTCGCGGGGATGTCTTTCCTTGGCCTCGGTGTGACCGCGCCGACCGCCGAATGGGGCGTGATGATTAACGACGCGCGCCAGTATATCTGGACCCAGCCGCTGCAAATGTTCTGGCCGGGGCTGGCGCTGTTTATCAGCGTGATGGCCTTTAACCTGGTGGGTGACGCACTGCGCGATCATCTGGACCCTCATCTGGTGACGGAGCACGCACACTAATGCCGCAACAGATTGAACTACGTAATATCGCGCTACAGGCCGCGCAACCGCTGGTGCACGGCGTATCGTTAACCCTTAAACGCGGGCGTGTGCTGGCGTTAGTCGGCGGTAGCGGCAGCGGGAAATCACTGACCTGCGCCGCGACGCTGGGCATTTTGCCCGCAGGCGTTCGCCAGACGGCGGGGGAAATTTTAGCCGATGGCAAACCGGTTTCTCCCTGCGCCCTGCGCGGCATCAAAATTGCCACCATCATGCAGAACCCGCGCAGCGCCTTTAATCCGCTACACACCATGCAGACCCACGCGCGGGAAACCTGCCTGGCGCTGGGGAAACCCGCCGATGACGCTACGCTTACCGCTGCCATAGAAGCGGTGGGGCTGGAAAACGCCGCGCGCGTATTGAAGCTGTACCCGTTCGAGATGAGCGGCGGTATGTTGCAGCGTATGATGATTGCGATGGCGGTGCTGTGTGAATCGCCGTTTATCATCGCCGATGAACCGACCACCGATCTCGACGTGGTAGCGCAGGCGCGCATCCTCGATCTGCTGGAAAGCATTATGCAAAAACAAGCACCGGGAATGCTGCTGGTCACCCATGATATGGGCGTTGTGGCGCGTCTGGCGGATGACGTGGCGGTGATGTCACACGGTAAAATTGTCGAACAGGGCGATGTCGAAACGCTGTTTAACGCCCCCAAACATGCAGTGACGCGCAGCCTGGTTTCTGCGCATCTCGCCCTCTACGGTATGGAGCTGGCATCATGACTTTACTTAACGTCTCCGGCCTTTCCCATCACTATGCGCACGGTGGATTTAGCGGTAAGCACCAGCATCAGGCGGTGCTTAATAACGTTTCGCTGACCCTGAAAAGCGGTGAAACCGTCGCCCTGCTGGGGCGCAGCGGCTGCGGAAAAAGCACTCTCGCGCGGCTGCTGGTAGGCTTAGAATCGCCCTCACAAGGGAATATTAGCTGGCGCGGCGAACCGTTGGCGAAACTTAATCGCGCGCAACGTAAAGCGTTCCGCCGCGATATTCAGATGGTATTTCAGGACTCCATCAGCGCCGTGAATCCGCGCAAAACCGTGCGCGAGATCCTGCGTGAACCGATGCGCCACCTGCTATCACTGAAAAAATCCGAACAACTGGCGCGCGCCAGCGAAATGCTGAAGGCGGTCGATCTCGACGACAGCGTGCTCGACAAGCGCCCACCGCAGTTAAGCGGCGGCCAGCTCCAGCGCGTCTGCCTGGCTCGCGCGCTGGCGGTCGAACCGAAACTGCTGATTCTGGATGAAGCGGTTTCTAACCTTGACCTCGTGTTACAGGCGGGCGTCATTCGCCTGCTGAAAAAGCTGCAACAACAGTTTGGCACCGCCTGCCTGTTCATCACCCACGACTTACGTCTTGTAGAACGCTTTTGCCAGCGAGTGATGGTGATGGACAACGGACAAATCGTCGAAACCCAAGTGGTGGGAGATAAATTAACCTTTTCCTCTGACGCCGGACGTGTGCTACAAAACGCGGTATTACCCGCATTCCCCGTGCGCCGTCGCGCCACAGAAAAGGTTTAACGCAAATGCAACGAGTCACCATCACGCTTGATGACGATTTACTGGAGACGCTGGACAGCCTGAGCCAGCGTCGTGGTTATAACAACCGTTCCGAGGCTATCCGCGATATTCTGCGTAGCGCCCTGGCGCAGGAAGCTACCCAGCAGCACGGCACACAAGGTTTCGCGGTGCTGTCGTATGTGTATGAACACGAAAAAACGCGACTTAGCCAGCCGTATTGTCTCCACGCAGCATCACCACCACGATCTCTCGGTTGCCACGCTGCATGTGCACATTAATCACGACGACTGTCTGGAAATCGCCGTGCTGAAAGGTGACATGGGCGACGTGCAGCATTTTGCCGATGACGTCATCGCCCAGCGCGGCGTGCGGCACGGGCATTTGCAGTGCTTGCCGAAGGAAGATTAACTCCTACCAACGCGCCGTTATTTCCTGACGGCGCAGTAAATTCCTGCCAAATATCGACTCACGTCACATTTTTTTGATCACGATTTGGTCCCTCAAAATGTGAGACGCTTCGATCCTCTTTTTCGCCTGCTCACCTACTATACGCTTGAAGTTGTCCATGATTGTCCATAGACAACTGTAAATGTTCAGGTGCGCGCCATGAAATCATTAAGTAAGTCGTCACAAATACCGCTCTATCAACAAGTGGTGGAGTGGATAAGAGAAAGTATTTATACCGGGGATCTGGTGGAAGACGATCGCATTCCTTCGGAATACCAGATTATGGATATGCTGGAAGTGAGTCGGGGAACCGTTAAAAAAGCGGTCGCCCAACTGGTAAAAGAAGGCGTGTTGATTCAGGTCCAGGGCAAGGGAACATTTGTCAAAAAAGAGAACGTGGCATATCCGTTAGGTGAAGGATTATTGTCATTCGCGGAATCGCTGGAAAGCCAGAAAATACATTTTACTACTGAAGTTATTACGTCACGGATTGAACCGGCTAATCGTTATGTGGCAGAGAAATTAAGAATAACGCCCGGTCAGGACATTCTTTACCTTGAGCGTTTACGTTCAATTGGTGATGAAAAAGCAATGCTGATAGAGAACCGTATCAATATTGAGCTATGCCCCGGCATCGCGGAAATCGATTTTAATCAACACAATTTATTTCCAACAATAGAAAGTTTGTCGCAAAGAAAAATTCGTTACTCGGAAAGTCGCTATGCCGCGCGATTAATTGGTAATGAACGCGGTCATTTTTTAGATATCAGTGAAGATGCACCCGTTTTGCATCTGGAGCAGTTAGTCTTTTTCTCCCGAGGGTTACCCGTTGAGTTTGGCAATGTCTGGTTAAAAGGCAATAAATATTATCTTGGCACCGTGCTGCAACGTCGGGAAGTGAGTTAAGTACACTTTTTTAAGAGGAATAAAATGCAAGGCATACAGTTTCAGGAAAATTATATTCAACGACTTCCGGCAGGGTTAAGTGTTGAACAGATCATCCGTCAGTTAGCGCAACCGTTGGTTGCCGCCGAGCTGGTGGTCTCTGATTTTGCCGACCATGTGCTGAAACGTGAGGCAACTTACCCAACGGGGCTGCCTACCGAACCGCCGTGTGTCGCCATTCCACACACGGATCATAAACATGTCAGGCACAATGCAATTGCCGTCGGCATTTTGCCGGAGCCGGTAGAATTTGCCGATATGGGCGGCGACCCTGACCCCGTACCTGTAAGAGTGATTTTTTTGCTCGCATTAAGCGAAAGCAACAAACAATTAAATGCCCTGGGCTGGATTATGGAGATGATTCAGGATACGCCCTTTATGCGCGCCCTGCTTACGATGGAAACAACAGAAATACACACAGTAATCTTAAACAAAATGAAAGAACGAGGTGAAATATGAGTCAAACCATTTTATTTGTCTGCGCCACGGGTATTGCCACATCCACGGCGGTAACAGAAAAAGTCATGGAATATTGCAAAGAGCAAGGTCTTAACGTCAATTATTCCCAAACCAACGTTGCCTCTTTACCTGGAAATACCGACGGTGTAGCACTGGTAGTCTCAACGACTAAAGTGCCTTATGAACTCGATGTCCCGGTGGTTAACGGCTTGCCGATTATTACCGGTATTGGCGAAGAGAAAGTACTGGCGCAAATTGTTTCGATCCTTAAAAAGTAATTAATAATAATTAATTTCAACACACTCCATCAGGCGCTAACGCGAGGTGCGCTCTCGCCTGAAAAAGAGGTTTATTATGAACGATATCGCGCATACCCTCTATAATATTGTGCAATATATATTGGGATTTGGCCCCACGGTAATGTTACCGCTGGTGTTATTTATTCTTGCTCTCTGTTTTAAAGTAAAACCCGCTAAAGCCTTACGCTCATCATTAACGGTCGGCATTGGTTTTGTCGGTATTTATGCCATTTTTGATATTCTTACCAGCAATGTTGGGCCAGCGGCCCAGGCGATGGTTGAACGCACCGGAATTAATTTACCGGTGGTGGATTTAGGCTGGCCACCACTTTCCGCTATTACATGGGGTTCACCAATTGCCCCGTTTGTTATTCCCCTGACCATTCTGATTAACGTGGCGATGCTGGCGTTAAATAAAACCCGCACCGTTGACGTAGATATGTGGAACTACTGGCATTTTGCCCTTGCCGGTACGCTGGTTTATTACAGCACCGGCAGCCTGTTCTTTGGTTTGCTGGCAGCGGCGATTGCTGCGGTGGTAGTACTTAAACTCGCCGACTGGTCTGCGCCACTGGTACAAAAATACTTTGGCCTGGAAGGGATCTCATTGCCGACGCTCTCTTCGGTGGTGTTCTTCCCGGTCGGTCTGCTGGTCGACAAAATCATCGACCATATCCCTGGCCTCAATCGTATTCATATCGATCCGGAAACCGTACAGAAAAAGTTTGGCATATTCGGCGAACCGATGATGGTTGGCACTATTCTGGGCATTCTGCTCGGCGTAATTGCCGGATACGATTTCAAAAAAGTATTGCTGCTTGGCATCAGCATTGGCGGTGTGATGTTCATCCTGCCACGCATGGTACGCATCCTGATGGAAGGTTTATTACCGCTGTCTGAAGCCATTAAAAAGTATCTCAATGCCAAATACCCTGACCGTGACGATCTCTATATCGGCCTGGATATCGCCGTTGCTGTGGGTAACCCGGCGATTATCTCCACCGCCCTGCTGCTGACGCCAATCTCGGTCTTTATCGCGTTTGTCCTTCCGGGTAATGAAGTCCTGCCGCTTGGCGACCTTGCCAACCTGGCGGTAATGGCGTCGATGATTGCTTTAGCCAGCCGTGGCAATATTTTCCGCACCGTTCTGGCGGCGATCCCGGTGATTATTGCCGATCTGTGGATTGCTACCAAAATCGCGCCGTTTATTACCGGAATGGCGAAAGACGTTAATTTCAAATTTGCCGAAGGCTCCAGCGGCCAGGTTTCCAGTTTCCTTGATGGCGGTAACCCGTTCCGCTTCTGGCTGCTGGAAATCTTCAACGGCAATATCATCGCCATTGGTCTGGTGCCGGTTATCGCCCTGGTACTGTATGGCATTTTCCGAATGACGCGGAGCACGGTTTATGCCTGATAACAGCGCAGCTATCGTTATCGATATTGGCACCACCAATTGCAAAGTCACCTGCTTTTCCTGCCTGGATGCAACGACGTTGGGCGCGCATAAATTCGTGACGGCAAAACAGATCTCCCCACAGGGCGATGTCGATTTCGATATCGACGCCCTCTGGCAGGAGGTCCGCCAGGCGATAGCGCAACTGAACGCCGCTTCACCGCTGCCAGTCAGACGGATCAGCATTGCCAGTTTTGGCGAGTCAGGCGTGTTCCTTGACGAGCACGGCGAGATCCTGACGCCAATGCTGGCCTGGTATGACCGTCGCGGTGAAGAGTATCTGGCAACGCTTAGCGAGGCAGACAGTGCGGCGCTTTATGACATTTGCGGGTTACCGCTGCACAGCAATTACTCTGCCTTCAAAATGCGTTGGTTGCTGGAGCATTATCCGCTGCGCAATCGTCGCGGCCTGCGCTGGCTTCATGCGCCGGAAGTGCTGCTCTGGCGGCTGACTGGCGAACAGCGTACGGATATCACCTTAGCCAGCCGTACGCTGTGTCTGGACGTGCGCAAAGGCGAATGGTCAGCGAAAGCGGCGGCGTTGTTACACGTTCCCTGTTCAGCATTTGCGCCATTAGTACAACCAGGCGAGCACGCCGGATGGGTCAGCGAGTCGCTCTGCAAAACGCTTGGGTTCTCGCAACCGGTCAGCGTGACGCTGGCCGGACATGACCATATGGTGGGGGCGCGAGCGTTACAGATGATGCCGGGCGATATCCTTAACTCGACGGGGACCACGGAAGGCATTCTGCAACTGGATACACAACCGACGCTGGATGAACAGGCCAAACGTGACAAGCTGGCAAACGGCTGTTATTCACTTGCCAACCAGTTCACCCTGTTTGCGTCTCTGCCCGTGGGCGGTTTCGCGCTGGAGTGGCTGCGTAACACGTTCCGGCTAACCGATGTGGAGATCGCCGCGTCACTCACTCGCGGACATGCGGATTATCTGGCGGGGAATTGGTTGCTCGATGACATTCCCGTCTTTATTCCACATCTTCGCGGTTCGGGTTCGCCCTATAAAAATCGCCATACCCGTGGATTATTTTATGGGCTTGGCGATACGTTAAATATCGACATGTTAATTGCCAGCGTCTCACTGGGATTAACCATGGAATTTGCCAACTGCTTCGCCTGTTTTAATGTGCCTGGCACCAGCGCGTTAAAAGTGATCGGTCCGGCAACCCATAATCCTCTTTGGCTGCAATTAAAGGCGGATATTTTACAGCGTCCGGTTGAAGCAATTGCATTTAACGAGGCGGTTTCTGTCGGAGCATTATTAACCGCCGCACCGGATATTCCACCGCCGCAAGTCACCATAGCCCAACGTTTGTTACCGAATCGGGCGAGATATCATCAATTACAGCGTTATCAGCACAAGTGGAAAAGCTGGTATCAGTTGAAATTACAGCAAGAAGGCGTGATGCCATTACATCATCGGGAGGAGCACTATGTTGAGTAAAACCGTGGAGGTCAGAAACAGTACTGGCCTGCATGCACGTCCGGCGGCTTGTCTGGCGAAAGCCGCCAAAAAGTATAGCTGTAAAGTGACGCTGCATTATGAGGGTAATGATATTAATGCCACCAGCATGATGAATATTATGCGCGCCGGAATAAAAGGCGGCAAAACGGTGGAAATACGCTGCGAAGGCGATGATGAAAATGAGGCAATACAGACTCTCACCGCCTTATTTCGTGACCGCTTCGGTGAAGCTGAATAATTAACTGATATTAAAAGATGAGGTTTTCAATATGCCATTAGTTAATGGACGGATACTGCTCGACCGAATTCAGGAAAAACGGGTATTAGCGGGCGCATTTAATACCACCAATCTGGAGACGACAATTTCAATTTTAAACGCTATTGAGCGTTCGGGATTACCCAACTTCATTCAGATTGCACCCACCAATGCACAACTCTCGGGATACGATTACATTTATGAAATCGTGAAACGTCACGCCGATAAAATGGATGTTCCGGTCAGTCTTCATCTGGATCACGGGAAAACCCAGGAGGATGTTAAACAGGCGGTGCGCGCGGGCTTTACCTCGGTCATGATTGACGGTGCCGCATTCTCTTTTGAAGAGAATATCGCTTTCACTCAGGAAGCTGTCGATTTCTGTAAATCCTATGGCGTACCGGTTGAAGCGGAGCTGGGGGCGATTCTCGGCAAAGAAGACGATCACGTCAGCGAAGCCGATTGCAAAACGGAACCGGAAAAGGTGAAGACCTTTGTCGAGCGCACCGGTTGCGACATGCTGGCAGTTTCTATTGGTAACGTTCATGGTCTGGACGATATACCGCGTATCGATATCCCCCTGCTGAAGCGCATTGCCGAAGTCTGCCCGGTGCCACTGGTTATTCACGGCGGCTCCGGTATCGCCCCGGAAATATTACGCAGCTTTGTTAATTATCGCGTCGCTAAAGTAAATATCGCCAGCGATCTGCGCAAAGCGTTTATCACCGCCGTCGGCAAAGCGTATGTGAATAATCACAACGAAGCGAATCTGGCACGAGTGATGGCATCAGCAAAAAAACGCCGTCGAGGAAGATGTGTATAGCAAAATCCTGATGATGAATGAGGGGCATCGGTTGGTTAAGTAAATCTTCGCCGGATGCGGCGTAAACGCCTTATCCGGCCTACAAAACCACAAAAAAATCAATAAATTGCACCGATGCGTAGACCCTATAAGCTTACGCATCGGGCAATTGTAATTACGCCATTGTCCCAATCGTCTTCCTGAATCGCAGCAGCGCGATGGTGAAAAACACGCCGCCAATTGCCATCAGCGTCAGGAACTGCGGCCAGACGATTTCGAATCCGGCACCACGGTAGAGAATGGCTTGCGCGAGGCTAACAAAGTGTGTCGTCGGCATGGTCAGCATAATGTCCTGCACCATCTGCGGCATACTTTCGCGCGGCGTGGATCCACCGGAAAGCATTTGCAACGGTAGCAGCACCAGAATCACCAGCAGCCCCAGTTGCGGCATTGAACGCGCTATCGTCCCCATAAAAATGCCGATTGACGTGGTGGCAAACAGACTGAGCGCCACGCCCAGCATAAACAGCGGGATCGAGCCTTCAATCGGTACGCCCAGCACGCCTTTCACCATCAGCACCAGCGATAATCCCGATACCACCAGCACCACCAGCCCCATCGACCAGACCTTTGCCATCATGATCTCAAACGGCGTTATCGGCATCACCAGTAAATGTTCCACCGTGCCGTGTTCACGCTCGCGGATCAGCGCCGATCCGGTCAGCACAATCGCCAGCATGGTAATGTTGTTGATGATCGCCATCACCCCGCCAAACCACGCGGGATCGAGGTTCGGGTTAAAGCGCATCCGGGTTTCCAGTGATACCAACGGTTCGCTGTTATCACGGTAGCGCGCAACAAAGCTGTTCACTTCACCATTGATAATATTCTGGATATACCCATTGCCGGTAAATGCCTGGCTCATGCGCGTGGCATCGACGTTCACCTGAATATCCGGCTGGCGTCCGGCGAGGACATCACGCTGAAAATTAGGCGGAATATTTATCGCGAAGGTATAGCGTCCGGCGTCCAGTCCGGCATCCATCTCATCGGCGGTGATCATCTCCGGTGGCAAAAACCACGGGCGATAGAAGCTGTTAACGATCCGGTTCGACAACTGCGATTGATCCATATCGGCAATAGCGATCGGCGCGAGGTTCAACGATCCTGGTGTGACGGTCGCTGACGAATACACCGACACCGTAAACGAGAAAACAATCAGCGTCAGCATCGCTTTATCACCGAGCAGACTGCGCAACTCTTTGATACCCAGATTAAAAATATTGCGTAAATGGCGCATCATCCCTCCTGTTTTTTCAGCAGCAGGATGCTTAAGCCCATCACCAGCGGGATGGCTATCAGCAACGGGATAAAAAGTTGCCACAAATCAGTCAGATCAAGCGCTTTTGAGAACGTCCCGCGGGCGATAGTCAGAAAATGACTGGTCGGGTAAACCTCGCCGATCCAACGTCCAGGCCCTTCCAGCGAAGCTACCGGATCGATCATCCCGGAAAACTGTGTCGCCGGGATCAACGTGATAATCGCCGTTCCGAAAATGGCGGCAATCTGGCTTTTCATAAAGGTGGAGATCAGCAGCCCCATTCCGGTGGCGATGATGATATACAGCAGCGCCGCCAGGGTGAGCGTCAGGAAACTGCCTTTATGCGGTACACCAAACACAAACACCGACAGGCCGCAGAGCAAGAAAAAGTTCAGCATCCCCAGCGCGATGTATGGCAACTGTTTACCAAGTAAAAATTCGCTACGGGTGGTGGGGGTCACGTAAAGGTTGATAATCGACCCTAGCTCTTTTTCCCGCACCACGCTAAGGGCGCTTAGCATTGACGGGATCATCATCAGCAGAAGCGGGATCACCGCCGGAACAATCGCTGGCAGGCTTTTTACGTCCGGGTTATAGCGATAGCGCGTCTCAATATTCATCAGCCCGCTTTGGCTGGCGGGCGTCGATTGTCGGCTCGCCACATCCTGTAGCCAGCTCTGGTGCATGGCCTGCACGTAACCTTTTACCGTTTCGGCACGGCTCGGCATCGCACCGTCGATCCAGACGCCGAGTTCCACAGGTGTACCACGCGCGATATCGCGCCCGAAATTAGGTGGGATCTCAATTGCCACCGTGATATCGCCCGCACGCATCCGGCGATCAAGCTCGTCATAACTGGTGAGCGGCGGCTGTTCGATAAAGTAACGAGAACCGGAGAGATTGAGCGTCCACGCCTGGCTACTGACGGTCTGGTCGCGGTCGAGCACCGCAAAGCGCAGGTTTTCCACATCCATACTGATGCCGTAACCCATTATCAGCATCAGGATCACCGTTCCCATCAACGCCAGCGTCGAACGTACCGGATCGCGGCGCAGTTCCAGTGCTTCGCGGCGGCTGTAGCTAAACAGACGGCGCAGGCTAAATCCCTGACGCGGCGCGTGGGTGGTGTCGTGTACCACGGGCGGCGCTTCGGCTTCGTTGCTCTGCCCTGCCGCCTCCTGCAAATAGGCGATAAATGCCTCTTCCAGACTGGCGGCTCCGCGTTTCTCAACCAGCTCCTGCGGTGTACCGCTGGCGAGCACTTTTCCGGCGTGCATCAGTGAGATGCGGTCGCAACGTTCCGCTTCGTTCATAAAGTGGGTGGAGATGAAAATGGTCACTTTGTCCTGGCGCGAGAGATCGACCATCAACTGCCAGAACATATCCCTTGCCACCGGATCGACGCCAGAAGTAGGCTCATCGAGGATTAACATTTCCGGGCGATGAATCACCGCCACCGCCAGCGAAAGCCGCTGGCGAATGCCGAGCGGCAATGACTCCGGCAGAACATCTTCAACGTCGTTGAGCTTAAAACGCTCGCTCATTTCAGCCACTCGCGCGGGAATTTCCGCTTCCGGGATGTGAAACAAACGGGCATGTAACTCAAGGTTTTGCCGCACGGTGAGTTCGTTATAGAGCGAAAACGCCTGCGACATATAGCCCACCCGACGGCGAGTATCGATATCTTTTGGATCAACCGGTTGCCCGAACAGCCACGCCTCACCTTCGCTGGCGGGCAGTAGTCCGGTAAGCATTTTCATGGTGGTGGATTTACCGCAGCCGTTCGAACCGAGAAAGCCAAAAATCTCCCCGCGTGGAATGCGGAAATTGACGTGATCAACAGCGACAAAGGAACCAAAACGCATGGTCAGATCGCGCGCTTCGATGGCAATCTCTGCGTTTTCAGGTTGATACGGTGGGATCACTACCGCCTGATGCGCCTGGCGTTGCGCTTGCGGTAACAGATTAATAAACGCCTCTTCCAGCGTGGCGCTTTGCGTTTGCTGCCGCAGCTCTTCGGCGCTACCGGTTGCCAGCACTTCTCCGGCATTCATCGCAACCAGCCAGTCGAAGCGTTCCGCCTCTTCCATGTAGGCGGTGGCGACCAGAACACTCATATTGCTCTGCCGCTGGCGAATACTGTCGATCAGATCCCAGAACTGGGCGCGGGAGAGCGGGTCAACCCCCGTTGTTGGCTCATCAAGGATCAACAGTTCCGGGTCGTGGATTAACGCGCAGCACAGCCCAAGTTTTTGCTTCATCCCGCCGGAGAGTTTCCCTGCCGGACGATCGCGAAATGGTGCTAACCCGGTGCTGGTCAGCAGCTCGTTAATTCGGACTTCCCGCTCCGCTTTGTCGTGACCGAACAGACGGGCGAAAAAATCGACGTTTTCATACACCGACAAGGTGTGGTAGAGGTTTTTGCCCAGCCCTTGCGGCATCCAGGCGATGCGCGGGCAAACGTCGCGGCGATGCTTCGGGTCGCGCATATCGCCGCCCAGCACCATCACGTTGCCCTGCTCAATGACACGAGCACCGGAAATCAATGACAATAAACTCGACTTACCGACGCCGTCCGGGCCAATCAGCCCGACCATGCAACGGGCCGGAATCTCGAGAGTGATATTGTTCAGCGCAACGGTTTTTCCATAATGCTGGCTCACGCCCACCAGTTGCGCGACAGGCGGGACGGGAACCAGTTCCAGATGCGTCATTGCGGCAACCTCACCACGAGGTCGTCAGGCCACGGAAGTTCTTCATTCACCCGCACCCACGCCACGCCCGGCAAGCCCGTTTTGACATATTCCAGATGCTGCTGGAGTAATTCCGGTGGGATACGCGCTTTGACACGGAACATCAGTTTCAGCCGCTCATCGCTGGTTTCGACAGTTTTTGGCGTGAACTGGGCAACACTGGCGACAAAACTGATGGTTGCCGGAATACGCAAATCTGGCGCGGCATCGAGGATCAGCCGGGCTTCACCACCCAGTTTCAGCGTGCCCGCTTGTTCGGTTGGCAGGAAGAAGGTCATATAGACGTCGCTGAGATCGACCATATTCAGCACCCGACCGCCTGCCGCCAGCACTTCGCCTGGCTCGGCAACCCGATACTGCACGCGTCCGTCACGCGGGGCTTTCAGTTCGCTGTCATCGATATCTGCGGCAATGCGCCGTTCAGTGGCTTGTGCCGCTTCGACGCGCGTTTGCGCCTGAATGATATTGGTGCGCGCCGCCTCTATAGCGGCTTTAGAAGCCGAAACCTGGGCTTTTGCCGATTCCAGCGCAGCACGGGCACCTTCGGCAGCGGCGCGGTCGTCATCCAACTGTTGCGCAGAAATAGCCCCACGATGGGCGAGCGAGCGGGAACGGGTATGACGTTTGGCTACGGAGTCCAGTTCAGCTTGCCGTTGATTAACCAGCGACTGAGCGGCGCGAGTTTCACTTTGCCGCTGTTCCAGCAAAGCCTGCGCGGCGGCAACGGCGCTTTGCGCCTCTTTGATTTGCGCGATGGCCTCCAGCCGTTGCTCCTGCAACACGCGAGTATCCATCTTCGCCAGCACTTCACCTTCGCGAACAAACTGGCCTTCTTTCACCAGAATGGTGTCGATACGCCCGGCAATTTTGCTGGCGATATCCACTTCCGTCGCTTCAATGCGCCCATTGCTGACGGCAAAGCCTTCCGGCACACCTGCCGGGCGCAACAGCCACCACGCCACGATAGCAGCCACCGCCAGTAACCCGACAACCCACCACGCCAGATGGCGCTTAATATTATCCATAATCGACCCGCCATAATCCCTGTAAGCAATCGACGCGTGTTACAACTGCCACCGAACGACGTTCAGCGAATTATTCCATCCGGGATAAGAAGGAAACGGCAAAGGCGGCCAGGGCGCAGCAAACTGAGCGCCAACGGGGAAGGCTTAGTGAAAACGGGTAGTAATGTTGTCATCATCAGCATTCCTGGCCGTAAATGAAACACGCATACTCATAAGTGAAATCAATTAAATACTAACATTTATATTCATGTTGTCTATTTGATTACCATCAGCTTGTGATACATCGCGATGTTCTTCTATTCGATAGCGTTTTTTAACCCAAAATAGTCTTAAACAGGAAAGGTGACTATCACGCAGTGTTATTATTATCTTGTATACAAATATCTTAACGAAAGGTAATAAGGTATTTTTGCAAAAAGAGGGCAGATGAGAAAAAAAGCGTTTTAAGCAACGATGAAAAATAAGAAAAAGATATTAATTCAGAATTAGCCGTAGGATAAATATTTATTTACCAGCATTAACTTGCTTCTAAAAATCGATACTCAGAACAATAAATCCGGCTATAGTAAAGTTACTTTTTACAATTAGTGGTATCTCATTGTTATATTTAACTAACTAAAAATACTACTTACACGCTTTCTGACATTAGCGGCAACGCATATGGAGATTGAGATGAACATATATATCGGATGGCTATTTAAATTAATCCCTTTAATTATGGGGATAATATGTATTGCATTGGGTGATTTTGTATTAGCAGGTTCCGGGCAAAGTGAGTATTTTGTGGCGGGGCATGTACTTATTTCGCTTTCTGCAATCTGTCTGGCGTTATTCACTACCGCATTTATTATTATCTCTCAGTTAACCCACGGCGTGAATAAATTCTACAACACATTATTTCCTGTTATTGGTTATGCCGGTTCTGCAATAACTATGATTTGGGGATGGTCACTGTTGGCAAGCGATAATGTCATGGCCGATGAATTTGTTGCCGGGCATGTTATTTTCGGTGTTGGGATGATTGCCGCCTGCGTATCAACCGTGGCGGCGTCTTCCGGGCATTTTTCTGCTAATTCCCAAAAATGCCTCGGGCAGTAAGAGTGATGGTACGCCGTTGCAGGCTTATTCTTCAACAATCGGTAATGGCTTAATTGCCGTTCCCATTCTGCTTACTCTCTTTGGTTTCATTTGGTCAGTCGCGCTGTTACGTAGTGCAAATATCACACCACATTATGTTGCTGGTCACGTACTGCTGGGGTTAACGGCAATTTGCGCTTGTCTTATCGGCCTTGTCGCCACTATTGTCCATCAAACGCGGAATACGTTCTCAGTGAAAGAGCATTGGCTGTGGTGCTATTGGGTTATTTTACTTGGATCACTGACGGTTATTCAGGGGATCTACGTTTTAGTCAGTTCAGATGCAAGTGCCAGACTGGCACCCGGCATTATTCTTATTTGTCTGGGAATGATCTGCTACAGTATTTTCTCCAAAGTGTGGCTGTTGGCGCTGGTATGGCGACGCACCTGTTCGTTAGCCAACAGAATACCCATGATTCCGGTATTTACCTGTCTGTTTTGCCTGTTCCTTGCAGCGTTCCTTGCTGAAATTGCGCAAACCGATATGGCTTATTTTATTCCTTCGCGAGTTTTGGTTGGCTTAGGTGCAGTGTGTTTTACACTGTTTTCCATCGTTTCTATATTAGAAGCGGGGTCTGCGAAAAAATAATGACTCTCGCCGGATTGTGGTTATGCTACAGCCCGGCGAATATTAATACTTCCCGTTATTCACGCAGCACTCTTCACGCAGAAAGCTAATAATCCCTTCCAGAACATCATATTGCGAGACACACATCAACGTGCGACTTTCGCGGTTTTGCTTAACCAGACCAACGGAGACCAGCGCCGAGATATGGTGGCTCAAGGTCGATGCGGGGATCGCAAGTTCCTTCTGTAACTCGCCTACCGGCATCCCGCGTTCTCCCGCTTTGACCAGATGACGAAAAATAAACAAACGGGTCGGATGACCTAATTCTTTCAGTGCCTTAGCGACATCTTCCAGTTCCATAAGTAGTTTCTCCGGCTAATTGATATTTCGATAATACCAGAAATATCTTGCTCACCGCTCGTTATTTCGATAATTTTAGAAATATAGTTTTAGCGAGGGTATAAAATGTTTGAATGGTTACCAGGCTGCGCGACGCCGCCGGGATGTTCCTGTTCTTAGCCGTAGAGCTATCGTTACTTTTTCTTCTTATCAGTGCTGGTGTTAGCGTAATCCGTCAGAAAATCCCGGATCATAAGATCCAGAAAATGATGGGTGCGCGTAAAGGGCGCGGTTATTTGCTGGCAGCAATGTTAGGTGCAGTGACTCCGTTTTGCAGTTGCTCAACCATTCCCATGCTTCGCGGCCTTCTTTCTGCAAAAGCGGGATTTGGTCCAACGCTCACCTTTTTATTTGTTTCACCATTACTCAACCCGATTATCGTCGGGCTAATGTGGGCAACATTTGGCTGGAAGGTCACGTTGCTGTACGCCGTTATTGCGTGCGGCGTTTCGCTGGCCGCCAGTTTGTTACTGGATTTTGTTGGCTTCGAACGATATGTCATACCGGCAAAGGGGAGCAACGCGAGCTGCTGCAAACCAGTGTCCGATAAACCCGTTATTAACTTGCGCTCCGTGACGTTTACACCGCAAACCACATCTTGCTGTACCGCAAAACCTGCTGTTAATTGCTGTAGTGCTGCCAAAACGGCTCCCCCCAGCCTGCCGACTCAGGCAATAAAGGATGCATGGCTGCAATTTAAAGAAGTGCTGCCCTATCTGTTAATTGGGGTGCTAATTGGCTCATTTATTTACGGCTTTATTCCAGCACAATGGATTGCAGCACATGCCGGAACGGATAATCCACTGGCCATCCCCCTGAGCGCGGTTATAGGTATCCCGCTCTATATACGTGCAGAAGCCGTCATTCCCCTCGCCTCGGTATTAATGACCAAAGGCATGGGGATGGGAGCTGTAATGGCACTCATCATCGGTAGCGCGGGTGCCAGCTTAACAGAAGTTATTTTGCTGAAATCGATGTTTCGCACGCCGATGATTATTGCCTTTCTGATGGTAATTTTAGGAATGGCAGTGGTTATGGGATATGTAACGCAAGCGTTATTCTGAGGCCAAATCCTGCGCACAGGCCCACGCACTGGACCACGCCCACTGGAAGTTATACGCCCCCCAGCCAGCCGGTAACGTCCATCACTTCACCGATAAAGTACAAGCCCGGAACTTTACGCGCTTCCATCGTCCGTGATGAGAGTTCATTGGTGTCCACGCCGCCGAGCGTCACTTCGGCGGTGCGATAGCCTTCAGTGCCGTTAGGTTGTACGCGCCAGTCGGTCAATGTGGCAATGAGCGCCTGTTGGTCACGCACGTTGAGCTGTTTTAACGAGACGTCCGGGATCTGCCCGAGTTGTTGTAACCGTTCAACCAACCGTTTCGGCAGATGAACCGCCAGCGTGTTTTTCAGGCTCTGATTCGGATGCGCGTTACGCTGTTCATTAAGAAAGGCTTCCAGATCGACATCCGGTAGCAGATTGATGCTGACAAATTCACCCGGTTGCCAGTAGCTGGATATCTGCAATACCGCAGGGCCAGACAAGCCGCGGTGGGTGAAGAGTAAGTTCTCACGGAACACGGTGCCGTTTTCAGCGGTGATCACTGAAGGCACCGCCACGCCTGCCAGCACCTGTAACTCTTCCAGCAACGGTTTATGCAGGGTGAATGGCACCAGGCCTGCGCGCGTCGGCAACACGTTCAGCCCGAATTGTTCGGCAATCTTATAACCAAATGGCGACGCGCCCAGACCCGGCATCGAGAGGCCTCCGGTCGCGATGACCAGTTTATCGCAACCTACGGTCATGCCGTTCAGTTCAAGCGTGAATCCCGCGTCATCCTTCGTCACGCTCAACACTTCGCTACGTAATCTGAAGGTCACATTGCCCTTCTCGCACTCATCCACCAGCATGTCGACAATCTGCTGAGCGGAGTCATCACAGAAGAGTTGCCCTAACGTTTTCTCGTGCCAGGCGATGCCGTGTTTATTGACCAGATCAATGAAATCCCACTGGGTAAAACGCGCGAGCGCAGACTTACAAAAATGCGGATTCTGGCTCAGATAAGCGCCTGGTTCGACATAAAGGTTGGTAAAGTTGCAGCGCCCACCGCCAGACATGAGGATTTTTCGCCCTGGTTTTTTACCATTATCGATCAGCAGAACCCGGCGTCCTGCCTGACCTGCCAGCGCAGAACAGAACATACCCGCCGCACCAGCGCCTATAATAATGGCATCAAACCTTTCCACGTTGCGCTCCTCTTAGAAAAAATGGGCGTGAATTGTAAAGATTCCTCAGTGGCCGCACCAGCAGCAATATTACTTAGGGGAAGTATTTGCCTGAATTATATAAGATAATTATTTTTTGAGCGAAATTCATACAGGAGGCAAATCAAAAAAATCTATATTTCACTTTGCCCGCGCCGCGAAAGTCACTGATAATGCGCCGCGTTCATGTCCTCAAAATGGCGTAACGTCCTATGCTACATTTGTTTGCTGGCCTGGATTTGCATACCGGGCTGTTATTATTGCTTGCACTGGCTTTTGTGCTGTTCTACGAAGCCATCAATGGTTTCCATGACACAGCCAACGCCGTGGCAACTGTCATCTATACCCGCGCGATGCGTTCTCAGCTCGCTGTGGTTATGGCGGCAGTGTTCAACTTCCTGGGTGTTTTGCTGGGTGGTCTTAGTGTTGCCTATGCCATTGTGCATATGCTGCCGACGGATCTGCTGCTTAATATGGGATCGTCCCATGGTCTTGCCATGGTGTTCTCTATGTTGCTGGCAGCAATTATCTGGAACCTTGGTACCTGGTACTTTGGTTTACCTGCATCCAGCTCCCATACGCTGATTGGCGCGATCATCGGTATTGGTTTAACCAATGCGTTGATGACCGGTACGTCAGTGGTGGATGCACTCAATATCCCGAAAGTATTAAGTATTTTCGCATCTCTGATCGTTTCCCCTATTGTCGGCCTGGTGTTTGCTGGCGGTCTGATTTTCTTGCTGCGTCGCTACTGGAGTGGCACCAAGAAACGCGCCCGTATCCACCTGACCCCAGCGGAACGTGAAAAGAAAGACGGCAAGAAAAAGCCGCCGTTCTGGACGCGTATCGCGCTGATCCTTTCCGCTATCGGCGTGGCGTTCTCTCACGGCGCGAACGATGGTCAGAAAGGCATTGGCCTGGTTATGTTGGTTCTGATTGGCGTCGCACCAGCGGGCTTCGTGGTGAATATGAATGCCACTGGCTACGAAATCACCCGTACCCGTGATGCCATCAACAATGTGGAAGCTTACTTTGAGCAGCATCCTGCGCTGCTTAAACAGGCGACCGGTGCCGATCAGTTAGTACCGACACCAGAAGCAGGCGCAACACAACCTGCGGAGTTCCATTGCCATCCGTCGAATACCATGAACGCGCTCAACCGCCTGAAAGGCATGCTGACCGCCGATGTGGAAAGCTACGACAAGCTGTCGCTTGACCAACGTAGCCAGATGCGCCGCATTATGCTGTGCGTTTCTGACACTATCGACAAAGTGGTGAAAATGCCTGGCGTCACTGCGGATGATCAGCGTCTGTTGAAGAAACTGAAGTCCGATATGCTGAGCACCATCGAGTATGCTCCGGTGTGGATCATCATGGCGGTCGCGCTGGCGTTAGGTATCGGTACGATGATTGGCTGGCGTCGTGTGGCGACCACTATCGGTGAGAAAATCGGTAAGAAAGGCATGACCTACGCTCAGGGGATGTCTGCTCAGATGACGGCAGCGGTGTCTATCGGTCTGGCGAGTTATACCGGGATGCCGGTTTCCACCACTCACGTACTCTCCTCTTCCGTAGCGGGGACAATGGTGGTTGACGGCGGCGGCTTACAGCGTAAAACCGTGACCAGCATTCTGATGGCCTGGGTGTTTACCCTCCCGGCTGCAGTTCTGCTCTCCGGTGCGCTGTACTGGATCTCCTTGCAGTTCCTGTAATCGCACGCATAAAAACGGGCGGGTCAGTTTACTGGCCCGCTTCAGATTGTTGACATAGTGCGCTTTGTTCATGCCGGATGCGGCGTGAACGCCTTATCCGGCCTACAAAAACATGCAAATTCAATAGATTGCAGAGATTATGTAGGCCTGATAAGCGTAGCGCATCAGGCAATTTTGCGTTTGTAATCAGTCTCGGGCGGGTCAGTTTACTGGCCCGCTTTTTTTATGCGTTATTACCGTGGCGCTTAATGCCAAATCATCAACGCAATCAGGCTTACCACCACCAGGCCACACAATGCGCTGGTCAGAATAAACTGACGACGCACGCGCTCGCAGCGACGGATAAACTCATCATCGTGATGATCGCGATAACGTTGGGCATAGATATACCAAACGAGACGCACCTGTTTGTTGGGTTGGCCATGTGAGGTAAAAAAGCCCCCTCCATCAACATATTGATAGAGCAATGGATCGCAATTACGCAGTACCACTAACAACGCGCGTAGTGATGAGAAATAGCGCGCCATGTTAACAATGCAAACGACACATAAAGCCCAAAATAATGCGACGGTGCTTATCATACCCCCTCCCCGGCGACCTGCCCGCGGAGTTCCCCTCCGGGGCTACCGCTCCCGATACGCTGCCAATCAGTTAACACCAGGTCCTGGAGAAACCGCTTTTGTGATGACAAACATCCGAGCGGCTCTATAGATAGTGTAGGAGATCAGGTTGTTTTTTTTTCCATAAGGTTAACCACTATCAATACATTCATGTAGAAAATTTGATTATCTGATTGGTAAGCAAGGCGGATTGACGGATCATCCAGGTCGCTATAAGGTAAGGATGGTCTTTTCACTGAATCTTTACGGCTGGGTTAGCCCCGCGCACGTAGTTCGCAGGACGCGGGTGACGTAACGGCACAAGAAACGCAAGCTGGCCAGTCATCGACAACTTTATGGAAGGAGTAACACTATGGCTTATAAACACATTCTCATCGCGGTCGATCTCTCCCCGGAAAGCAAAGTTCTGGTAGAGAAAGCAGTCTCTATGGCTCGCCCCTACAATGCGAAAGTTTCTCTGATCCACGTAGATGTAAACTACTCTGACCTATACACCGGACTTATTGATGTAAATCTGGGTGACATGCAGAAACGCATTTCCGAAGAGACTCATCATGCATTGACCGAACTCTCCACCAACGCAGGATACCCCATCACTGAAACCCTTAGCGGCAGCGGCGATTTGGGTCAGGTTCTGGTTGATGCGATCAAGAAATACGACATGGACCTGGTTGTTTGTGGTCACCACCAGGACTTCTGGAGCAAACTGATGTCTTCCGCGCGTCAGCTGATCAACACCGTTCACGTTGATATGCTGATTGTTCCGCTGCGCGACGAAGAAGAATAATATCTCCCCTACTTGCTCCTGAGCGCCCGCTTATGCGGGCGTTCTGCTTTTTGTGTTGCACCCGAATGCAACGTGCGGGGACAAACACGGGAGCGCTCAATCAAGCCGGTGTTCATCCGCAGTCAGAAAGTTCCACTACGCATCGAATAATTCAAATTTACATCACGAAAAAATAGCATTTAGCGCCATCATATCTCAAACAACCAGCATGATTAGCTGGTTGTTTTTTGTTGTGATAGTGCATTAATGCATTCATTACATCAATATTAAGAATTTTAGACGTGTGTAAACTCTTTCGCACGCAATCACTTACGCGTTCATACTTTTCATGATGGTATTGAAAGGCTAAAAATTATGAATACAACAACACCCACTGGGATGCTGCAACAACCTCGCCCATTCTTCATGATCTTTTTTGTCGAACTATGGGAGCGATTCGGTTACTACGGCGTGCAAGGCGTCCTGGCCGTTTTCTTCGTTAAACAGCTCGGTTTCTCACAAGAACAGGCTTTTGTCACCTTTGGTGCCTTCGCTGCACTGGTCTATGGCCTTATCTCGATCGGCGGTTATGTTGGCGACCATCTGTTAGGAACTAAACGAACCATTGTCCTTGGGGCAATTGTTCTGGCGATGGGCTACTTCATGACCGGGATGTCGCTACTCAAGCCAGACCTGATATTCATCGCGCTGGGAACAATCGCCGTCGGCAACGGCCTGTTTAAAGCCAACCCGGCAAGCCTGCTTTCGAAGTGCTATCCACCGAAAGATCCACGTCTCGATGGCGCTTTCACCCTGTTCTATATGTCGATCAATATCGGCTCGTTGATTGCGCTGTCGCTAGCACCGGTTATCGCTGACAGATTTGGCTATTCCGTCACCTATAACTTATGCGGAGCAGGATTGATTGTCGCGCTACTGGTTTACATCGCCTGTCGCGGAATGGTGAAAGATATTGGTTCTGAACCAGATTTCCGACCGATGAACTTCAGCAAATTGTTGTACGTGCTGTTTGGCAGCGTGGTGATGATTTTCGTTTGCGCATGGCTGATGCACAACGTGGAAGTCGCCAATCTGGTACTGATTGTTCTCTCTATCGTCGTGACCATTATCTTCTTCCGTCAGGCATTCAAGCTGGATAAAACCGGGCGCAATAAGATGTTTGTCGCCTTTGTGCTGATGCTTGAAGCGGTAGTGTTTTACATCCTCTACGCCCAGATGCCAACGTCGCTGAACTTCTTTGCTATCAACAACGTGCATCATGAAATTCTCGGTTTTTCCATCAACCCGGTGAGCTTCCAGGCGCTTAACCCGTTCTGGGTGGTGCTCGCCAGCCCAGTTCTGGCAGGCATTTACACGCATCTGGGTAACAAAGGCAAAGACCTCTCCATGCCGATGAAATTTACCCTCGGTATGTTTATGTGCTCGCTGGGCTTTTTGACAGCCGCCGCAGCGGGAATGTGGTTTGCGGATGCCCAGGGGCTGACATCGCCATGGTTTATCGTGCTGGTTTACTTATTCCAGAGCTTAGGTGAACTGCTTATTAGCGCCCTGGGCCTCGCAATGATTGCCGCTCTGGTGCCACAACATTTGATGGGCTTTATTCTCGGGATGTGGTTCCTTACGCAGGCTGCCGCGTTCTTGCTGGGCGGCTATGTGGCAACATTTACCGCAGTACCAGACAACATTACCGACCCGCTTGAAACGCTGCCTGTCTATACCAACGTGTTTGGTAAGATTGGTCTGGTCACGCTGGGCGTTGCTGTAGTGATGCTGTTGATGGTGCCGTGGCTGAAACGAATGATTGAGACGCCGGAAAGCCATTGATTATTCTTGCAGAAAACAGGGTAGCGTTATCGCTACCCTGTTTTACTTTTACGCCGGTGTACCAGCATAAATATCAAAGCGATGCCCTTTGGTGACAACCGCGTTTGGCGTGGCAACATTCGCCAGCGGCGGCGCGTAGTCCGGGCGCTTTACCACCACGCGTTTGGTCGCCAGCAGCCGCGCAGGCTCCAGCAACCCATCGGCGTCGAGATCCGGCCCCACCAGCGACTGAAACACGCGCATCTCTTTTTTCACCAGCGCGCTTTTCTGCTTATGCGGGAACATCGGGTCGAGATAGACCACCTGCGGGCGTGGGGTAATATCGGTTAGCGCCGTCAGGCTGGAGGCGTAAATTAATTGCAAACGCTCCTGCAACCAGCCGCCGATCTCCGCATCGGCATAGCCACGCGCCAGGCCATCGTCGAGCAATGCGGCAACCACCGGATTACGTTCCAGCATCCGCACGCGGCAGCCGACCGACGCCAGCACAAAGGCATCGCGACCCAGTCCTGCGGTGGCGTCCACCACGTCCGGCAGATAATCGCCTTTAATGCCCACCGCTTTCGCCACCGCCTCACCGCGGCCACCGCCGAATTTGCGACGGTGCGCCATTGCCCCGCCGACAAAATCAACGAAAATGCCGCCAAGCTTTGGCTCATCGCGCTTGCGCAGTTCCAGATGTTCCGGCGTTAACACCAGCGCCATCAGGTTGTCTTCATCGTGCTCCAGCCCCCAGCGGGCCGCCAGAACAGATAAGGCGCCGTCTCCGGCGCCTGTTTCATCAATTAAGCAGATTTTCACTGAATGATCAGCCCTTAATGCCGTAATGCTCCAGCATCGCATCCAGTTGCGGTTCACGACCACGGAAACGTTTGAACAGATCCATCGGCTCTTCTGAACCACCACGGCTCAGAATATTGTCGAGGAACGACTGCCCGGTTTCACGGTTGAAAATGCCCTCTTCCTCAAAACGCGAGAAGGCATCTGCTGCCAGCACATCGGCCCACAGGTAGCTGTAGTAACCTGCGGCATAACCACCAGCAAAGATATGGCTAAATGCATGTGGGAAACGGCCCCATGACGGAGACGGTACCACGGCAACCAGTTTCTTGATTTCTGCCAGAGTTTCGAGGATTTTCGCTCCCTGATCCGGGCGGAACTCGGCATGGAGGCGGAAATCGAACAGGCCGAACTCCAGCTGACGCAGAATAAACAGCGCCGCCTGGTAGTTCTTCGCCGCCAGCATTTTATCCAGCAACTCTTTCGGCAGCGGTTCGCCAGTTTCATAGTGACCAGAGATAAACGCCAGCGCCTCAGGCTCCCAGCACCAGTTTTCCATAAACTGGCTCGGCAGTTCGACCGCATCCCACGGCACCCCGCTGATCCCGGAAACACCAGCGGTTTCGATGCGGGTCAGCATATGATGCAGGCCGTGACCGAACTCGTGGAACAGGGTGATCACTTCGTCGTGGGTAAACAGCGCCGGTTTACCATTTACCGGGCGGTTGAAGTTACAGGTCAGATACGCGACCGGTTTTTGCAGCGAACCGTCGGCTTTGCGCATCTGGCCTACGCAGTCATCCATCCACGCCCCGCCGCGCTTGTTTTCACGGGCATACAGGTCGAGGTAGAAGCTACCGCGCAGTTCGTTGTTCTCGTCATACAGTTCGAAGAAACGTACATCCGGATGCCAGACATCAACATCTTTACGCTCTTTAGCGGTGATGCCGTAAATACGTTTCACCACTTCAAACAGGCCATTAACCGCTTTGTTTTCCGGGAAGTACGGACGCAGCTGTTCGTCGCTGATGCTGTAGAGGTGCTGTTTCTGTTTTTCGCTATAGTAAGCGATATCCCACGGTTGCAGCTCATCGACGCCAAATTCGGCTTTGGCGAAGGCACGCAGTTGTGCCAGCTCTTTTTCACCTTGCGGACGCGCGCGTTTTGCCAGATCGGTTAAGAAATCCAGCACCTGCTGCGGGTTTTCTGCCATTTTAGTGGCAAGGGATTTAAAGGCGTAGTTTTCAAAGCCCAGCAGTTGCGCCAGTTCGTGACGCAGCGCGAGGATCTCTTCCATCACCTTGCTGTTGTCCCACTTACCGGCGTTCGGGCCTTGATCGGAGGCGCGGGTGCTGTAAGCGCGATACATCTCTTCACGCAAGGCCTGGTTGTCGCAGTAGGTCATTACCGGCAGATAGCTTGGGATATCCAGCGTCAGCAGGTAGCCTTCCAGCTCTTTCGCTTCGGCCTGGGCTTTTGCCGCAGCCAGCGCGCTTTCTGGCATCCCCGCCAGTTCCGCTTCGTCGGTGACGAGTTTGGTCCAGCCCATCGTCGCATCGAGAACGTTGTTGCTGTACTGGTTGCCCAGCTCAGAAAGACGGGTGGCAATCTCACCGTAACGCTGCTGTTTCTCTTTCGGCAGACCGATGCCAGAGAGTTCGAAGTCGCGCAGTGCGTTATCAACCGCTTTTTTCTGAGCCGTGTTCAGCGTGGCATAGTTATCGCCATCGCGCAGGTCGCGATACGCTTTATACAGCCCTTCATGTTGCCCTACCCAGGTGCTGTATTCTGACAGCAGCGGCAGGGTTTGTTCGTACGCTTCACGCAGTTCCGGGCTATTTTTCACCGAGTTCAGGTGGCTGACCGGAGAGAAAATACGCCCCAGCACATCGTCCACTTCCGCCAGCGGCTGGCAGAGATTTTCCCAGGTGTACGGTGCCCCTTGCGCTACTACGCGCTCCACGTTTTCGCGGCAGTCATTCAGCGCCTTAGTCACGGCTGGAACGACATGTTCCGGGAGAATTTTAGAAAACGGAGGCAATTCAAAGGGAGTCAGTAACGGATTCGTCATTAGCGCAGTCCTGGTTAAAGAGGTTAAGGAAGCGCTCAACAGGCGCTTTACATAATGTGTGTAGCATGGGGTTAAGTGTAGTGAATTTCAATGAGAAACGTTACGCTTTCGCGGCGGCGGCCTCTTTTCGGTATACTGTCCTGATAGGCTTTTGTGCGCCCCGAATACGGGCCGATTTTTACTTACCGGAACACCTTTACCCATGCTCAGTTATCGCCACAGCTTTCACGCTGGCAACCACGCCGACGTCCTTAAACATACCGTTCAGAGCCTGATCATCGAGTCGCTGAAAGAGAAAGATAAACCGTTTCTCTATCTCGACACCCACGCAGGAGCCGGGCGTTATCAGTTAAGCAGCGAACATGCCGAGCGTACCGGCGAATATCTCGAAGGTATCGCCCGTATCTGGCAGCAGGACGATTTGCCCGCAGAACTGGAGGCGTACATCAATGTGGTAAAACACTTCAACCGTAGCGGTCAGTTGCGTTACTACCCCGGTTCGCCGTTGATTGCTCGCCAGCTACTGCGTGAACAGGACAGCCTGCAACTGACCGAACTGCACCCGAGCGATTACCCGTTGCTGCGTTCTGAATTTCAGAAAGACAACCGTGCGCGCGTGGAAAAAGCCGACGGTTTCCAGCAGCTTAAGGCCAAACTGCCGCCGGTTTCCCGCCGTGGTTTAATCCTTATCGACCCGCCGTATGAAATGAAAACCGACTATCAGGCGGTGGTCAGCGGGATAGCAGAAGGTTACAAACGTTTCGCCACTGGCACTTACGCATTGTGGTATCCAGTGGTGCTGCGCCAGCAAATTAAGCGCATGATCCACGACCTGGAAGCAACCGGCATTCGCAAAATTCTGCAAATTGAACTGGCGGTACTGCCAGACAGCGATCGCCGCGGCATGACCGCTTCCGGCATGATTGTGATTAACCCGCCGTGGAAGCTGGAACAGCAGATGAATAACGTGCTGCCGTGGCTGCACAGCAAACTAGTTCCGGCTGGCACCGGGCACGCCACCGTAAGCTGGATCGTGCCGGAGTAATTGCAGCCATTGCTGGCACCTATTACGTCTCGCGCTACAATCGCGGTAATCAACGATAAGGACACTCTGTCATGACTAAACACTATGATTACATCGCCATCGGCGGCGGCAGCGGCGGTATCGCCTCCATCAACCGCGCGGCTATGTACGGCCAGAAATGCGCGCTGATTGAAGCCAAAGAACTGGGCGGCACCTGCGTGAACGTCGGCTGCGTGCCGAAAAAAGTGATGTGGCACGCGGCGCAAATCCGTGAAGCGATCCATATGTACGGCCCGGATTATGGTTTCGATACCACTATCAATAAATTCAACTGGGAAACGTTGATCGCCAGCCGTACCGCCTATATCGACCGTATTCATACCTCCTATGAAAATGTGCTCGGTAAAAATAACGTTGATGTAATCAAAGGCTTTGCCCGCTTCGTTGATGCCAAAACCATTGAAGTAAACGGCGAAACCATCACGGCCGATCATATCCTCATCGCCACCGGTGGTCGTCCGAGCCACCCGGATATTCCGGGCGTGGAATACGGTATTGATTCCGATGGTTTTTTTGCCCTTCCTGCTTTGCCAGAGCGCGTAGCGGTTGTTGGTGCGGGTTACATCGCTGTTGAGCTGGCGGGCGTGATTAACGGCCTGGGCGCAAAAACGCATCTGTTTGTGCGTAAACATGCGCCGCTGCGCAGCTTCGACCCGATGATCTCTGAAACGCTGGTCGAAGTGATGAACGCCGAAGGCCCGCAGTTGCACACCAACGCCATCCCGAAAGCGGTAGTGAAAAATGCCGATGGCAGCCTGACGCTGGAGCTGGAAGATGGGCGTAGTGAAACGGTGGATTGCCTGATTTGGGCGATTGGTCGCGGGCCTGCCAATGACAATATCAACCTGGAAGCCGCTGGCGTTAAAACCAACGAAAAAGGCTATATCGTCGTCGATAAATATCAAAACACCAACGTTGAAGGTATTTACGCGGTGGGCGATAACACGGGTGCAGTAGAACTGACACCGGTGGCAGTTGCAGCGGGTCGCCGTCTCTCTGAACGCCTGTTTAATAACAAGCCGGATGAGCATCTGGATTACAGCAATGTTCCAACCGTGGTCTTCAGCCATCCGCCGATTGGTACTGTTGGTTTAACGGAACCGCAGGCGCGCGAGCAGTACGGCGACGATCAGGTGAAAGTGTATAAATCCTCGTTCACCGCAATGTATACCGCCGTCACCACTCATCGCCAGCCGTGCCGCATGAAGCTGGTATGCGTTGGGCCAGAAGAAAAGATTGTCGGTATTCACGGCATTGGTTTTGGTATGGACGAAATGTTGCAGGGCTTCGCGGTGGCGCTGAAGATGGGCGCAACCAAAAAAGACTTCGACAATACCGTCGCCATTCACCCGACGGCGGCAGAAGAGTTCGTGACAATGCGTTAAATGTTAAAGGGCTAAGAGTAGTGTGCTCTTAGCCCTTAATTACGTTTCCGCTATCAGTTCAGAAGCTGAAGCAGAAAGCGGATCAGTTCCAGCAGCGCAATTAACGCTCCAAGAACGATGATTGCTTTGTCAATCACCCGTTTTCTCCATGCGATGGAGTGAGAATGCATCCGCTTACTCATCCATTGCCTGTCACGGCGCATGTCTCATTGTTAGATGACGACTATCTCACTCCGGCCAGAGCATCAGTGAACGGCACCACCCGTACTTCTGACCAGGACTTTGAAAGCGTTTATGCGCATTGCCAGAGTGAAAATGTCTCAGAGCTAACTGGATAATCATACAGTATATTCAGGTTATAAAACCAGCATGTCCTTGCAATAGTTTCAGTATGGTATTAGCATTGATGCGTTAGATGATGGCTATCTCACTCCAGCCAGAGCCACCAACTCTGGGCTTAAGAGTAAAAAAACCGACGCAAAGTCGGTTTTTTTACGTCCTGATTCGGACAAGCCTTAATACGGCGATAATCCGGTGAAAGTATATAAATCCTCTTTCACCAACATGTATAGCAAACTGTCCCTTCGCCAGCTGAAGAAATCGCTAACGCTTGTAATGTTAGCCACTGGCTAATAGTATTGAACCGTTAGATGTGGGCATTCTCACTCCAGCCAGAGCCACCAACTCAGGCTGAAGAGTAAAAAACCGACGCGAAGTCGGTTTTTTTACGTCCTGATTCAGACCTCCTTTCAAATGAATAGCCAACTCAAAATTCACACCTATTACCTTCCTCTGCACTTACACATTCGTTAAGTCATATATGTTTTTGACTTATCCGCTTCGAAGAGAGACACTACCTGCAACAATCAGGAGCGCAATATGTCATTTCTGTTACCCATCCAACTGTTCAAAATTCTTGCCGATGAAACCCGTCTGGGCATCGTTTTACTGCTCAGCGAACTGGGAGAGTTATGCGTCTGCGATCTCTGCACTGCCCTCGATCAGTCGCAGCCCAAGATATCCCGCCATCTGGCATTGCTGCGTGAAAGCGGGCTATTGCTGGACCGCAAGCAAGGTAAGTGGGTTCATTACCGCTTATCGCCGCATATTCCAGCATGGGCGGCGAAAATTATTGAGCAGGCCTGGCGGTGTGAACAGGAAAAGGTTCAGGTGATTGTCCGCAACCTGGCTCGACAAAATTGTTCCGCAGACAGCAAGAACATTTGCAGTTAAAAAATTTAGCTAAACACATATGGATTTTCATATGTGTTTTATCCGGGAGGCATTATGTTACTGGCAGGCGCTATCTTTGTCCTGACCATCGTATTGGTTATCTGGCAGCCGAAAGGTTTAGGCATCGGCTGGAGTGCAACGCTCGGCGCAATACTGGCGTTAGCTACGGGCGTGGTCCATCCGGGCGATATTCCGGTGGTGTGGAATATCGTCTGGAACGCGACGGCTGCATTTATTGCCGTCATTATCATCAGCCTACTGCTGGATGAGTCCGGCTTTTTTGAATGGGCGGCGCTGCACGTTTCACGCTGGGGCAATGGACGCGGTCGCTTGCTGTTTACCTGGATTGTCCTGCTCGGTGCCGCCGTTGCGGCCCTGTTTGCCAATGATGGCGCGGCGCTTATTTTAACGCCGATTGTCATCGCCATGCTGCTGGCTTTAGGGTTCAGTAAAGGCACGACGCTGGCGTTCGTGATGGCAGCGGGATTCATTGCCGATACCGCCAGCCTGCCGCTTATTGTCTCCAACCTGGTGAATATCGTTTCGGCAGATTTCTTTGGTCTTGGCTTTCGCGAATACGCTTCGGTGATGGTGCCGGTGGATATCGCCGCAATTGTTGCCACGCTGGTAATGCTGCATCTCTATTTTCGCAAAGATATTCCGCAGAACTACGATATGGCGCTGCTGAAATCTCCCACCGAAGCGATTAAAGATCCTGCTACGTTCAAAACTGGCTGGGTTGTTTTACTGCTTCTGCTGGTGGGGTTTTTCGTCCTGGAACCGCTCGGCATTCCGGTGAGCGCCATTGCAGCTGTGGGCGCACTGATATTATTTGTCGTCGCTAAACGCGGTCACGCGATTAATACGGGTAAGGTGCTGCGCGGTGCGCCCTGGCAGATTGTCATCTTCTCGCTCGGCATGTATCTGGTGGTTTATGGCCTGCGCAATGCCGGATTAACGGAATATCTTTCTGGCGTACTCAACGTGCTGGCGGATAACGGCCTGTGGGCCGCGACGCTCGGCACCGGATTCCTCACCGCCTTCCTCTCTTCTATTATGAACAATATGCCAACGGTACTGGTTGGCGCGTTGTCCATTGATGGCAGCACGGCATCTGGTGTCATCAAAGAAGCGATGGTTTATGCCAACGTGATTGGCTGCGATTTGGGGCCGAAAATTACCCCGATTGGTAGCCTGGCAACGCTGCTCTGGCTGCACGTACTTTCGCAGAAGAATATGACTATCAGCTGGGGATATTACTTCCGTACAGGAATTATCATGACCCTGCCTGTGCTGTTTGTGACGCTGACCGCGCTGGCGCTACGCCTCTCTTTCACATCGTAATGAGATACTGATATGAGCAACATTACCATTTATCACAACCCGGCCTGCGGCACGTCGCGTAATACGTTGGAGATGATCCGCAACAGCGGTACCGAACCGACCATTATCTATTATCTGGAAACACCGCCGACGCGCGATGAACTGGTCAAACTCATTGCCGATATGGGGATTTCCGTACGCGCGCTGCTGCGTAAAAACGTCGAACCGTATGAGGAACTGGGCCTTGCAGAAGATAAATTTACTGACGATCGGTTAATTGATTTTATGCTGCAATATCCCATCCTGATTAACCGCCCGATTGTAGTGACGCCGCTGGGAACTCGCCTGTGTCGCCCTTCAGAAGTCGTGCTGGAAATTCTGCCAGATGCGCAACAAGGCGCGTTCACCAAGGAAGATGGCGAGAAAGTGATTGATGATGCGGGTAAGCGATTAAAATAAACAAAGGGGGCGGCTGCGCCCTCTCATTATTGACAAAAAATACATAATTTCGATCGTGCAATTTCAGTAAATTATTGATATCCACGCAGGACGGATAAACAATGTTTTTTAATGAACAGATAAAATGAGTCATATAATAAGCGTTTTAAAATTGAAGATCCCCAAAGTTAAAATTACGAATGGCTTGCATATCTAACATTTATAAACCATTATCATCACATCAATAACAATTTTTACGCCATGTGCCATTAGAAATAAGAGTCTCCTTATAATATCTCATATTATAAGGAGACGCATAATAACATCACACATCAATGCTTTCCGGAACTCATCTGCAAGGATATAAATATCAGACAGGTTTACGTTACTATCAGGCATATCACCTGAAAATCAGATGAAAACTATAAAGAAATATCTATTATGGTTTTAACATTTGTTGATAAGGATAGTAACATGAACAAGACAAAAGGTGCACTCATCTTCAGCCTTTCATTTTTTCTTGCCGCATGTAGTTCGATTCCGCAAAATATCAAAGGCAATAACCAACCTGATATTCAAAAAAGTTTTGTTGCTGTTCATAACCAACCGAATTTGTATGTTGGCCAACAGGCACGCTTCGGCGGGAAGGTTATCAACGTTATCAACGGTAAAACAGATACGTTGCTAGAAATCGCCGTATTGCCGTTGGATAGCTATGCGAAACCTGACATTGAGGCCAACTATCAAGGGCGACTGCTCGCCAGACAAAGCGGCTTCCTTGACCCAGTGAACTACCGTAACCACTTTGTCACCGTTCTCGGCACCATTCAGGGCGAACAACCTGGATTTATCAATAAAGTCCCATATAACTTCGTTGACGTAAATGTGCAGGGGATTCAGGTATGGCATTTGAGAGAAGTGGTCAATACCACCTACAACTTGTGGGATTACGGCTACGGCGCATTCTGGCCTGAACCCGGCTGGGGCGCACCGTACTACACCAATGCAGTTAGCCAGGTAACGCCAGAACTGGTGAAATAATTTGGTTTAAAGATGCAGATATTTTTCAAATATCTGCATCTTCAATAAAATCATTTCTATATAACTATAATTACAAGCCCTGACCTTTTTATTACCTTTGGCGACCTGATTATAAAGTTAATGTTCGCAACGGGAGTCGGTTATGTTTCTTATAATTACCAAAGACACCATGTTTTTCACCGCGATGAAAAATATTATAAGTAAAGGTAATGTCGTTCATATACAGAACGAAAAAGAGATTGACTTAACGTTGCATCAGAATGCCTTAGTGATTATTGATACATTAATGAATAATGTATTCCACTCATCAATGCTCAACAAAATTGAACGCCTGCGGCCTGTTCATGTCATTGTTTTCTCGCCGTTTAATATTAAACGCTGTCTGGGGAAAGTTCCGGTAACCTTTGTCCAGAGAAATATTACGATTATTGACTTCGTCGCGCTGCTCAATGGCAGTTATTGCTCTGTACCAGAAGCGGACGTGTCACTCTCGCGCAAACAGCATCAGGTTCTGAGCTGCATTGCGAATCAAATGACGACAGAAGATATTCTGGGGAAACTCAAAATATCGCTGAAAACATTCTACTGCCATAAACACAATATTATGATGATCCTCAATCTTAAACGGATCAACGAACTGGTACGTCATCAACATATTGATTATCTGGTCTGAAATCTCCAGCTGATATTTATAAAGAGGCCCGGCGACAGCCAGACCTCCTGACAATGACTCGTTATGCAGCAACGCCTTCCTGCGTCAGCGCCGCAATCTGTTTACGCCATTGCGCCTGCTCCTGTTCCCCTTCAGTACGCTGACCATAAAGTTGCGCAATCTGCGTACCATCATGAGCAAACAGTTCCAGGCTGGTTACGTAGCCATCGCTGGTCGGTTTACGGGTAACCCAGGCTTCAGCAATGCTCTCTTCTAATAGATGAAGAGTAAACGTCGGGTTGAAAATATTCAGCCAACCTTTCATTGGCACCACTTTTTCGACCACTCCCGTGAAAATCTGTACGCAGCCACGGTTGCCAACAAACACCATGATTTCATTGCCATCCTGCTGTGCAGATTCCAGAATTTGCGCCAGCGCACTACCAGGTACTTTGCAGGCCAAATCGTCTGCCACCAGATTGAACGCCTGCTGACGAGTCAGGTTGTGGCGCTTGAGCAACGTAAAAAACTGATGGACATCCGTCATCGCACGCCACTCTTGTTCTACAACACTGGCATCGACGTCGGTTTGTGCGACAGGCGCATCAACCGTTGTTAACTCAAGCGGCGTATTTTCCTCGACGGTAAAGCGTGCCAGAAGCTCATTCCATGCCGCCATATCGGTATTGTCGGTAGCATAAACTTTCAGTAATGCATCGCCCTGATGATCAAAGAACTGAATACTCTGACGTTCACCGCGAGCCGTGTTTTCTTTTATATGGAAAACACTGTCCCACTGATTGAGAAACAGTCGCAAATCCAGCGCGCGCGGGTTGAGTATTAATCCGGCATGACCGTTCAAATGCTGGTTTGTGAACGAGCCAACTTGCTCATGGACTGCATATTCATTACGACAAATACATTTGGTTTCACCAACGCTTTCCAGCGCCGCCAGAATTTCACGAATATCGCCGCGCATCCGCCACGCGTCGTGCGTGACGCGCGCAAATGCCAGTTCTGCTTCGCTGATATTCATTAAACCTGCGATTTCACGCGCGTACTTTCCGGGATTTTGTTCTTTTAACTCAAGCCAGCGTGTGTAGTGGTTCATTGTCTCTCTTCCTTCCAGATAAATGCCCCGAAATATCGGGGCTGATGATTACCATTGATAACTCACGAAAATTTTGCCGTTACGCCCATCCTGTGGAATGCCCTGCGGCGACCAGTACTCTTTATCGAAGGCGTTGCCCAACACTAAAGTAGTGGTCATGCCTTTGAGCGCCTGCTGCCCTTGATAACTGACGTAGAAATCATTCACGCCGTAGCCAGGTTGTTTGCTGTAACTGCTGCTGATATGTGTTGAGCGATCGGCAAACGTACCGACCCACCCAACAGAGAAGCCACTGTGAGCGATCGGAATATTCAGGGTGCTGGTAACGGTATCCGGGTTAATGCTGGAGATATATTCCCCGGTATCGGTGTCTTTGCCGCGGGTACGGTTATAGGCCACATCAAGACTAAACAGGTCAGTGGTATATTTCGTCATCACATCCCAGCCCCAGATTTTGGCGTTCGGGACGTTATAAGACATGGTTGCCGCCGCCGCGAAATCGACGGTTGTGGAGATGTAATCCTTCGCTTTGGTATCAAAGTAGCTGGCTTTAAATTCCAGGGCATCATTGGACAACATCAGGTCATCAAAACGCAGCCCAAAGCCGTATTCCTGAGTTTCGTTGGTTTCCGGACGTAAATTCGGGTTTGGCACCCAATAGTTTGTATAGAAGCGACCAATCGAGAAGTGCTTTGAATCATTGTACATTTCGCCCATCGTCGGGGCGCGGAATGCCTGGGCATATGAACCAAATAACATCAGCCAGTTGGTCGGATTGATAGTCATCCCTGCACGAGACGACCATTTGTCGGCATCAACATCTTTGTAGCCGTCGCTGCTACCGCGATAACTGCCATAGCGGGTTCCGCCAAGCAGGGTAATCGGCAGATCGCGCAAGGTGATTTCATCCTGTAGCCAGCCGGAACTGAAATCAATTTTTGCTTGCGGGAAGCCCGTCGTCGCGCCGCCCGGATGCTGTTCCTGACGATAATACTCACCGCCATACGTCAGCAGGTGAGAGGCAAAACTCTCGGCAAACAGAGTGGAACGGTTCTCCAGTTTGGCACCTTTCGTTGTCTGCTCGCGATACTCACCGGAACTTCCCGTGTTTTGCGCATTAATACGAACTTCCGACCAGTAAACTTTTGCATCAGCATTTAACCAGTCGTTGCCCACTGGAGAGAGCTTATAAGAAAGCTGTGCATCACGTTGAATCGTTGAACGATCAACCATCGGATTACTGCTGTCAGACGCTTCAACGGTCTGCGGATTTTTTGGTTCGCGCGCGTCGTTATTGTAGTAACGCACTAATCCGCTCAGAGCCTGGGCAGAATCTATTTGCCAGGTTCCTTTCGCCAGCATGTTATTAATAGCCTCATCATTCGGCGCGGTTTCGCCATTGCTCTGGCGTAAATCACCACGATCGCGACTGGACCAGGCCACAATACCATCCAGATTTTCCGTTCGCCCAAACGCGCTCGCGCCTAATCCCAGGCTATGGTCCCCCGTGCCACCGGTGCCAAAAACGCGAAAACCGCTGCTTTGTCCTTCCTGCAATAAATCTTTTGCATCGACCGTATCGTAGGAGATAACCCCACCCAGCGCGCCACTGCCATACAATAATGCCGAAGGTCCACGGACAATCTCGACACGTTTGATCAGCGCTGGATCGAGGAAAGTCCCATTCAGGTGTCCGGTGTCCGTTCCCTGGCGAACGCCATCGACAAGAACCAGCACGCCGCGATGGTCATAACCACGCATATTTACATCCTGACCGTTGGTTCGTCCGGTACCATCAAGGGTAATTCCAGGAACATGACGCAGCAGATCGGTGGCTGAAGTCGCCGTTTGGTTTTCAGGAGCGGAAGTGTCGAGGACGCTGACCATCATTGGTGCTTCGAAGGAACTACGGGCATTCCCCGTTGCCGTAACGGTCATGGTTTCAGTAGCAAAAGCAAACGTTGGCAAGGTGGCAGAAACAGCCAAAGCCAACAAACTCAAGCGCAACGAGGTAAATTGCGGACGTGACATAGCGATTCTCCATGAGGAAAATAAAAAATGCTGGCTACCTGGATTAATACCGGGATGGCTGGCGAAAAATAAATTTATTTACAATTCAAAGCGATAATATTCGCCGGGTGAGTTAACAGGCGTTTATATTCCGTGAAATTGCCTGGTATCCTGGACAATTCGCCCTCTTTGTCAGGCAAAGCGATATGCCGCATCTGGAGTGAAGAGCGCTGTGCGCTATCCCTTGCAAAAGCTATTATTTTGTTATCCATATAGCAATATTTTGTTAAAGCCAGACGTGATAATGAGAATTATTATCGATCAATTTTTTATGATCAAGCTTTTTTTTAACCGCCATTAACACAATAAACAGGGGGTTATGAAAGCTATCCTGTATCCAGAAAACCATTTTTTTCTTGTGGCAGTCCCCCACGACCTCATAACGAAACGTTGTCGTTAACCGCGATAATTTTCTTTTCTCTTTGCTCTGCAAGCCGCGATATCTCGGAGATCTCAGCTTTTTCCCGCCCTGAAATTTTGTCGGTAACAAGAACGTTAGCTGACGAAGCATCTTGATAAAAATCAAAAATAAATACGCTTGTAACGCCTTGCGTATTGAATCGACGGTTGTGTTTCATATATAACTCAAATGATAATCATGATCATTCTCAATTCGATAAGAGTTCTCATATGATGCCAAGGATCACCAACAGGCCGTATCTTTTTTCCCCACTAACGTTATGTATTTCAGCCGTGGCCTCTGCCGCGAAGACTGCGGTAAAACGAAAAAAATTGTTTACGGCAGTACTGGCTCTTAGCTGGGCTTTTAGCGCAACGGCTGCCGAACGCATTGTGGTCGCTGGAGGATCACTGACGGAGCTAATCTACGCGATGGGTGCTGGCGAGCGCGTGGTGGGTGTCGATGAAACGACATCTTATCCACCAGAAACCGCCAAACTGCCGCATATTGGCTACTGGAAACAACTCAGCAGCGAAGGCATTTTGTCACTTCGCCCGGATAGCGTAATTACCTGGCAGGATGCAGGACCGCAAATTGTGCTCGACCAACTGCGGGCGCAAAAGGTCAACGTCGTCACTCTGCCGCGTGTACCAGCCACCCTTGAGCAGATGTACGCCAACATTCGCCAACTGGAAAAAACGCTACAGGTTCCTGAACAAGGCGAGGCGCTGGTGACACAAATCAGCCAACGCCTGGAGCGAGTACAGCAAAACGTGGCGGCCAAAAAAGCCCCGGTTAAAGCCATGTTTATTCTCTCCGCAGGCGGAAGTACGCCACAGGTCGCCGGTAAAGGCAGCGTCGCGGACGCCATTCTGTCGCTTGCCGGCGCAGAAAACGTCGCTACCCACCAGCAGTACAAAAGCTACAGCGCGGAATCGCTGATTGCGGCTAACCCTGAAGTGATTGTCGTCACCTCACAAATGGTCGATGGCGATATTAACCGGCTACGTTCTATTGCCGGAATTACCCACACCGCCGCCTGGAAGAACCAGCGCATTATCACCGTTGATCAAAACCTGATTCTGGGAATGGGCCCGCGTATTGCTGATGTCGTTGAGTCTTTACACCAGCAACTTTGGCCGCAATAAACGGATTTAAATCAGACGTATGAACATGAAAAACACCCTGGATCTCACGCCTCATTTTGCTTTAGACGGTGACCAGCCATTTAAAGACAGGCGTGCCATGATGCCGTTTCGTGGGGCCATTCCGGTCGCCAAAGAACAACTGGCACAGACCTGGCAAGAGATGATCAGTCAAACAACCTCACCTCGTAAGCGACTGGTTTATCTTCATATTCCTTTTTGCGCGACACACTGCACGTTTTGTGGTTTTTATCAGAATCGTTTTAATGAAGATGCGTGTGCTCATTATACCGATGCCCTGATTCGAGAAATCGAACAGGAGGCAGACAGCGTATTGCATCAGTCCGCGCCCATCCATGCGGTCTATTTCGGTGGCGGTACGCCTTCCGCACTCTCCGCGCGCGATTTGGCAAGAATCATCACCACACTACGAGAGAAATTACCACTGGCACCCGATTGTGAAATCACCATTGAAGGCCGGGTACTGAATTTTGACGCTGACCGAATCGACGCTTGCCTTGATGCGGGAGCAAACCGCTTCTCAATTGGTATTCAGTCGTTTAACAGCAAAATCCGCAAGAAAATGGCCCGCACCTCGGATGGTCCAACCGCCATTGCGTTTATGGAAAGCCTGGTCAAACGCGACCGTGCTGCGGTGGTCTGTGACCTGCTGTTTGGCCTGCCAGGTCAGGATGCGCAAACCTGGGGAGAAGATCTGGCTATTGCCCGCGATATCGGTCTTGACGGCGTCGACCTCTATGCGCTCAACGTCCTGCCCAACACGCCACTGGGCAAAGCCGTGGAAAACGGGCGCACTACCGTGCCCTCTCCGGCGGAGCGTCGCGATCTTTACCTGCAAGGGTGTGATTTTATGGACGATGCCGGTTGGCGCTGCATCAGTAACAGCCACTGGGGCCGTACCACACGCGAACGCAATCTCTATAACCTGCTGATAAAACAAGGTGCCGATTGTCTGGCCTTTGGTTCCGGCGCAGGTGGTTCGATTAATGGTTACTCCTGGATGAACGAACGCAATCTGCAGACCTGGCATGAATCCGTCGCGGCAGGCAAAAAACCGCTGATGATGATCATGCGTAACGCTGAACGTAACGCGCAGTGGCGTCATACCTTGCAATCGGGCATTGAAACGGCGCGTGTACCGCTGGACGAACTTACGCCACATGCCGAAAAACTCGCACCATTACTGGCCCAGTGGCACCAAAAAGGCTTAAGCCGCGATGCTTCAACGTGCCTGCGATTGACCAATGAAGGTCGTTTCTGGGCAAGCAACATTTTGCAGTCTCTTAATGAACTGATTCAGGTACTTAATGCGCCAGCGATTGCGCTTGAAAAACCATAACAGGAGTGATTTATGAGCCATGTCTCGTTACAGGAATTTTTGAAAACGGAACCAGACGGTACGCTGGAGGCGATCGCCGAACAATACAACACCACGCTGCTGGAGGTAGTGAAAAATCTGCCCTCTCCGACTGTTGTGTCAGGCGATAAATTCGATACTGTCTGGGATACCGTCTGCGAATGGGGCAACGTCACCACGCTGGTGCATACTGCCGATGTGATCCTCGAATTTAGCGGCGAACTGCCTTCGGGTTTCCACCGCCACGGCTATTTCAATCTGCGTGGAAAGCACGGCATGTCCGGGCATATCAAAGCAGAAAACTGCACGCATATTGCCTTAATCGAACGTAAATTTATGGGCATGGACACCGCATCCATTCTCTTTTTCAACAAAGAAGGCAGCGCCATGCTGAAAATCTTCCTCGGCAGGGATGACCATCGTCAGCTCCTGAGCGAACAAGTCAGCGCCTTCCATGCTCTGGCAGCATCGTTGAAGGAACACGCCTGATGACACCCTGGCTACTCTTTGGTGCGGGCGGAAAAGGTGTGGGCGCCAGAACGCTTGAACTGGCGCTGGCAGAACAACGTCCGGTCGTCGCTGTCGTTCGCCGTGCAGACGCTGCGGCTCAACTGGCGCAACAAGGTGTACAGGTTTTTACAGGCGACGCCTGTGATGCCAGCGTAGTCGCAGCCGCCTGCCGCGCGGCTGGTCCGCAAGCACTTATCATCTCAACAATGGGCGGCGCACAGGATTATCTGGCCCACAGAACGGTGATTGATGAGGCCGAAAAAGCAGGCATCCGTCGCATAATTCTGGTGACTTCTTTGGGATGCGGCGATAGTTGGCCGTTCTTATCGGATCGGGCAAAAGCCGCGTTTGGCCAGGCGGTGCGCGAAAAGACACTGGCAGAAAGCTGGCTGCAAACCAGCCAGCTAGACTACGCCATTCTCCGCCCTGGCGGTCTGCTTGACGGCGCAGCAACAGGCAAAGCACAACGGATACAAAATCAGGAGTGTCATGGCTTTGTTCACCGTGCCGATGTCGCCGCACACATTCATGAACTGGCAAACGCGCCAGCACTCAACAAGCAGATCTACAGTCTGATTGAACCGGACCTGAAACCGGCGTAATCCCATGCGGCGCAGACTCTCCGCGCCGCAACGTCATAACGGAGTTTTGCGTGCTCAAGGATTCACTCTCTTCCTCCAGGGTCTTTATGGGGCTATCACTATTATTGCTAGCTCTGGTGCTGTTCGGTGCCAGTCAGGGAGCGTTAAAGATCAGTTTTGATGCCCTTTTTGATGAGGAATACCGCGATATCTGGCTCAATATTCGTCTACCACGGGTTTTGCTGGCGGTGCTGGTAGGTGCAGCGTTGGCAACCGCAGGGGTAATTATGCAGGGGCTTTTTCGCAACCCCATGGCTGACCCTGGATTGCTCGGCGTCAGCAGCGGTTCGGCATTAATGGTCGGCGTTGCTATTGTGCTGCCCTTTTCCTTCCCCGTGGTGCTGGTGCTTTATGAACAAATGGTGTTTGCCATCGCCGGAAGTTTAGTGGTCTGCACCATCATTTTTCTCATCACGCAGCGCCATCGCGATGGCAGCATGATGCAATTGTTACTCGCCGGTATCGCCATCAATGCCCTGTGCGGCGCAGCGATCGGCATACTGAGCTATATCGGCGATGAGCAACAGCTACGACAACTCACGTTGTGGATGATGGGCAATCTCGGTCAGGCGCAATGGCCAACGTTATTGGTTGCCAGTTCCTTCATTCTGCCCGCCATTATGGCAACAACGTGTCTCGCCGGAACGCTGAATTTGCTGCAACTTGGTGATGAAGAAGCCCATTACCTCGGCGTGAACGTAAAGCGTAAACGCCAACAATTACTGTTGATTAGCTCACTGCTCGTTGGCGCTGCCGTATCGGTAAGCGGCATTATCGGCTTTATAGGCCTGGTGATCCCGCATCTGATTCGCATGACAACCGGAGCAAATCATCGCTGGCTAATTCCTTGCTCTGCCCTTGCCGGAGCCTGCTTATTACTGATGGCAGACACGCTTGCCCGCACACTGGTACAGCCCGCAGAAATGCCTGTAGGATTACTAACCAGCCTGCTTGGCGGTCCGTATTTCATGTGGTTGATTCTGCGCAACCGGAGGATCGCATGATTAGCGCCCGGAACCTGGTTTATAGCCTTCATGGGCGACGCCTGACTGACAATGTCTCGCTGACTTTTCCCGGCGGGGAAATTGTTGCCATTCTCGGCCCTAATGGTGCGGGAAAATCTACGTTGCTTCGCCAGCTCACCGGCTATCTTCAACCTGATAGCGGTGAATGCCGCTTATTTAATAAGCCATTAAATGAATGGTCAATTACCGAACTGGCGAAACACCGGGCCGTGATGCGTCAGAATAGCCATATGGCGTTTCCATTCAGCGTACAAGAAGTGATCCAGATGGGGCGCCATCCGCATCGTACCGGTAATCAGGGGGATGAAACGGCACAGATAATGGCGCTATGCGACTGTCAGGCGTTAGCAAACCGCGACTATCGGCAATTATCCGGCGGTGAACAACAGCGTGTGCAATTAGCGCGCCTGCTGGTACAACTTTGGGAAGCAATACCCTCGCCGAAATGGTTATTTCTTGATGAACCAACGTCGGCGCTGGATATTCATCATCAGCAGCATCTGTTTCGTTTATTACGCCAGTTAGTTCGCGAACGGCAATTCAACGTCTGCTGTGTATTGCACGATCTTAATCTTGCCGCCCGCTATGCCGACCGTGTTGTATTGATGCAAAAAGGAAAGGTTATCGCCAATGGTAAACCGCAGGACGTGTTGACACAGCAGGCGCTGACTATGCTCTACGGCGCGGATATTACCGTGCTAAAAGATCCTGCCAACCACTCACCACTGATCGTCCTCGATCATTAAACCAACAGGAGTACCGCTCTGGTACTCCTGCCGAATAAATAGCGATACAGATTAGCTAATTGAAACGCCTTTCACCCCTGCCATGCCTTTTAATAATCGCAACAGGTCGTCTATCGACGTCGTGGCATGAAGCTGAATATCAATGGAAACCACCTCATGATCTTCATTTTCTTGCAACGAAACTAAATCAGTTTTTATTTTTTGTTGTTTAAACCAGTTGAGCATCGACAGCGTATTACCGTTCACCAACGTCAGCTGTAAATGGTAATTCTTGTTCATCAGCCGGAAAGTTAATTGATGGAAGACTTCCAGTACCAACAAGGTCATTACAGAACCGTAAATCCCCAGCTCATACATGCCGCTACCAATCACCATACCGATTGCTGCTGTTACCCAGATATCCGCAGCGGTGGTGAGGCCGACAATATTTTGATTACGAACGAGGATATTACCCGCGCCTATAAAACCGACGCCAGTGACAACCTGAGCGGCAATACGGCTGGGATCAAGCCCGACGTGATCAAGCGCCAGCACATCAGCGAAACCATATTTCGACACAATCATAAACAGGGCGCTACCCATACCGATTAAGACATGTGTACGAAGCCCTGCCCCTTTGCCGCGGATTTGCCTTTCCATGCCAATAGCACCACAGGCAATAGCAGCCAGGATTAGACGAATAATAAATTCTGCAGTCATATAAAAATGCAAAAAGGAGCAGCAAGATGGCTCAACTTGCTACTCCTTTTTGCTTTATTCCTGTTAATTCGGCAGGACATTTGCCAATTTATCTTTGAAGGTATACAAATTTTTCTGCGGATTTTTCTTACAATATTCAATCACTTTAGGAATCTGAGTCAGATCAGTTTCATTTAAGGTTACAGTATCACCACCTTTGTAAACCGTTTCCTCATGCAGCATCCACCATGCAACCGGTGTCATCGCTTTTGGGTTCAGGTCAATAAATTCCTGACAAGTCATATCTTTAGCAGATTCATTAGCAGCCAGTGCAGATTGTGCATTAACCAGTGAAAGTGCCGCTACAGCGCCAACGAAAATCATGGCTTTACGTAGAGATGAAATATTCATTTTACAACCCATTCAACAAATAAAGTATATATGAACAGGAGGATTATCTGCTTTTAACGCGAGGTATTCCTGCCTGTTCAATATTCAAGGAAATACGATGCAACGCATTCCATGAATTACATATCTTTCTTAATCTTGTCCCATTCGCCTTTAACTTTATCTTTAAAGCTGGCTTGTTTATCCTGAGTACAAGCCTGAACGATAGCTGGGGTTACGGTTGCAATGCCCTGAACATCCATAACCGCATCTTCTGGTTTATCTTTGTTATTCAGTGCTTCAGCAAAACCGACTGCAGTCGGCTGGAAGGATTCGTCCACAGCCAGGAAATCTTCACAGGTCCAGGAGTTGACAGGTTTTTTATTGTCAGCTGCTTTTTGTGCATCCGCGGCATTGCTCACAACTGGCAGAAGAAGCAGGCCACCAAGAATTACACCTAATACTTTTTTCATCGTAATATCCTCAACTATAAAGTGAAAGAGCCGTCACGAATCAATTTCGACATTGAGGTTATAACCTGGTTTTTTGGGTATGTCATGTTGAGATAAAATATCAAAATCAGATATTTTTATTTAAATACAACAAGTTACATGGGTGTTGGACACATTAATTAGGAAATTTTTATTAAATCACATGCATTCCTGGATGCATTTTTGGCATAGATTGATAGCAGGGGTTTTTCTTCTTAAATTTATAGGGCGGTTCTATGTTATATATAGATAAGGCAACAATTTTGAAATTTGACCTGGATATGCTTAAGAAGCATCGGAGAGCAATCCAGTTTATTGCTGTGCTACTGTTTATTGTCGGTTTGCTGTGTATAAGCTTCCCGTTTGTCTCTGGCGATATCCTTAGCACGGTCGTTGGCGCATTATTAATCTGCTCAGGCATTGCGCTTATTGTCGGTTTATTCAGCAACCGGAGTCATAATTTCTGGCCTGTATTATCCGGCTTCCTTGTCGCTGTCGCCTATTTGTTGATCGGCTATTTCTTCATCCGCGCACCAGAACTGGGAATTTTTGCTATTGCGGCGTTTATTGCTGGCTTGTTTTGTGTCGCTGGGGTTATTCGCTTGATGAGCTGGTATCGCCAGCGTTCAATGAAAGGCAGCTGGCTACAACTAGTCATTGGTATCCTGGATATCATCATCGCATGGATATTCCTGGGTGCAACGCCAATGGTTTCTGTAACACTAGTTTCTACACTGGTGGGGATAGAACTAATATTCAGCGCTGCCAGCTTGTTTAGCTTCGCTAGTTTATTCGTTAAAAAATAATCAATATCAGACCGTCGACACAGTATTTCCCACACCGCCTCATAATCACTCATAGTGACTATGAGGCATGTAACACTCTCACTTCATATAGCCACCAGGGCAAAACATAAACCATCGTTGAAATAATTACCGTGCGACTCATTAAACAACTCGCTGAAACCTTTATGGTTTTATAAATTTCACAGCAAATTAGCCATTTCGAACATTATCATGGCTGATATTTTCTGTAGTCAGGTTTAATGTTTAAAAGTGCTGTGGGAAAATGAAATCAAGATTTTGCAAGCATTGGCTCAATAAGAAGGTAATTAATTCAGTTGATGTTAATTTTCCTGAAAAATTAAAAAGAAAGCTGGCAATCCAATTGCCAGCTTAAGTAGAAACAAGGAGACTCGATATTTAAATCGGATTACTTTTTTATTTTAGTTTTATCATTCAGAAATCACAAACTTTAAATTGATAACTTATTCTTGGTGAAAATATGGGAGTTGTTAATTTCTTGTTAGCACTAACAAATTTATAACACCCAGGAATGTTACCTAGGATCAATATATGGAGTGCGTGATGGATAAATCTCAAGTTTTGATTAGTGTTAATAGACGTATTAGTTCACGAAGGGCAACGTTCTTATAGGCGTTTACTATATTGAACAACGAATTCGGACATGGATGTAAATAATGAAAAGGATGACATGTTCGAAACAATGACGGCTAAGGAGCAAGTTATGATTTTTCTCATGACGAAGGATTCTTTTCTTTTACAGGGCTTTTTGCAGTTGAAAGATAATCACGAAATGATAAAAATCAATTCCCTGTCAGAGATAAAAAGCATAGGTAACAAACCATTCAAGGTGATCATTGATACCTATCATAATCATATCCTTGATGAAGAAGCGATTAAGTTTCTTGAGAAGTTAGATGCTGAAAGAATCATTGTTCTGGCACCTTACCACATCAGCAAACTTAAAAGTCAGTCGCCTATCTTTTTTATCAGCCGTAAAGAAAGCATTAAAAATCTGATTGATATTACTTATGGAAAACACTTGCCTCATAAGAATTCTCAATTATGTTTCTCGCATAATCAATTCAAAATTATGCAATTAATCCTGAAGAACAAAAATGAAAGTAATATCACGTCAACACTGAAAATTTCGCAGCAGACATTAAAGATCCAGAAATTCAATATTATGTACAAGCTGAAACTTAGACGTATGAGCGACATCGTGACTCTGGGGATCTCTTCTTATTTTTAAGAAGGCGTTGATGTGGCCCAGCGATAAGTGCCTGAAATTGACGGCTGGCATGACGAGGGATGCAAATGCTGACTCCATTACTCCCGGTGATAACCAAAGGAGAAGCAAAAACGAACTTATTCCCCTGGTTTATGTATCCACCAGTAGAAACATTCGTTGCCCGGACGCAGGCAGAGACTGTCAGCAGAACGGCAACATTTTTTTTGCCATCTAAATCACCACATTGGTCACTCGGCCTGCATGCGCCATCACAGGCATACATCCCCATGGCCTGCACTATGCCGCAGGTCTGTAAATCCCTCATGCCTCTCCCCGCACACATTCAAAAAATCCGTAATTTTTCACGAATTTTCAGGGAATAAAATGAACAGAAAAAGAAAACTGTTAATACCGTTGTTATTCTGCGGCGTAATTCTCACCGCATGCGACGACAAATCAGCGCAAAATGCTGCCGCCATGACGCCAGAAGTGGGCGTGGTGACGCTCTCCCCCGGCTCAATCAATGTCATGAGCGAATTGCCCGGCAGAACTGTTCCTTATGAAGTTGCTGAGATTCGCCCGCAGGTGGGTGGCATCATCATTAAACGCAATTTTATCGAGGGCGATAAAGTCAACCAGGGCGATTCGTTGTATCAGATTGACCCTGCGCCCTTGCAGGCAGAGCTGAACTCAGCCAAAGGTTCGCTGGCGAAAGCCCTCTCTACCGCCAGCAATGCCCGCATTACCTTTAATCGCCAGGCATCGTTGCTGAAAACCAACTACGTCAGCCGTCAGGATTACGACACCGCGCGCACCCAGCTGAATGAGGCGGAAGCCAATGTCACCGTTGCTAAAGCGGCTGTTGAGCAGGCGACCATCAATCTGCGATACGCGAATGTCACCTCGCCCATTACGGGCGTCAGCGGGAAATCATCAGTGACCGTCGGCGCACTCGTTACCGCTAACCAGGCGGATTCACTGGTTACCGTACAGCGTCTGGACCCGATTTATGTCGATCTCACGCAGTCAGTGCAGGATTTTTTGCGCATGAAAGAAGAGGTCGCCAGTGGGCAAATCAAACAGGTTCAGGGCAGTACACCAGTACAGCTCAATCTGGAAAATGGTAAACGTTACAGCCAGACCGGTACGCTGAAATTCTCTGACCCGACGGTGGATGAAACCACGGGCTCCGTCACGTTGCGCGCGATTTTCCCCAATCCAAATGGCGACTTACTGCCAGGCATGTACGTCACAGCATTAGTGGATGAAGGTAGTCGCCAGAATGTGTTACTGGTGCCGCAGGAAGGCGTTACCCATAACGCCCAGGGCAAAGCAACGGCGCTCATTCTTGATAAAGATGATGTCGTGCAGTTACGCGAAATTGAGGCCACTAAAGCCATCGGCGACCAGTGGGTCGTCACTTCTGGCTTGCAAGCTGGCGATCGGGTGATCGTTTCCGGTTTGCAACGCATTCGCCCAGGTATCAAAGCACGCGCAATTTCCTCCAGCCAGGAAAACGCCAGCACCGAATCGAAACAATAACGTTGCAGGCTTAAGGGGACTTTCATGGCTAACTATTTTATTGATCGCCCGGTTTTTGCCTGGGTACTTGCCATTATTTTGATGCTCGCAGGCGGGCTGGCGATCATGAACTTACCGGTGGCGCAATATCCGCAGATTGCACCACCGACCATCACCGTTAGCGCCACCTATCCGGGTGCTGATGCGCAAACGGTAGAAGATTCAGTCACTCAGGTGATTGAGCAAAATATGAATGGACTTGATGGCCTGATGTATATGTCATCAACCAGTGATGCTGCGGGTAATGCGTCCATCACACTGACCTTTGAGACAGGAACGTCGCCCGATATTGCGCAGGTTCAGGTGCAGAATAAACTGCAACTTGCCATGCCATCACTCCCCGAAGCAGTACAGCAACAAGGGATTAGCGTCAATAAGTCGAGCAGCAATATCCTGATGGTGGCAGCGTTTATCTCTGAAAACGGCAGCCTCAATCAGTACGACATTGCAGACTATGTGGCTTCTAATATTAAAGATCCATTAAGTCGTACCGCAGGTGTCGGTAGCGTGCAGCTCTTTGGTTCAGAGTACGCCATGCGTATCTGGCTGGACCCGCAAAAACTCAATAAATACAACCTTGTTCCTGCCGATGTTATTTCCCAAATCAAGGTACAGAACAACCAGATTTCCGGCGGTCAACTGGGCGGAATGCCACAGGCGGCAGACCAACAACTGAACGCCTCGATCATTGTGCAGACACGTCTACAAACACCGGAAGAATTTGGCAAAATCCTGCTGAAAGTTCAGCAAGATGGTTCACAAGTGCTGCTGCGCGACGTTGCCCGCGTCGAGCTGGGAGCGGAAGATTACTCCACCGTAGCGCGCTATAACGGCAAACCTGCCGCCGGGATCGCTATCAAACTGGCTACCGGAGCAAACGCGCTCGATACCTCGCGGGCGGTAAAAGCAGAGCTCAACCGTTTATCGGCCTATTTCCCCGCCAGCCTGAAGACGGTTTATCCTTACGACACGACACCATTTATTAAAATTTCAATCCAGGAAGTTTTCAAAACGCTGGTTGAGGCCATCATCCTCGTCTTCCTGGTCATGTATCTGTTTTTACAAAACATTCGCGCTACGATCATCCCGACTATTGCCGTCCCGGTCGTTATTCTCGGCACATTTGCGATTTTGTCGGCGGTCGGTTTTACCATCAACACCCTCACCATGTTCGGGATGGTGCTGGCGATAGGGTTGCTGGTTGATGATGCTATCGTGGTGGTAGAAAACGTCGAGCGCGTGATAGCAGAAGATAAGCTGCCGCCGAAGGAAGCGACGCATAAATCAATGGGGCAAATCCAACGTGCGCTGGTCGGGATTGCCGTTGTGCTTTCCGCGGTGTTTATGCCAATGGCCTTTATGAGCGGTGCGACCGGGGAAATTTACCGTCAGTTCTCCATTACGCTGATCTCCTCCATGTTGCTTTCGGTGTTTGTGGCGATGAGTCTAACGCCTGCCCTTTGCGCCACCATTTTGAAAGCCGTTCCAGAAGGCGGTCACAAACAGAATGCGTTATTTGTGCGATTTAACCATCTGTTTGAAAAATCAACTCAACACTATACCGACAGTACCCGCTCACTGCTGCGCTGCACGGGTCGTTATATGGTGGTTTACCTGCTGATTTGTGCCGGGATGGCGGTGCTGTTTCTGCGTACACCGACCTCCTTCTTGCCGGAAGAGGATCAGGGGGTATTTATGACCACTGCACAGCTACCATCAGGTTCCACGATGGTTAACACCACTAAAGTGCTGCAGCAGGTGACCGATTACTATCTGACAAAAGAGAAAAATAATGTTCAGTCGGTGTTTACCGTTGGCGGCTTTGGTTTCAGCGGCCAGGGGCAAAACAACGGTCTGGCGTTTATCAGCCTGAAGCCGTGGTCTGAACGCGTCGGCGAAGAAAATTCGGTGACCGCGATTATTCAGCGGGCGATGGTGGCTCTTAGCCGCATCAATAAAGCAGTTATTTTCCCGTTCAACTTACCGGCGGTAGCAGAACTGGGGACAGCGTCAGGTTTTGATATGGAACTGCTGGACAACGGTAACCTGGGACATGAAAAGCTGACCCAGGCGAGAAACGAGTTGTTGTCGCTGGCAGCACAATCACCTGATCAGGTAACAGCGGTTCGCCCGAACGGCCTGGAAGATACGCCGATGTTCAAAGTGAACGTCAACGCCGCGAAAGCCGAAGCAATGGGCGTGGAATTGTCTGATATCAACCAGACCCTCTCTACCGCCTTCGGCAGTAGCTACGTCAACGACTTCCTTAACCAGGGACGAGTGAAAAAAGTGTATGTCCAGGCGGGAACACCGTTCCGTATGCTGCCGGACAACATCAACCAATGGTATGTGCGCAACGCCTCCGGCACGATGGCGCCGCTTTCTGCTTATTCTTCAACAGAATGGACCTACGGCTCACCACGTCTGGAACGCTACAACGGTATTCCAGCAATGGAGATTTTAGGTGAAGCGGCGGCAGGAAAAAGTACTGGTGACGCAATGAAATTTATGGCGGATCTGGTCGCAAAACTTCCGACTGGCGTTGGCTACTCCTGGACCGGACTGTCATATCAGGAAGCGTTATCTTCCAACCAGGCACCGGCACTATATGCCATCTCGCTGGTCGTGGTGTTCCTTGCCCTCGCCGCACTTTATGAAAGCTGGTCGATTCCATTCTCGGTAATGCTGGTCGTACCGCTTGGGGTAATTGGCGCGTTACTGGCTACAGACCTGCGCGGCTTAAGCAATGACGTCTACTTCCAGGTTGGTCTGCTAACCACCATTGGGCTTTCCGCCAAGAACGCCATCCTGATTGTCGAGTTTGCGGTTGAGATGATGCAAAAAGAAGGGAAGACACCGATGGAAGCGATTATCGAAGCGGCACGGATGCGCTTACGCCCAATCCTGATGACCTCTCTGGCCTTTATTCTCGGCGTACTGCCGCTGGTTATCAGTCATGGCGCAGGCTCCGGTGCGCAAAACGCAGTAGGTACAGGCGTTATGGGGGGGATGTTTGCAGCAACGGTGCTGGCGATTTACTTCGTTCCGGTCTTTTTCGTTGTGGTCGAACATCTCTTTGCCCGCTTTAAAAAAGCGTAACGCGTAAACGAGAGTAAGGTTGAGCGTGAGGGTTCAGCCTTACTCTTTCCCGCTAACCACTCGCCACTCAACAGCCAGCTTACCGCCAGGAACATCAGACTCAGTAAACAGCATTGAAAGTAGAACCCGCTCCAACCGTTGGTTATCAATTTAAACAACACGACACTGACCAGAATTCCCGTAATTGTATGAATTGCAAACTTAATAATCCTGAACATGCCGCGTCTTTTCCTCCTGAAAATACGTTTACTGTTTTGCAAACTGCGAAAGCAAACTTGCCGGTGACCCGGCAGAGTTAATGAGGAAAGATTTTCACATGAAGTGGGAGGGAGATCCTGACCGACTTTCGAATGAGAAATCCCGTCAGTTAAAGGTCCCTGTTGACTGTTGCGCAAACTGGTGCGGTGTTACGCCATAGTACTGGCGGAAAGTATTAATAAAGTACGACGTACTACTATAGCCACATTTTTCTGCGACCATCGGCAGCGGGATTTGTCGTAACTCGAGCAATCGTCTGGCCATCGACATTCGCGAGGCCAACAATATTTTACTGAAGCAGGTATTTTCATCCTGCAATTTTTTCTTGATTAAGCTTTCACTGGTATACATTTTTTCGGCGATATCACGCAGATACCAACGTTTGGCTATATCAAAGCTAATAATGCGTTCAACTTTACCTGAAACGGTACTAATGCTATTAAAAAGGAAGGGAATAAGTTCTTTATTTCGCGAAAACATCGAAAGGCAGGAAAAGTAAAGCATATTACTTAATGTCCTGGACGCAATATCTTCTTGAGCAAAACTATCAAATATCGCAGTGACCAGCGGCATTGGTGGTGTTGGGTTAACCAACAACCGTTTTTTACCATGCAGCCCTAAACACCGACCCGAAAGACGGATATTGTACAAATAATGGCTAATGATCCTTTCATCGATATCTAGTCTGCGGGCATAGGATTCATCAAAAGGAAAATTCTCCACCATATTTTTGTCCATCAAAAGAATACTCTCTTTTTGCAAATAGAGTTTTTGCTGCTCATGATAAATATCAAATGAACGGCGGGTGAGGATCACTGAGCAAACGTGTGTCATGACAAGCCCTTATATTCCATTACTACAACCATTACAATTTCAGTATACAAATGAAATGATGTATGACTCCTGTAAAAATCCAAAACTGCCAAAATTGGTAGGACCAAAAAGTAATCACATACATAAGCGCATATATCAGTTAAGCCATAAAAAGTAAATGCATGCGTGATATATCTTAAATTTGTGTATAGCTTATGTTTATAAAAAATTGGCTGATCTTATCTCCAGCAAAAGTTATATTTAACCCACTGAGAGCACAAAGTTTCCCGTGCCAACATGGAGTGTTATAACGGCTTATTAGTCTGGAGACGGCAGACTATCCTCTTCCCGGTCCCCTATGCCGGGTTTTTTTTATCTTCAAAAAGCAATTATAACCTTACTATCCTTTCATGGTGACAACACTTTTCTGCTACACAAATATCCATTATCAGATGGTTATCACACCCTCTTTCAGCTATTCGTTCATGATACTCTGTCGGTGTCATGCCATAATAATTGCGAAAAACATAAATAAAATACGACACACTGTTATAGCCACACGACACGGCTACTCGCTTTATAGAAAAGCCATGAATTACAATGAGTTGTAACGCGCGTCGCATTCTACATTCGGTAAGCAGTTGCGAATAAGACGTCTCTTCTTCACGTAATTTTTTCTTTAACAAACTAGGACTCATCAATAACTCGCTGGCTATTTTCGCCAATGACCATTCATGAGCGACATTACGGTTAATAACCGTACAAACCCGCGTTCGCATATTGGGCTGTAGGATATTCATGAGTAGCGCTATAAACTGTTCATCTTCAAGAAAAACCGACAATATCGCGAATATTAATGCCCTGTTACGTAAAACCTCACCATAGCGGAGATTTTTACTCTGTGAAAGCTGTACAACTTCCTGAAAAACAGGGATATCTCGGGTACAGTGATGCACAATTAACGAAGGAACTTTTTTACAGGCATGAAGATTTAATGCCTCCTCCTTGAGCATCGGGAGAAATAATGAAAGTGTTTCCCTCGTGACAAAGACGACATTCTCTGCACATTTATCAACTAAAATCTGGTTTGCATCCGCAAAAACCAAATCACCACCGTTAAAACAGCGATATTCACCATTCTGCATGGTAAGAATATATTTATGCTTTGCGTACGCAATTAAACAAGTTCCATGTAGTGATTGCATCATTAATACACTATAACAGAAACATATTATTGTATTTAATGTAGCACGCCGACACCCTAAGTCAAATCGCGACTTAAACAAAGCTTAAATGAAAAAAAGAATAGCATCCTAAGTGGTTAGAAGCATTGTTCCGGGTCACTTATTTTTCAATGTGTTAGAGAAAAAAATAAGCAATAATAACGAATATGAATAATAACTGATGCATTCTATTGTAATTTGCACAAGGTTTAATTTACATTGCAAATTATTCAATTATATGATTTTCCCAAAAAACAAAAAATGATCAGAATTAGCATTCTGATCATTACGCCACTGCTCTTATTTATAGGATATATTTCTTTACCGTGAATGAATTACACCCGCATGCTCCTGGCATGCAGGTGACATTCGGTTATCAGGTATGTTTAAAGCTGTTCTGCTGGGCAATGCCCTGCAGTTTCGGGTGATCGCTGAGGTATTTCAGGGAGGCTTTGTAGTCTTCCAGCAACAGTTCAGCGAAGTCCATTTCGAAGCCACGGCGGCACATAATGCGCATTACCACGATGTCGGTGGCTTCACCGCCGAGAGTAAATGCCGGAACCTGCCAGCCGCGCAGACGCAGACGTTCAGAGAGGTCATACAGGGTATATCCTGGATTTTCCCCGTCTTTCAGTTTGAAGCACACCGCCGGGATACCTTCATCCGGGCGACCCGTACAGATGAACTCATACGGCCCCAGTTTGGCGATTTCATCCGCCAGGTAAGCAGCAACCTGGTAAGAGGCGTTCTGTACTTTGGTATAACCTTCACGACCGAGGCGCAGGAATTCATAGTACTGGGCAATCACCTGACCTGCCGGACGGGAGAAGTTGATGGCGAAAGTACCAATCTGACCGCCGAGATAGTCAACGTTGAATACCAGTTCTTTCGGCAGCGCTTCTTCGTCACGCCAGATAACCCAGCCGCAGCCCAGCGGAGCCAGACCGAATTTATGGCCTGAAGCACTGATCGATTTCACGCGCGGCAAGCGGAAGTCCCAGACAATATCCGGCGCCACGAACGGCGCAAGGAAACCACCGCTGGCGGCGTCGATGTGCATGTCGATGTCGATACCGGTGTCGGCCTGGAATTTATCCAGTGCATCGTGCAGCGGTTGCGGGAACTCATAGTTACCGGTATAGGTCACGCCGAAAGTCGGTACCACGCCAATGGTGTTTTCGTCGCAGGCCTCAATCATGCGTTTCGGATCCATGAATAGCTGACCGGGACGCATAGGGATCTCACGCAGCTCGACATCCCAGTAGCGGGCAAATTTATGCCAGCAGATTTGCACCGGGCCGCAGACCAGGTTTGGTTTATCGGTCGGCTTACCTGCGGCTTCCATACGCTTGCGCCAACGCCATTTCATCGCCATCCCGCCGAGCATACAAGCCTCGGAAGAACCAATGGTGTTGGTGCCAACGGCCTGGCCGTTTTTCGGTGCAGGCGCGTGCCACAGGTCAGCAACCATATTTACACAGCGCAGGTCGATGGCTGCAGATTGCGGATATTCTTCTTTGTCGATCCAGTTTTTGTTGATCGACAGATCCATCAATTTATGGACATTTTCGTCGTCCCAGGTCTGGCAAAAAGTTGCCAGATTCTGACGCGCGTTACCGTCGAGAAATAATTCATCATTGATAATTTGAAATGCGACATCATCACGCATTTCATGCAGCGGAAAATGTTTAGATTCCGCGATAGTAGAAATTGCCTTCGCGCCAAAACGCGAGTCGAGTAGTTCTGAGCGGAAATCCGTTAACAGCTTCTGGTCCATTTCGAACTCCTTAAATTTATTTGAAGGCAATAAAAAAGTAGGATTTATCTGGAATGGGCGCAAGGGGTTACGGGTATAATTTAAATAACAAAATCCTAAGCATAAAATTGATTTATTTATATAATAAAAGAGCACTATTAATATTTACACCAGAAATTACCAAATTAATTTCAAATATATAATTGAGGAATGCCTGTTATTTCTTTAATTACCAAATAGATTTTACTTCCTTCGGCATTCTTACACAGATAACTGCTACTCTTATTTGTAACAACAACGATGTACTTGCTTTTATCATAGAGTGCGTGAATGTTCCGAAAATGAAATTTTGCAAAAAAAAACGTTTATCACTCATTTTCTTTGTATATTAAGGAGTTATATTTTTTGACACATTAATAAACGTGATCTTCCGCACACTTCATCCCCCATCGACCGTAGCGAATGACTACCCTTAAAGGAAAGCCCGATAATTAGAGACGAATTTCGGAGGTCGGATCCTTATGCTCAATCAGAAAATTCAAAACCTTAATCCAGATGAACGGATGATCGAAGTCGATCTCTGCTATGAGCTGGATCCGTATGAATTAAAACTGGATGAGATGATTGAGGCAGAGCCAGAACCCGAGATGATTGAGGGGCTACCCGCCTCTGATGCGCTGACCCCTGCCGATCGTTATCTCGAACTGTTCGAGCATGTCCAGTCGGCGAAAATTTTCCCTGACAGCAAAACCTTCCCTGACTGCGCCCCCAAAATGGACCCGCTGGATATCTTAATCCGCTATCGTAAAGTGCGCCGTCATCGCGATTTCGACTTACGCCAGTTTGTTGAAAAGCACTTCTGGCTGCCGGAAGTCTACTCCAGCGAGTATGTATCGGACCCGCAAAACTCACTGAAAGAGCATATCGACCAACTATGGCCGGTGTTAACCCGCGAACCCCAGGATCATATTCCCTGGTCTTCCCTGCTGGCGCTACCGCAATCGTACATTGTCCCGGGGGGCCGTTTTAGCGAAACCTACTATTGGGATTCCTATTTCACCATGCTGGGGCTGGCAGAGAGCGGGCGTGAGGATTTACTGAAATGCATGGCCGATAACTTCGCCTGGATGATAGAAAACTATGGCCACATCCCCAACGGCAACCGCACCTATTATTTGAGCCGCTCGCAGCCACCGGTTTTTGCGTTAATGGTGGAGCTATTTGAAGAAGATGGTGTGCGCGGTGCACGCCGTTACCTTGATCATCTAAAAATGGAATATGCCTTCTGGATGGACGGCGCAGAATCACTGATTCCGAATCAGGCCTATCGCCATGTGGTGCGGATGCCGGACGGCGCCCTGCTCAACCGTTATTGGGATGACCGCGACACGCCGCGCGATGAATCCTGGCTGGAAGATGTGGAAACCGCGAAACACTCCGGTCGCCCGCCTAACGAGGTGTATCGCGATTTACGCGCAGGTGCCGCTTCTGGCTGGGATTACTCATCACGCTGGCTACGTGACGCGGGCCGTCTGGCAAGCATTCGCACTACCCAATTCATCCCCATCGACCTTAATGCTTTCCTGTTTAAACTGGAGAGCGCCATTGCCAACATCTCGGCGCTGAAAGGTGAGAAAGAGACAGAAACGCTGTTCCGCCAGAAAGCCAGCGCCCGCCGCGATGCAGTTAACCGTTATCTCTGGGATGATGAAAACGGCATCTACCGCGATTACGACTGGCGGCGCGAGCAGTTAGCCCTCTTTTCCGCTGCCGCTATTGTGCCGTTATACGTGGGCATGGCGAATCACGAACAGGCAGATCGCCTGGCAAACGCAGTACGTAGCCGTTTACTGACGCCGGGAGGGATTCTGGCGAGCGAGTATGAAACCGGAGAACAGTGGGATAAACCCAACGGCTGGGCGCCATTGCAGTGGATGGCGATTCAGGGATTTAAAATGTACGGCGATGACTATCTGGGTGATGAAATCGCGCGTAGCTGGCTGAAGACAGTGAACCAGTTTTACCTGGAACACCACAAACTGATCGAGAAATACCATATTGCCGATGGCATTCCCCGTGAGGGCGGCGGGGGCGAATATCCGTTGCAGGATGGATTTGGCTGGACCAACGGTGTGGTACGGCGCCTGATAGGTTTGTACGGCGAACCGTAATAGTTTTACAGCCAGCCACGAACAACCTGCTGGCTATAAAATTACCCTCTTCAGGAGGCGATATTTAACATCATCGCCGCCTGAGTGCGGTTTTTCACTTCCAGGCGGCGGTAAAGCGACTCCAGATGCGCTTTAACCGTTCCGGTACTGATATTTAGCGCCCTGCCGATCTCTTTATTTGATTCACCTGCCGCCAACATAGTTAAAATTTCCCGCTGGCGGGCACTTAGCGATTTGAGATCTTTTGTGTCTTTTTCCGGTGTAGTTCGCCAGTCTCCGGGCAGAAACATCATTCCCATTGCCGCGCTATTTACCGCCAATGCAAACGTCTCGACGGCTGAATCACGCGGTACAATTGCCATCACGTTAAAATGGATAACTTCCTGTAACCATCGTTTGCTGCAATCCGTCGCCGTTATCAACACTTTAACATCAGGAAATTGCACTACGGTTTTTTGCAGTAACCAGTAGCAAAACTCACCATCCTGATCGCCATCAAGCATGACTAAGGCTTCAGGGGAGCTTTCCAGTTTTTGCCACAGTTCATCTGCCTGATCGACGCCCTGAATACTCACTCCTGGAATACGCTGCTGTAAGCTGATTTTCATTCCGTGAATAAATATTGACTGCCTGTCAAACATGATTATATGCATTACTGAATCTCCACCTGGATACGTTAAAACTCTTAAGTAGGGGAAGGGTATTACCCGAGAGGCAAAATAAGAATTCGCCATTTGGCGGTAGCCATTCTACAGATATGCAATGTGGAAAATAGTTACCGATATAAATAGTTACAGCTGACGGCCTGAAATTACATGTCGAGGGCATTATTTAAAACATTTTTGAGGAAATCCTTATATCTTCGTCTGACAGGCATTCAAATAAACCGTGATTTTCGCGAGAGCTGGCTAAATACCTGACCGCAAAACGATTAAATTGCGCACGAAAAGCCAATACTGCATTTACTATTTTGCAGGAAATTGCTGAAAAGACAGTCTTTCAAGCGTTATTTTTCCTTTCCAGTGAAGCTTATCAGCCATTTCCTTCTAAAAAATACCGGGATTAATCATTACTACATTGTGAAACCTTGCATTAGATGCTAGAAAAAACAATAAATAATGCGCTATGCGCATTACTGTTTCGCTGTGAACAACAATTGGTCAAAGAAATGGATAAAATTCACGCAATGCAGTTGTTCATTAAGGTCGCAGAGCTGGAAAGTTTTTCCCGTGCAGCGGATTTCTTTGCTTTGCCAAAGGGAAGTGTTTCGCGCCAGATACAGGCACTGGAACATCAGCTTGGCACCCAGTTGCTGCATCGCACTACGCGGCGGGTCAAACTTACCCCCGACGGCATGACCTATTACCAACGAGCGAAAGATGTGTTGAGTAATCTCAACGAACTGGACGGCCTGTTTCAGCAGGATACCACCAGCATCAGCGGCAAATTACGCGTCGATATCCCGCTCGGAATTGCGAAAAACCTGTTGCTGCCGCGCCTGCCAGAATTTCTTCATCAGTACCCAGGGATTGAACTGGAATTAAGTAGCAGTGACCGGGCGATTGATATTCTTCGTGATGGCTATGATTGCGTGATGCGCACGGGCTCGTTGCCCGACGAGGGTATTATTACCCGCCCCCTCGGCAAACTGACGATGGTCAACTGTGCCAGCCCGCACTATCTGACGCGTTTTGGTTATCCGCAAAGTGTGGACGATCTGACTTCGCACGCGGTGGTGCATTACACGCCGCATTTGGGCGCGCATCCATTAGGTTTTGAGGTTGCCACCAGTAATGGCGTCCAGTGGTTTAAGTCCGGCGGCATGTTGACGGTAAACAGTAGCGAAACCTATTTCGCCGCCGGCCTGGCGGGTCTGGGTATCATTCAAATCCCCCGAGTCGCCGTGCGCGAAGCCCTACGCGCCGGGCGGCTTATTGAAGTATTGCCCAACTACCGCGCCGAGCCGCTATCCATTTCTCTGGTTTATCCCCAGCGTCGGGAGCTTTCCCGCCGTGTAAATCTGTTTATGCAGTGGCTGGCTGGCGTAATCAAAGAGCACCTGGACTGACCGACTATACTTTTTAAGACAGACAACGAAAGAAGGACTAAAGAGCGGATGACGCAGGAAAACGAGATCAAACGTCCCACCCAGGATCTGCAGCACGAGCCGATTAAACATCTGGATAATAGCGATAAAGGCAGCAAAGTCAGTCAGGCGTTGGAAACCGTCACCACCACTGCCGGGAAAGTCCAACGTCAACCCATCATCGCGCACCTGATACGCGCGACAGAACGCTTCAATGATCGGCTGGGTAACCAGTTTGGCGCGGCAATCACTTATTTCTCGTTTTTATCGATGATCCCGATTTTGATGGTGTCGTTTGCCGCAGGGGGCTTTGTGCTGGCCTCCCATCCGATGCTGCTGCAGGATATCTTCGACAAAATTCTGCAAAACATCAGCGATCCGACGCTGGCGGCCACATTGAAAAATACCATCAACACCGCCGTTCAGCAGCGTACGACCGTAGGGCTTGTCGGCCTGGCGGTGGCGCTTTATTCCGGGATTAACTGGATGGGAAATTTGCGTGAAGCAATTCGCGCTCAATCGCGTGATGTTTGGGAACGTTCACCGCAAGATCAGGAGAAGTTTTGGGTTAAGTATCTGCGTGATTTTATTTCACTAATTGGTTTATTGATTGCGCTGATTGTCACGCTTTCAATAACCTCGGTTGCCGGTTCGGCGCAGCAAATGATTATTAGCGCCCTGCACCTTAACAGTATTGAGTGGCTGAAACCGACGTGGCGGTTGATTGGCATGGCGATTTCTATCTTCGCTAACTATCTGCTTTTCTTCTGGATCTTCTGGCGTCTTCCGCGTCATCGCCCGCGTAAAAAGGCGCTGATTCGTGGAACATTCATCGCGGCTATTGGTTTTGAAGTCATTAAAATCGTGATGACGTATACCCTGCCGTCGTTGATGAAATCCCCGTCTGGCGCGGCATTTGGTTCCGTGCTGGGGCTGATGGCGTTTTTTTTACTTCTTTGCCCGTCTGACGTTGTTTTGCGCGGCGTGGATTGCCACCGCCGAATACAAAGACGACCCGCGAATGCCGGGGAAAACGCAGCATTAAAATAGGTCGGATGCGGCGTAAACGCCTTATTCGGCCTACGAATTTATTCGACCTGGCTCGCCGTAGGCCGGATAAGATGCACCAGCATCGCATCCGGCTATAATGCGCACATAACCACCTGAAACTCTTCCCCAGAGCCTCTTCAGCCATCTCTTCGGGAGCCAACAATTTCACACCAACTCATAAACCCAGCATATAAATCCAGTTGGTAACTTTTATTTAACCTGAAACCAGTTTTATCCACCATTTATGAAATTGTGTGAAGCATTTCATAGAAGAAAAATCACTCGTCTAAACATTATCCGCTTTTTGCCTGATTTTTAACCTTTTCCGCGATTTGTTACACATTGAAATATCACTTTTGCTGTGCGTAATATGGCTATTCGTTCGCCAAAAAATAAGAAAAGATTATGCAAGCAACAGCCACAACACTCGACAACGAGCAAGAATACAAGCCGATAAACTCACGTAATAAAGTCCTTGTCGCCTCCCTCATTGGCACGGCCATTGAGTTCTTCGACTTCTACATTTACGCCACTGCGGCCGTTATTGTGTTCCCGCATATCTTCTTCCCGCAGGGCGATCCGGCGGCAGCGACGCTACAGTCGCTCGCCACCTTCGCCATCGCTTTCGTCGCACGCCCAATCGGTTCTGCCGTATTTGGTCATTTCGGCGATCGCGTTGGGCGTAAAGCGACGCTGGTCGCCTCGTTGCTAACGATGGGGATTTCAACAGTGGTGATTGGTCTGCTGCCGGGCTACGCCACGATTGGTATTTTCGCCCCGCTGCTGCTGGCACTGGCTCGATTTGGTCAGGGGCTGGGATTAGGCGGTGAATGGGGTGGCGCAGCGCTGCTGGCAACCGAGAACGCACCACCGCGTAAACGTGCGCTGTACGGCTCCTTCCCACAGCTGGGCGCACCGATTGGCTTCTTCTTTGCTAACGGCACTTTTCTGCTGCTTTCCTGGCTGCTGACTGATGAGCAGTTTATGAGCTGGGGCTGGCGCGTGCCGTTTATCTTCTCGGCGGTGCTGGTCATTATCGGCCTGTATGTTCGCGTGTCGCTGCATGAGTCACCGGTGTTTGAGAAAGTCGCTAAAGCGAAAAAGCAGGTGAAGATCCCGCTGGGTACTCTGTTAACCAAACACGTACGCGTCACGGTGCTCGGTACCTTCATCATGCTGGCAACCTATACGCTGTTTTACATCATGACCGTCTACTCTATGACCTTCAGTACCGCCGCCGCGCCAATTGGGCTTGGCCTGCCGCGCAATGAAGTGCTGTGGATGCTGATGATGGCAGTTATTGGTTTTGGCGTGATGGTACCAGTAGCCGGATTGCTGGCCGATGCCTTTGGGCGGCGTAAAAGCATGGTGATCATCACGACGCTTATCATCCTGTTCGCGCTGTTCGCCTTTAATCCACTGCTCGGTTCTGGCAATCCTATTCTGGTTTTTGCTTTCCTGCTGCTGGGGTTAAGCCTGATGGGGCTGACCTTCGGGCCGATGGGCGCGCTGTTACCAGAGTTGTTCCCGACAGAAGTGCGTTACACCGGAGCATCGTTCTCTTACAACGTAGCGTCGATTCTCGGGGCTTCCGTTGCGCCATATATCGCGGCCTGGTTGCAAACTAACTACGGGTTAGGTGCGGTGGGGTTATATCTGGCAGCAATGGCTGGCTTGACGTTAATCGCCCTGCTGCTGACGCATGAGACGCGACATCAGTCGTTGTAATAAGAGTGAAAAGCCTGATGCGCTACGCTTATCGGGCCTGAATTTCCATACAATATATTGAATTTGCAAGGATTTGTAGGACGGATAAGGCGTTCACGCCGCATCCGGCATGAACAAAGCGCACTTTGCCAACAATCTAAATCTGTTTAATTGCCGGATGTCAGACATCCGGCAATTATCATCACTTCTTCATCTGCGATAAAATCGTCCGACACTGATTAGCCTCCCCTTCGGAAGGTGAGATCAGCGCCAGCAAGGCCGCAGCTGGCGTCACCAGCGTTGCCAGTGCCGCCGCAACAGCACCTCGGGCAATCAACGGCCCGGCTTTCACCCCAGCCTGCGGATTTTTAAACGTCCCACGCACATACAGTGGCGAACGCAGCGTGATAATCCGAATCCCTTTACTCTCCGGATCAATAGTCAAATCCAGCTGTTCCGAAGCAAAACTTGCCGTGCCGGTAACATTAATCAACGCGTTCTCAGTATCAAAAGCAAAAATCTGCGGACGCGCCACGCCGTTGGCAATATTCAGATTTGCTGCCGCGCAGTTCACCCGCACCTCATCATCACCGAAGATCGCACCGACAATGTAGTTACCGACGTTCAGCCCGACAATCTCCATCAGGTTGCGGCTCACCAGCCCGTCATTCATCAACAGTTTCAGGTTACCGTTACTGTTCCCCAAAAGCGCCGCCACTGAGTTACCGCTACCGCGTAGTTCCGCATCACCGTTCATTTCCCCCAGCGTTTTTTGCATCAGTTCCACATCTGGCATCAGTTCTTTCAGTTTCAGTCGACGAGCCTGAATATCTGCCCGCCCTTGCATCGGCTTTTTATCGCCTTCCAGATGAATATTCGCCGCAATGCTGCCGCCCGCCATGCCAAATTTCAGCGGTTGCAGGCGTAGGTCAGCGTTTTTGAGGATGATATGGGTAGAAAGATCGCTAATCGGCAGGCTGCTGCCATGCTCAATACGACGGCCTTTGAATCGAACATCGGCATCCATGACATCCCATTTATCGGTTTCGAAGCGGTCATACGGCAGCACTTTGCCCGCAGGCTGAACGCTTTTTTCGCCCTTCTTCTGTTCAGACCGTTTCGACTTTTCCGCTCCTTTACCGGAATCAACGCCAATTAACGGCCCTAAATCTGCCAGCCGCAATTGCCGCGACTCGACATCACCTTCCAGTTTTGGCCGTGGCTTACCGGTGGTGTAGACCAGAGAACCGTGAATATCGCTATCGCCAATACGCCCGTTAAAGCCTCGATAATCAAAGACCGACGATTGTTCCGTGTCGATTTTCGCTACCAACCGACCATCGGTTTCAAACGGTGGGGTATCAGGCAGCAGAACGCCTGTCAGTTCATAGAGATCGCCCAGCGAATCGCCGGAAAATTTAAGCCGTAAATCGACGCCGCCCATTTTCATTGGGTCATTCACTACGCCATCAAAAGCAACACGGGTGTTACCAGAGCGAAAATCAGCCTGTACCGGAAACGGCGTCCCTTCGCCACGCAGCGCCAGCATACCGCCGATTTTTCCCGTGCCCGTGAGCGGTTCGCCGTTATAACGTCCCTGCGCCTTCAGGCCAAAAACGTAATCGCCCACCTTTTCTTTCTCGTTCTTACCTTTCGATCCGCTGACTTCACTGAACGGCAACGGCTTGCCTAATGGATCGACAAAAATTTCCAGATCCGCTTTGCTGACTTTGTCATCAATGGCGATCCGCCCTTGATCGAACAGAATATTATCCAGCCGAAACGACCACGCCGACGGCTTTGCATCCGCGTCTTTGTTGTCATCGCTGGCGAGATTAAACGTCCAGTTGTTGTTCTTTTCTGAGAGGCGAATCAGGCGTGCGTCGGGCTTTTCCAGTTTGATCCACGGTAGCCAGACCGTTTTGGTCAGCAGCGCCAGAGGGGCCAGCGTTGCTTCTACCCGTGGCAGATGCACCATTGTGACTTCGGGAATGTCTGGCGGGTTGCCGAGAATGATGTCTTCCGCGTGTACATGGGGCCACGGCACCCAGCTGCGCCAGCCGGTCTCCTGTTTTTGCCGCTCCCATACCACACCCAGATCGCCACGAATAGCGAACGGGCGATTCAACTCCGCAGAGACTTTCTGGTTGATGGTCGGTTTGAGTCGATTCCAGTCAAAAGTCGCAATCAAAATGATCGCCACGACGAGCAACAACAAGAAAGCCCCTGAAATCGAAGCGGTTATTTTGCCTGCCTTGCTCATAGTTCGCTTCCTCATATTCTTCCTGGGCCAGTCCTAAAGATAGTCCAGCCAGGCGGAAAATGAGGCGGCTACACCACCAGAGCCACCGTATCCAGCGTTTCTATCGGTGCCGGACGCGAAAGAAACCAGCCTTGTGCGGCGAATGCGGGGGAATTCTGCACATCGCACCACTCCTCCTGCGTTTCCACACCTTCGACGATCACTCCGCGACAATAGCGATTCATTAGATGTAAAAGCTGCGAAAAGAGCGTGCGGCCTTCCGGCGACTGGCGCAGCATCACAAACAGTTCGCGAGCGATTTTAATGTAGTCATAACGGACTTCACTTAGCGCGGAGAAATTTGCCATCCCGGTGCCAAAATCATCAAGCCATAACGGGCCAAATTCACACATCGAGGCAAAGGTTGAATCTTTCGGCAGGCGGATATGTTCTACCAGTTCAAAACGCAGCCAGGGAAGGCGGTCAATCTGACGCAAAATTTCCGGCTGCTGACGTAGGGCGAGAAGTGTCGGACCATCGATATTAACCGATGCCAGCAGGCCATGCTCAACAAAGAACACGGCTTTTTGCGCCAGCAAATCAATCTGTTCTTTCACCACATCCATACGATGTCTGATGGTGATTTCAGCAAAATAACGATCCGGCGGCAGTCGTTGCGAAGGATCCTCGGGATGAGTAACGACCGTTAATAGCTCTACGGCCATCAACCGACCGGATGTCTGGTAAATCGGTTGCCAGGTGTAAGCACGTTCACACTGCAACCAAAAGCGTCGTTCCTGCAAGCTTTCGATACTTGCTTCAGGATGGCTTATTCGCTGAATAACCTGCCTTATCATCGAAGATGTCCTGTGTTTAAAAGTGATGCTGCCCGGACTCGACAAATGTTATCGGCGCGCAACGTCAGAACTTTACCGCCCGAAGCGGCTAAATTTGCCCGTCCTGCGGCGAAATCGTCCAGGAATACGTTCTGGCTCAAAAAAATAATGGAACAGTGTTTTAATATAGTTGACCAACAAACCACCACAGCGCAAACTAACGCTAATTTTTTTACAGATCAGGTTCACGACTATGTCCAAAAAGATTGCCGTGATTGGCGAATGCATGATTGAGCTTTCCGAGAAAGGCGCAGACGTTAAGCGCGGTTTCGGCGGCGATACCCTGAACACCTCCGTCTACATCGCCCGTCAGGTCGATCCTGCGGCATTAACCGTTCATTACGTGACGGCGCTGGGAACGGACAGTTTTAGTCAGCAGATGTTGGACGCCTGGCACGGCGAGAACGTTGATACTTCCCTGACCCAACGGATGGAAAACCGCCTGCCGGGCCTTTACTACATTGAAACCGATGACACTGGCGAACGTACGTTCTACTACTGGCGTAACGAAGCCGCCGCCAAATTCTGGTTGGAGAGCGAGCAATCAGCGGCGATTTGCGCAGAGCTGGCGAAATTCGATTATCTCTACCTTAGCGGGATTAGCCTGGCGATTTTAAGCCCAACCAGCCGCGAGAAACTGCTTGCTCTGCTGCGCGAATGCCGCGCCAATGGCGGAAAAGTGATTTTCGACAATAACTACCGTCCGCGCCTATGGGCCAGCAAAGAAGAGACGCAGCAGGTGTATCAGCAAATGCTGGAATGCACGGATATCGCCTTCCTGACGCTGGACGACGAAGACGCGCTGTGGGGTCAACTACCGGTGGAAGACGTCATTGCGCGCACCCATAAAGCGGGCGTGAAAGAAGTAGTGGTAAAACGTGGAGCGGATTCTTGCCTGGTGTCCATTGCAGGTGAAGCGTTAGTTGATGTTCCGGCGGTGAAACTGCCGAAAGAAAAAGTGATCGATACCACTGCTGCGGGTGACTCTTTCAGCGCCGGTTATCTGGCGGTACGTCTGACAGGCGGCAGTGCGGAAGACGCAGCGAAACGTGGGCATTTGACCGCAAGTACCGTTATTCAGTATCGCGGCGCGATTATCCCGCGTGAGGCGATGCCGGAATAATGGTTTTTGACGGAGAACGGGTAGATATTCGTTCTCCGTTAATCGCCTTGCAGGGGTGAACCGAACTATGCTGATAATTTGAAGTAAACTGTTGACGCATATCATTCAAACCACGAGTAAAATTAAGCGGGTTCTCACCTTTAATTTCGACCGTGACGAAGACATTCCCATTGTTGTTAAAGAAGTCAAAATAATAGTCATGTTGATGACGACGATTGGTTTTAAATTGACGAAATGATAAATAGCAGCGGTCATCGTAGGTAATTAAATAATCATTTTCTCCATATTCGTTTATCATCTTGTTTTTCAGGCTACCATCGAAGAGCACTGTATACTTATCTCTGTCAGCAAATAATCCGGCATCCGTTTCTCGGTTGATCGTGTTGACGCTGATGCCGAATTCTATTTTTACCTTGTCTTTATCGATATTATTTCTTGTGCTGACATAAATATTATTGGCATCCCAAAGTAAGAGAAAGTTTTTGTTGCAGGAATAAAGACCTGTTAAGCAAAGAATGACTGTTAGCAAGAATAGTATACGTTTTTTGTTGCGCATTTATACTCCTTTAAATCCGTTGATGTCGCAAAAAAAAAACACCTACATTTTTAGATGAACCAGACTAATAACTCATCAATTAAAGTTGTTAAAAAAAGAAAAATTTACTAACGTTTCATCATAACCTAACGAAAGAATGTCTTTTTCCATTGGTTTAATAATATTTCCCCATTGTATTTTGAATTCAGATACTGGGATTTCAATTGTGGAAGTTTTAATAATCGAGTTGATACCATAAAGATATCTTACGTCAAACCAATAAGCGGTTATATTGATGGTCTCTGAGCTTTTATGCTCAAATTCCCAACGGGTAGTGAACGTACTGGATAAAAAACACATAAAAAACTGTTTAGTACCCAGTTCTAACTGCTCAAATATATTGACGATATCATTATAGATATCGCTAATATCTCCTTTTCTATCTAAACATAAAACGACTTTATCAAACACCATAAGGATATCGTTTGTATAATCAGTATAGGTTGAGTATATGGCTTCTGATACCGAGAGATCTTCGTCATCTTTTACTCCCAAAGGAGTTTCTTTGATTGCTATCAATTTAAACATAATGTTTTTATTTTCTTAGCGCAAGTTATTGTATGGTTTCCATGAAATTATCAAAAATCTTTCTTAGCGAATCATAAATATGGAATTTATTTCGCTGATTTAATTTATAATCCCCCGTTTCAACGTACATAACTTCTGACATACAACTTAAATCATCCCAAACTGTAAACCTGGCAATATAGATATCATTCTCAAAATCAATAACTATGCTGGTTGATAATGTATTGGTATTGCATTTAATATTATGCCCCGTGTTTTTCTGCACCCATAATATAAACTGTGTAAGAATCAACGACTGCCCACAAAATGGGAAAACTCACTTATTCTGCAAAGTTACTTATTAAGAAGCCCACTCCTCATTTTTTGGCAAATAGCCCTTTCGCCAACAGGTCAGAATTTTAAAACTCGCTTGCAAATAAAATTTATTAGCCGAATCGTTTTTAACCATTCTGACTAACGTCATCTCACCCGTTCTCTTATCTATCACGAACTCGCCGTAATCAGATCTACAATAGTCAGAAGATGTAGGTCCAAATTCATATTTTACTACTTTATCAGTTTCTTCAATTTTCAATATTCCTATATGATAGGCCATTATTTAACACCATCTATTCCCTGGCAACGTATACAGCGAAAACCAGTAGCTAAAATCTCAACATAACTATCATAACCTACTATAATATAATGTTTTAACTTCAACCGTTTTTTAGGGTCATATAATTTCTCTTTTTCTTCAAGCGGTACAGAATTCATTACTTGATATATACCTGAGTCCGGATTTGCACTATCAACCTTCTTAATAACAATATTGTTATAGTTGGCTTCATAAAAATTGACGGTAGCACACTTAACTTCAGCAACAGTAGTGAAGACCAGTTCAATTTGAACATAATCTTTCTCTGCTGATAGTAACTCCAGAGCATCTACTTTAATGTTGACGCCATCAGACTCTGTATATGTTAAAGATAAATAAGTTGTGGAAATCCTGAATCCAATCGATTGTGATTTTAACACAAGCATAAACTCACTCCTTCCAGGAGGCACCAGTATAATTTATTCAGCTAATAAATAATTAAACCCACTCTACGGTAAGTTTATTTTAATAATGAATGGTTATCTGCACGCTACCGCCGTGCCTGGAAAAATATCTACGGGTATATCACGGCAACTTATTCATTACCGTTAATCCCGGCAGCGCAGAAGAAACGCTGCCGGGTTATTTATTACTGTGCGGGTGGAATATCCGTCACTTCAGGATGGACGTCATCCGTGGCAACAGATGTGGCGGCAGCCGCAGTCGATGGGGCCATGATTTGATCCCAGGCCGCCTGCAACGCTTTCATGTTAAATTCCGGCTCGCCTTTCGGCTGCAACAGAATTAACGCCATGTCGTTCGACAGTTGCTGACGCAAATCCTGATTTAACATCTCCACCGTCAGGCTGTTAAGGAAATCCTGGCGCAGTTTCTGATATTGCTCCGGTGCGATATCGACAACCTGATTTTGCAACGAACGCATCCGCTGGCCCATCAGAATATCGGTATCAGCTCGCGCATAGGCGGCAAACAATTTCTGCAACTCCAGTTTCTTTTGCGCCACCAGAGCGTTGAACTCTTCTTCCGGCAGACCTTTGTCACGAACTTTCGCCAGCTCACGCGCCACCAGATTAAGGTTGCTGTTCAGCTTGTCGTTTGGTGACTCGATGTTGATGGCACACTGCGCACGCAGATACAGCACACGACAGTCAAATCCAAGACCAATGTCTTTACTGTTACTGGCGCTTAATGCTTGCTGAACGTGCCAGAACAGCGCCTCACGGGCCAGGTCCGCACGCCAGTAGCGCAGCAGTGCGGCTGATTCACGTATCGGCTGCCACGGCGTATCCCACATGATGGATAACCGGTCCTGGCGTACCGCATCGGTCATAATACTCACCGCTTCCGCACGCAGAGGAGAAAGCGTCGGCACCGGAGCCGGTGTTTCACGTTTGCCTTTCAGTTCGCCAAACGTTTTTGTTGATTTGGTCTACAACCGAGCGCGCATCAACGTTCCCCACCACCAGCAGCGTCATTGCATCCGGGGTGTACCATTTCTGGTAGAAGTCTTTAATCTTTTCTGCTTCAACGGGTTGTTTCAGCGGATCGGCAGGATCGTGACCTAACAAGGTTGATCCTTTCAGACGATAGCGCCACCAGCCTTCTTTGGTGTCGGCAGGCCAGGTTGCCACCATGTCCTGACTTTGCAGCGCATGGTTGATGGTTTCTGGCGTGATAGTCAGTTTGCCACTGGCATTTGCCAGATAAGAGAGCGCCTCTTTCAGCAAGTCGTTGCGGTTATTTGGCAGACTAAGATTAAACAGCGTGGTGTCGTAAGAGACGATCACCGGCGGCATCGGGCGCTTAGGGTCGATCCCCTGTTGCCACAGTGAACGTGCCTGTGCCGCTTCAAGGCCACCGCTTTGCGTCAGCGCGATGCGGGGAATGGCATGACTATAACCGCTCTGTTGGGTACTTTCGGCGAGCGAACCGGTATTAACCAGCAGGCGAATTTCAACACGATCGCTGGGACGCTGGGGCGTGGTCAGCACTTGCCACTGTAAACCGTTGGAGAGCGTCCCCTGTTGCCATGCTGGATCAGGCTGGAGCGCATCTGCCTGCACATAGCCAGCAGTGGCCATCATCAGCAAACCGCCCGCTAAAAGTCGAATTTTTGTGCCCTGCATGTGAACCCCTGATCAACTATCCTGGTAATAAAAAACTGCCCGTTGTCGGCCAGTCTAAATGACATTGAAAACACTTCGTGTTAGACCGCAAGAATATAAAAATGTCACGGAAGAAGTGAAATAAACCTGAACTCACCCAGGTGGTAAGTTCAGGCACAGGGGGCAATTATGCGCAAACACCCGCACTCGGGGAAGGGAGTGCGGGCATAAGTGGTGAGATTAAGAGGATAATTCGTGCGTTTTGCCTTCCGGCGCACGATTATTCAGCACATCGTCCAGTTTTTTGTGGTCCAGTTCTTTAACCCACTTAGCGACCACGATGGTTGCTACACCGTTACCGACCAGGTTAGTCAGCGCACGAGCTTCCGACATGAAGCGGTCAATACCGAGGATCAGCGCCAGACCCGCCACCGGCAAATGGCCTAACGGCTGAAAGCGTCGCCGCCAGCACGATAAAGCCACTGCCCGTTACCCCTGCCGCCCCTTTAGAAGAAAGCAGCAACACGATTAACAGCGTGATTTGGTGGACGATATCCATCTGACTGTTAGTGGCCTGGGCAATAAACACCGCCGCCATCGTCAGGTATATCGATGTGCCATCAAGGTTAAACGAGTAGCCTGTCGGGATGACCAACCCCACCACCGATTTCCGGCAGCCGAGTTTTTCCATCTTGTCGAGCATACGTGGCAGCGCCGATTCGGAAGACGATGTTCCCAACACAATCAGCAGTTCTTCACGAATGTAGCGGATAAATTTGAAGATACTGAAACCGGTCGCTTTAGCGATTGAACCCAGTACCAGCACCACAAACAGGATACAGGTGATGTAGAAGCAGATAATCAGCTGCCCCAACTGCACCAGTGTTCCGACGCCGTATTTACCGATGGTAAATGCCATCGCCCCGAACGCCCCAATCGGTGCCAGGCGCATGATCATATTGATGATGCCGAAGATGACCTGCGAGAAACTTTCGATAACGTTAAAAATCAGCTGGCCTTTGCTGCCCAGACGATGCAGCGCAAAACCAAACAGTACGGCAAACAGCAGCACCTGCAGGATGTTACCGCTGGCAAACGCGCCAATGACGCTCGCCGGGATGACATCCATAATGAAGGCGACAATGCCCTGGTCTTTCGCCTGCGCGGCGTAAACGGCTACCGCTTTCGCATCCAGACTCGCCGGATCGACGTTCATTCCAGCACCTGGCTGGACAACGTTAACGATAATAAGACCAATAATCAGCGCGATGGTACTGACTATCTCAAAGTAAAGCAGTGCGACTGCGCCGGTACGACCGACCGCCTTCATGCTTTCCATGCCCGCAATGCCAGTGACTACGGTACAAAAGATGACGGGAGCGATGATCATCTTAATGAGCTTAACGAATCCGTCGCCAAGCGGTTTCATTTGCTCGCCTATTTCAGGGTAGAAATGGCCAAGGAGAATACCAATGGCTATCGCTGTCAGGACCTGAAAGTAAAGGCTTTTAAACAGAGAGGTTTTCATAGGGTGTCCTTTAGTAAAACCACAGGTCTTGTAAGGTTATGGGGTACCTGCGGCCTTAAAATAACACCCAGACAACATCACAGAAATGTACCTGGATCATAATTGAAACAAAAATGTTAAAAAGTTTGAGCTGGCTCGCACAAACCAGCACTTTTTAAAGTTTTGTAATCAGTTTGGGGTAGCTACTTTTCTTCCAGGTAACTCTCTTCGAAGATTTCAATGGGAAGTGGACGTGCAAAAAGGAAGCCCTGGGCAATTCCAACGCCCGCCTTTGCCAACCAGTCACGTTGTGCTTCTGTCTCTACGCCTTCAGCAATGATTTGCAGATTCAGGCTTTTCGCCAACATGATAATCGCGGCAATCATGCTGCTATCTTCCGGCAAACCATCAATGAACATTTTGTCGATTTTCAAAACGTCCACCGGGAGAGATTTCATATGCTGCAACTGACGCAACCCTGAATAGCCCATACCGAAATCATCCAGCGCCACCTGTACTCCGGCGTTGCGCAGCGGACGAAGGATTGCCACCGCCGCGTGAGGGTCATCAATGCGTCGGCTTTCTGTCACTTCCAGAATCAGCGTTCCTGGCTGAACACGATAGCGCGTTAACAGTTCCAGCATATCCGCCACCATATTCGGGTGCATCAGTTGCAGAGCTGAGATGTTCACCGATAATGGCAGCATAATGCCGCGCTCCTGCCAGGAGGCAAGCAGTCGGCATGACTCTTCCAGCACCCAGTGACCGACGGTAACCATCAGTCCACAAGACTCAATACGATCAATTAACCCATCCGGTAGGTCCCAACTCCCATCCGGTTGCTGGATACGCAATAACACTTCCGCGCTGACTAATTTGCCGCTGGTCATCTCAACTTGTGGTTGTAGCCAAATCGCAAACTGATGATTTTCAAGCGCATTAAGGATATCGCTCTCTTCCGTCAGCCGCTGTTGAGCGGCTTCCATCTGCTGCGGATCATAGAACTGAATCTGATTCTTCCCTTTATGACGAGCAGTAAACGCCGCAGAAATAGCACGACCATAAAGTTGTTCGGCGGTGATATCGCCATAGAACATCGCCACGCCGATGTTACAGTGTGGGCGCAGTTGAATGCGATCAATCGGCAAAGGCTCGCGCATGATAGTGAGTACTTGCTGACCTAACGTAATAGCGTGCCACGGCTCCTGCACACCGTTGGCGATAACAGCGAAGTCATAGCCACTGACCTGCGCGAGAACCATGCGCGGCGACAGCACCGACTTGAGTTTTTCCACCAGCGTAAGTAGCAGGATTTCCCGCTGTGCCTCTTTCAGCACACCGGCGGTGTCGCGCAGGGTTTCGCAGGTGATAATCATCAGCGCAGTCGTCTGTTTACGCGTCACCACCTGTTCCAGCATCTCCATCAGCAGGGCTTTGTTTGGCAAGTCCGACACCGGGAAGCGCATCGCGTTTTCGATCTGCTCTTCATAATGGCGCTGCAACAGTTGCTGGTTAAGGTTATAACTGCGCACCAGCATGCCTATTTCATCGTCCTGATGCAGACGCGGCAGCGCCAGCTGATGGCCGATAATCTCTTGCGGTGGAATGGCGTTCAGCTCACGAGCAATATTGCGTAAAGGATGTAATATCAGTCGGTTAATACACCAGCTAATCGCCACTGTCAGGATGAGCGATAAAAGTAAGTAAATGGTCACTAACGTTGAGAGCGTACTCATCACGAACTTATACATGCGGAAGGAATCCGCCTGTAACACCAGATAGGCAATCGGTTGTGGGTTTGCCGGGCGCTCCAGCGAGTAGACGCCCAGCGAGATTTGCACCGGTAGTTCGAGCAGTCGGGTAACCATTACCGGCACCGGGCGTTCGGGAATAAAACTTTTACGCAGCGCCTGGAACTGGTTAGGCAGCACCACATCTGCGCGGCTGACCACGCCCGCAGGTTTGATGCTGGAGAGAATGGCCTCCGCCTGGGGAATATCCCCTTTGAGGATGGCTGAGGACAAGGGTTCGCGGACAGAACGAGCAATGCTTTCCAGTTGCGTAGCCGTGTTATAGCGATTCTGCTGTACCAGATGGAACAGCAAAACGGTGCAAAAAACAAAAGACAAACACCAGAACAACGGCCGCCACCATTGCCATCTGCTTGATTGTTAACGAACGACTAACGCGCAAATTATCTCTCCCCCGGAAATCCCAGACTGCCGCCCGAGTATACCCGATCGCAGCGGCATTAAGAGAGGCGCTATCTGAAAACTTACCAGTCGGCGTAAGGTATCAGCGGCTGTGGCGGTAAATCCATATCGCCCTGCCATCCGGCGGCAGAATACCGTACGTAGAGCAGGAAATGGCTTGGCGCATAATCTTTCGCCTGTTGGATATCAATCGCCGTGCCGACAAACCAGTTGGATGTGACGCGTCGTTCAAGTAACGCTCGCGCCGTATAGCCAAAGCCCTGGCTGCTACCGCCACCATTGGTCTGGTCAGCGGCGTCGTCTTTCCAGTCATTCGGAATCAGGTTCATCAGCGGATAACGCGGCATGGTTTTAGTGCGCGAGTGCGACCATGAGCCAGACGCGCCCAGCTCCCATGACCAGTTTTCCGTGCGCTCACGCCACATCACCGGTACGGCAAACGATAGATACTCCTGCGGGCTGTAGTAGCCGCCCTGCCCAAGTGAGTACCCACTCAGGTCTTTGTCGTAATGCCAGATCATGTTGTTCAGGCCGATAGTGACGCGACGATTATTCTGGTTGATGACTTTATAGTAATAGCCCGTCATCCAGCGCACGCGCCAGTTATCTTCGACATTTTTGCCGGTTAACTGATCACCGCTAAGTGATGCCCAGACGCCGTTTGCCTCGCCTTTATCATAGCTCAGGCTTAGCCCCACACCATCGGCACGTACGCCACCCCATTTTTTCCCGGTATTGCTCGGAGAGTCTTTCTGTCCGCCGAAGGCCAGTAATGAACTGGAAATAGGTCGGCGATGGGCGTTAACGGTGTAGCCAAGCGGCCCGATATCATCGCTGTAACTGACGCCGCCGACCACGTCCACGACGTTGAAGCCCATCGGCGTGGTGCCAATATCCCAACTCCAGACGTCATTTCGCCAGCCGACCGCCACGCTTGCGCCAGAATCCGACTGACTGCGATTGCCGCTACAGTCTTGTAACGTACAGGTACCCCAGTTGTTATCCCATTTGCCCTCAGCATCGGCGGAAAAACTGCCGACATTCATATTGACGAAATCGCTGCGGAAGAACATTCGCCCGTCCGCATATGGCGCATCTACCTGCAACATGGTGGTGTGCGCTTTCAGATCGGAGTATCCGCCAGTGCCGCTCGATCCCCAGTAGTCGTGCTCCAGGGTGACGTTAAGATCCTGCTGACGATAGAGGTCCGCCGCATCGCTACGTACGCCGCGTTTCAGCCAGTCATCTTTCTCGTCGTTGCGGGTCAGTCGGGTAAAGGTGTCGTTATCCTGCGGACGCGTCGTGGTCACACCGGATGCGACCATCGCGTCTTTGTAGGTTTCCAGCGCCTGCTTTGGCTCGCCCGCCTGTGCTTCAAACTTCGCACCATCGCGCAGTACCATCGCGCTTTCCATCGACGGCGGCTGAGATTTTGCCTGCGGGATCAGCTTGTTAAATGTCTGCTGCGCCGCTGCGGTATCGCCAAGCTGCGCCTGCGCCAGCGCCACGCGCCGCTGAGTGTTCAGAGAGGCGTTATCGGTGGCGGGCAGTTTCGCCAGCTGGCTACGTGCCGCCGCGTTGTCACCGGCAGCGATATCCACTTCCGTCAGACCCAGGATGGCGTCGGCGTTAGTTGGCTCGCGCGTCAAAAACGTTCTGATAAGCCGCGCGGGCGGCGGTGTAATCGCGCCGTTGCTGCGCCCAGTCGGCCAGGGTGAGATCAATGCGTGTGGAAGGTGGCTGCTGACGCAGCATCGCTTCCGCTTCGACTTCTTTGCCGCTTTCACGCAGGCGATTCGCAGTCTCCAGCACCTGATCGCTTTGCAGCCGGTTCACCAGTTCATGAATATTGCTGTTCCACTGCGCGCGCGGCAGGCTGTTGATATGCGCCAGTGCCGCCCGGTCCTGATCATGACCGGAGAGATACAGCCCGTAGGCGTAAACCTGCTCCGGGTCGTTCGGCTTCTGCTGCGCCAGATTGCGCATCAGAGTATCAGCCTGGCTGCGTTGTCCGGCCTGCCAGAGATCCTGCGAAAGTCGGTAAGTAATCCACACACTGCCGGGGTCCAGTGCCAGTCGCTGGCGCTGAAGTGCTGCTGCCTGCGCCCATTTGCCCTGTTTTTCCAGCGCTTCGGCCTGCTGTGACAAACGGTCGTTTTGCAGACTACGTTCAATATCGTCAACGCTGCGCCGCTGGCTGGCAGAGAGCGAGGCAATAAATGCTTCAGCCTTTTCCGGCGATTGCTGGCGATAAAGATTCGCCAGACCGCGCACGGCGTTGGTGTTGCCGCTGTCCATCCGCAGCGTCTGCTGATAATAACGTTCGGCGGCGGGGTAATCTTTGCGCGCCATCGCCACATCACCCAGCCCCAGCACCGCATAGCTGTCAGTATTATCTACATTGCGCGCCTGCTGGAATAACCGTTCCGCCTGATCAGGATTGTTTGCTTTAAGCGCGGCATCGCCCTGTTGGATCGCCAGCCAGTAGCGGTTTACTTTCAGCAGGCTGTTCCATTTGTCGTTGTTGCTGCTGTGCGGGTCCAGCGCGAGGGCTTTCTCCAGATTCACCACCGCATTGGCGCGATCGCCTTTCTGAGAATACGCCTGGCCCAGCGCCCCCAGCGCTTCACTGTCTTTCGGGTTAGCACGCACCGCCAGTTGCAACTCAGGGATAGCTTTACCCGCCATGCCTGAATCCACCGCCGCTAAACCTTGCGCACGAGCGCGGAAAGCAGGATCGGCCAGTTGTTTTTGTTGTTCTGCCAGTTGCGATTGTGCAGCAGCCACGTTGTCGCCATCGCTAAATACTGAGAGATATTTTTTCAGCGCCTGCACGCTGGCATCGCTGACAGGCATGTCTTTAATCTGCCCGTACCAGATTTTAGAAGCACCATCACGACCGGCGTTAGATTTCGCCATCTGCTCCAGCACCGCAAAACCTTCGTCACGGCGATCGCTGCTAAACAGCAATAGCGCCAGATTGTTTTGCAGGCCCGTGTTGCCCGGCGTATCCGCATTGATGCGTTTTAGCTGATTAATCGCTTCGCCACGGCGAGCCGGAATTTTCGCCACAGTACTCCAGTACTCGACGGCAATATCACCTTCCGGCGGCGCCCCGTTGAACAGTTTGTTGTAACCCGCCACGGCTTCTTCCGCATGCCCGGTGGTGGCCTGCAATCGTGCCTGTTGCAGTGCCTGGCGACCATCCGGCGTGGAAAGCAACATCGTCGTCCGCGACGATTTGTAAGCGTTTGAACTCGGCGCTAATTGCGACAATCGGTCGAGTTGTTTTTGCGCCCCATCAACATCACCCTGCCGTAACAGAGAGCGAAAACGGGCAGCAACGACGTCCGGGTTATTCGGATCAATAAGTTCCAGACGATACAGCGACTGCTGCACCAGGTCTTCGCGGTGAGTCGCTTCGCCAACTCGTACCTGCTCCAGTAACTGTTGCTGGGCGGTTGGCGCCGCCTCGACCATCGGCATTACAGCCAGACCGAGGGAAAGTGTGAGGATGTTTAGTGTGAATTTGCGCATTCCTGGCCCCAATCAGGCAATAACTCACCTTTTGTCGAGAAGCGGAAACGGTGTTGATCCCAGCCTTGTCCGAACAGGGTCAGCACATAATTGTAATAGGCATCGCTGCCAGGAAAGTTATCTGCCACACGCTGGCGCTGTACAGCCTGCGCGTCACGGTCCTGAAGAAACGGCAACATAGCCGCAGAAAAACCTACCGGCCCTTGCCCCTGCGCTTTACCCGTAGCGACATCAACTTTCTCCGGCGGATAGCCGTTTTTCTCGGTGAATGTCGCCATCGGTTTAAAACGCGCTAACAGCCGTGCTTTTTGCGGATCAGTATCTGGCATCATGCCGACCCACATATAAACGCGAATGGCGTCATAGCTGCTGATCAGCGTTTTTTCAGCTTTCAGCTGCCAGCCTTTATCTTTTTCATAACGCACCCAGTCAGGCGAAAAACCTTTCGGTGCAGTTTCCAGCAGCAAACGTTGATTCGTTTCGCGCAACGTAGTCCAGGGCGCGCCAAAGCGGGTGAAATACTGTGCCAGCGTCGGTGGTAGATAACTCGGGTTCAAACGCCAGCTGTTATTCTCGGCAAAGCGACTTTTCCCGGTAACAGCATGGACCCCAGCCCCGGCACCGTCACTACTTCCTCTTGCGCAATGCGTTTTAACAATGCGCTGCCGATGTCGGTATAACGTTGCTCTTTCCACAATCGCCCCGCCTCAAGCAACGACCAGGCCATCCAGATATCACCATCAGAGGCCGAATTGCTGTCCAGCACTTCCCACTTACTGTTCTCTTTTTTGCCCCACAGCCAGGCAGGCAAATGTTCGTTTAAGGCCCCCTGAGCAAGATTGTTCTGGGTCCAGTCAAGTAGGTTGTCAAATGTCGCACGATCATTAGCCGCCAGGGCAAAGAACATGCCGTAGCTTTGCCCTTCAGAGGTGGTAATTTTGCGTGCGTCACTGGGGTCAATAACGCGCCCTTCCTGACTGATGTAATCCTTTTTGAACTGCTCCCAGGCAGGCCAGTTGCAAGCTGCCTGAACACTGAAGGCAGCCAACAGCAGCATCGTCACGATCCCACTACGCAAAACTTTCATCATCGATTACTCATTATCCGGATTAAGACGACGACGGCTGATGATGCGCAGCAGACGCCACAGTACCCAGGCCAGCAGCACCACGCTGATTGCCGCCAGTATCGCCAGCAGAATCGGATGGTTCGCCAGTGCGTACCATAAACGTTCAAACCACGGCAGATGACCGACGTAATAGACGTCGCCAACGCGCAGGCTGTTAACACCGGACTCGCGAATCACCGCTACGGAACCAAACATAGTGGCGCGTTTACCGCTGTCGTTCACCGCATCGTTGAGCATCTCGTAACCGCGTGGACTATCCGCCAGTAACGCAATTACGCTGCGCTGGTCGTATACGGTGACTGGAAGCCAATCACCGCCGCCATCGCACCAGAAGAGGTCAGCGTGGACTGAGTTTCTGCTGCGCGGTCGTTTTCGTCAGGTACAATGCCGGGGAACGGAGTCTGGCGCATCGGCGTTTTCACCCAACTTTCGGTAGCCTGCACCAGCAGATCGATCTGCTTGTCATCTTTTAACTTGTCCGGGATACCGCCAATTATCATGATATCGGCGTCTTTCCCCTGAATGGTGCTGCCATCATCGGTCACCGTCAGGTTGATCGCCGGGAAGCCCGTCTGTGCACCAATAAAGCCCACCGTATTAAGCAGTGTTTCCATCTGCGCTTCGTTTGGTGTTTTTGGCATCACGGTAATGGTTTGCGACAAATCCGCCATCCGGCTGAACGGGAAGCCCGCATTAGCAAACGCGCGCAGATCCGGCATCGGGATGAAGTGGTAATACTTCGAGAAGTCGATGGTAGAGTCGTCACCAATCACGACGTGATTCTGCACCGGCTGGAAGGTAATACAGTTATCCACCGAACCACCCGGCATTGGGTTCATATACTCAAAATCGAAACGCAACTGGTTGGTCGCCCCCAGTTTCAGCGCCGGAATGGAGACATCGGTTTTACCATCCAGCAAACCTTGCAACACCGGGATCCGCAGCAGCAGGCGGTTCGCCTCCTGTTTACTGCTCAGGTTGAAAGATTGCAGGAACTGGTTGTTCAGGCTGATATCCATCCGCGAGCTGTCTTTCACCGGCGGCATGGTGTAGCGATAGTTGATATCCATATCGATACCGGTGCTGCGCATCAGGTAGAGATCTGGCGGCAAGTTCAGCGAGATATTAATCGCTGCCGGCTCAAGCCCGCTGGACTGTAACTGTTCTTCATAGGTTTTCAGCTCACCAAAGGTGACCGGACGATCGGTTCGCACCCAGTTTGGCGCATCGTACGGTTTACGCGGTAGCAGCGGTTTCACTTCATTCACTACCACGCTTTCACCACGGAACAGAATGTTACCCTGAGCGATACCTTTCGCTGCCTGCAACAGGTCTTTGTCGTCACGACCAAACACCACCAGCAGTTTGACGTAAGGATTCTCCGGATGGTTGATCATCTCAATCACCGGGGCTTTTACTGCCGGATGATCGCGCAGGAAGTCCGGTCGCTTGTCATTGGTCGCAAAGACAATCGCATTGCGGTCAGGAAGCTGATTGTAGAGTACCGGGAAGTTCTGTCCGCGCCAGCCAGAACGGGAGCCAAACCACGACGCAACAATCGCCGAAGCCTGTTGCAGACCAACATCCGGCGCACCAGCAAAAACTATCGGCAACGTATTGGCACGGTTATCCCTCGGGTCGAAAAACGGAATCGGGAAGTGCGACAGATCATTTTTCACATTCAGTGATTGATACGTCAGATCCAGTCCGCTACTGCGTCCAACATCCAGCCAGAGCGTTGTGCTGGCCGGGTTTTCACAGACATCCTGATAATGACCAACAAACTCCAGCCGCACGCGGTTGAAGTCGGTGATAAACAGCGGATTAATCGGCATTTGCGCCAACGTCTTTTTACCCAACTGCTCTTTGGTCACTGGCAGCACGCCCATCAACTCATCGTTCAGATAGACTTTCAACTGTGACTGTATCGGCAGCAGTGATGGCGACGGCGTATATTCAAGGTTAAGCATCGCCTTCGTCACCACTTCATCACTGCGCATACCAAACTCTATGCTGCCGTTCGGGTTAATGCCACGCAGTACCATGCTGCCCGGCGGCGGCGCGATTTGCGCAAAGGTCAGCTTCACATCGCGCGAAGGACCGTTCTGCGCCACGATGGGCGCGTCCGCGCCCTGCACGCCTGGCATCACCTGCCCCACCTGCGGATTTTGCTCCGCCTGGGCAGGCACAGTTGGCTCAGCATTGATCAGTGGTTGCGTCGTCGGTGTCGCCTGCGTCATGAAAGAGGGGAACGCACTCATCCCCATAGCCACTGCACAAATCCAGAATAGTTTTCTTTTCATCGCGTTATCATCATTGTTGAGCCAAAGCCTGATCCGATGGTTGTACCGTTTCGCTCCGCTCCGGGCGACGCGGAATGAACGAAACAACCCAGGAAACCAGAGAAGTCAGCACACGGAAAATGCCCTTCACCGAAGAAGGCGCAAACTCCGCCAGATGGCGGTAGCCACGGAAGCCGAGCTTCAAAATATCCAGCAGACTTTCCAGCGGCTTATCTTCCGGGTAGCTGTCCTGCCAGAGCGCCCATGTATCCGCACGGGCAAACGTACACTGCACAAAATCGATATGTTGCTGGGTAGTGAGCGGCATCAATTGCAGCCCCACTTCGTTACCCATCACGCGCGCAACCTGAGTCGGGAAGGCATACTCTTGCTGACCGCGTTTGAGCAGCAGATTCACTTTCTGTCCTTCCAGAATCTGCGCCTGACCGTTGATCTTGATCCCCAGGCCGCCGTCAGAGAAGTCCTGAACGGTGCAGGAGAAAAGATGCCCATCTTCCCGGGCAATCGCCGCTGGCATGGTCATCTCAACACGGTGTGAACGACGTACCTGCTTGCTTTCTACCGATACCGCTACTGCGCCGCCGAGAATAATCAGGTTGTAGAACACCCAAACCATACTAACGACCACGGTGAGCATTTCAGTCGGCGGGCCATAGAAGTAACGCCAGATGCCGACAGCAACACCGACCAGGTTGAGTAATACGAGGAAGATGTACGGTCGCGAGATCACCCAGTCGACGTACTCTTCCTCCACCAGACCACCTTTGGCGGTGACGTTAAATTTGCCTTTGTGCGGGTTAATCAGCGCCACCAGCGTCGGCGGAGCGATATACCAGGCGAGCACCGTCTCGTAGATTTCGCTCCAGAAGGAGTGGCGATATTTACCCTGAATCTTCGAGTTGGTCAGGCTGGCGTGAATCATATGCGGCAGCACAAACAGGGCAATCATCAACGCAGGCGCGTAAATGATGTAGGCGTGCAGCAGCAGGAACGCCAGCGGTGCGGTCAGGAAGATCAGCCGTGGAATCCCCGACAAGAAGTGGAACATAGCGTTGACGTAGCACAGCCGTTGGGCGAATTTCAGCCCTTTACCCGTAAGCGGGTTATCAAGACGGAAGATTTGCACCATCCCGCGCGCCCAACGGATACGCTGCCCAATGTGCGCCGAAAGGCTTTCAGTCGCCAGCCCCGCCGCCTGGGGAATACGCATATAAGCGGAAGTGTAGCCACGACGGTGTAAACGCAGAGAAGTATGCGCATCTTCAGTCACGGTTTCGACCGCGATGCCGCCAATCTCGTCCAACGGCTTACGACGAATCACCGCACAGGAACCGCAGAAGAAAGTGGCATCCCACATGTCATTGCCGTCCTGCACCAGACCGTAGAACAGCGTGCCTTCGTTCGGCGTTTTACGAAAACGCCCCAGGTTACGTTCGAACGGATCTGGTGAGAAGAAGTGGTGAGGCGTCTGCATCATCGCCAACTGCTTTTCTTTCAGGAACCAGCCCATAGTCATTTGCAGGAACGAGCGTGTGGGAACGTGGTCGCAGTCGAAAATCGACACGAACTCGCCTTTGGCATATTTCAGTGCATTGTTGATGTTGCCTGCTTTTGCATGTTCATGCGTCGTTCGGGCGATATATTTCACCCCAACGTTTTGCGCAAACTGGCGAAACTCTTCCCTGCCGCCGTCATCAAGGATCCAGATGTTGAGTTTGTCTTTCGGCCAGTCGATACCCAGCGAAGCATAAATGGTGTTTTTCACCACGCTGAGATCTTCGTTGTAGGTCGGTACAAAGATATCCACCGACGGCCATTGCGACATGTCTTTCGGCAGCGGTACTGGCTGACGATTCAGTGGCCATACCACCTGGAAGTAGCCGAGCACCAGCACAATCCACGCATAAGTTTCCGCAAATAGCAGGATTAAGCCACATACCAGGCTGACCGGATCATCCCAGTTCAACGTCGAGGTATATCGCCACCAGATATAGCGACACGAGACAGTCAGCGACAGCACAATCAACATCAACGCCGAGAAGCGCCCTGGCATACGCCGCACCATTAGCGCCACGCCCCACAGCAACATCAGGAAGATAAATTGCGACAACGGGTTAAAAGGCTGAGTGACGCAAATTAGCGCCAGAATCAGCGAGAAAGTCACAATGACGCCAAGAATAAAACGCCGCGCTCCGGCGCTCAGATGGCCCAGTTCTTTTTTCTCATCAAGATGTTGCGTGTTCTGGCTGACACGCTCTGGCAGTTTGTCCATCCATTGATGGTAACGCCCACGGATATTCTGCAGGCCAGAAAATGCCCGCCAGCGTGGTTTTGGCGTCTCTCTGCGTGAAGCGCCGATCAACAACCAGCAAGTCTGAATGACATAGCGGACCGGATCCAACGGGCGCGGACGCGAAGCGTTGATATGTGGGTAAAGATTTTTATGTTCTGCGCGAATACGCTGCCAGCGCGGGTGTTCAAGCGGAATGAACACCCAGGCCAGAATCAGCCAAAAACAGCCAAGCGTCGCGCTGAAAGCCGAGGCGCCGTGACGACGATAATCCCGATAACGCCCGATAAGACGCGCGTTGACCGGCGGGATAAGCAACCACCGGGTCAAGATACTCATGACGCGCTCCCGACTGGCTTTTTCAGACCGGAATAGTTCAACAGGCACCAGTTTGCCAGCGTCAGAACTTCCTCCGCCGCCAGCGCATCACTGCGGTATTCACCTAACGGCTGTTTCGCCGCCAGGCATTCAGCCATCGCTTCATCGCGATGAATCAACATTGGCAGTAACCGGCGCTGGCTTTGCAACCACAACTGGTAAATATCTTCCTGAACCTGGCTGCCAATGCGGAAATCATTAATCAATATATGCGCGCCAGCAGGCAGTGCTTGCTGATGCAGCCGAATATGGCAGTTAGCATCCACTTTAACGATTGCCAGCGAGTGATCGCACAGGCTCAGGATTTGATGCGTTATCTGCGAGGCGTCGCGCGGTAAGTCGATCAAAATCCATTGATAACGCCCACTGGCCTGCAGCTGCTGCAAGCCTTCGCAAATTGCACTCAACTGAGTTTGCCAGTGCTGGGGATTCTCTTGCTCTTCAATGGTTAACTGACCAAAAGGCAGCAGATCGAGCTGCGAGGTATAGCGCATCCCGGCATCTCGCCAGTCCTGACCATCCAGCATGGCTCTGGCCCAGCCTTGACGATGGGTAAAATCAACGTTGAACGACAAGCGCAACAAATTGTCCGGGCAGGCATCAACCACCAGGACATTTTCTCCCAACATTTGCAATGCCCAGGCCAACGCGGCGGTGATGGTTGTTGTACCCACACCTCCCCGCACCCCCTGTAATCCCAGTACGGCCATTCACTACTCCCCTACTTCTGTTGCGCAAACTCAGCCAACAATGGCCAGCGTTTTAACGCCGCTGCTAACTGCTCACGCTGAGAAATATCGGCATAATCGATATCAGGCAGTGAAAACGCCTGCTTTAACGCCAAAATATCATTCTGAAAGATATAGCCTATCGCGGGATCAGGCAGAGTATCCTGTTCGTTGTTATTCATTATGCTTAATCTCGATAAAATATACCCGCCACGCATCAGTCAATTCTAATCGACAGAATTTTGCCCGTATAATGCCAGACGGCAATACGTAATCCGTTCATTTTTTAACTTTCATGTACGCAACTAACGAAAGTAAAAAACGAAAAGACTGATATCATAAGGCTTCCAGCCTGCTAAATTGATTCACATGCTAAATCTGATAAGTTTTAATTTCAATGGTAGGTTTATTTCTTAGCTTTCGCTAGTAAACTGATAATCAGACAAAATGGTGACTTGAGGGACGTTGTGGACCCTGTATTCTCTATCGGTATCTCATCTTTGTGGGATGAGTTGCGGCATATGCCAGCAGGCGGCGTCTGGTGGTTTAACGTCGATCGTCAAGAAGATGCTATCAGCCTTGTGAATCAAACGATGGCTTCTCAAGCTGAAACCGCGAAAGTCGCGGTCATTAGCATGGATAACGATCCCGAAAAAACCTTCAAATTAGATGATTCTCACGGACCGGAAAAAATAAAATTATTTTCAATGCTAAATCATGAAAAGGGGCTATACTATTTGCCCCGTGATTTACAATGTTCTATTGATCCCGAAAATTATCTTTTCATTCTTGTTTGTGCCAATAATGCATGGCAAAACATTCCAACTGAGCGGCTTCGTTCATGGCTGGATAAAATGAACAAGTGGAGCCGATTATACCATTGTTCACTGCTGGTAATTAATCCAGGAAATAATAACGATAAACAATTTTCATTGTTGCTGGAAGAGTACCGTTCTCTTTTTGGCCTCGCCAGTTTGCGTTTTCAGGGCGATCAACATCTGCTGGATATCGCCTTCTGGTGCAACGAAAAAGGGGTTAGCGCCCGTCAGCAACTCATCGTTCAGCAGCAAGAGGGTATCTGGACGTTAGTTCAGCGTGAAGAAGCGGAGATCCAACCACGCAGCGATGAAAAACGCATTCTTAGCAATATTGCTGTGCTGGAAGGCGCCCCCCCGTTATCAGAACACTGGCAACTGTTCGACAACAACGAAACTCTGTTCAATGAAGCCCGGACTGCACAGGCTGCAACCGTCGTTTTCTCTTTACAGCAAAATGGGCAAATTGAACCACTGGCCCGCAGCATTCATACCCTGCGTCGCCAGCGTGGTAGTGCGATGAAGATCCTCGTGCGGGAAAATACCGCCAGCCTGCGCGCCACGGATGAACGCCTGCTACTGGCCTGTGGCGCTAACATGGTTATTCCCTGGAACGCCCCTCTCTCCCGCTGTCTGACGATGATTGAAAGCGTGCAAGGGCAGAAGTTCAGCCGCTATGTTCCGGAAGATATCACTACCCTGCTATCCATGACCCAGCCGCTGAAACTACGCGGTTTCCAAAAATGGGATGTGTTCTGTGAGGCGGTCAACAATATGATGAATAACACGTTGTTGCCTGCGCATGGCAAAGGCGTGCTGGTCGCTTTACGCCCAGTACCGGGCATTCGCGTTGAGCAAGCCCTGACACTATGCCGTCCAAATCGCACTGGCGACATTATGACCGTTGGTGGAAATCGACTGGTCCTGTTCCTCTCATTCTGCAGGATCAACGATCTGGATACGGCGTTGAATCACATTTTCCCGTTACCTACCGGCGATATTTTCTCTAACCGCATGGTCTGGTTTGAAGATGACCAAATCAGCGCCGAGCTGGTGCAAATGCGTCTGCTGGCCCCGGAACAATGGGGGGTGCCACTGCCTTTAACTCAGGCCTCCATGCCGGTAATCAATGCCGAGCATGATGGGCGTAACTGGCGACGAATACCGGAACCGCTGCGACTGTTGAGTGATCCTGTGGAGCATTCATCATGATGACCATCAGCGATATCATTGAAATCATTGTCGTTTGTGCGCTTGTTTTTTTCCCGCTGGGCTATCTGGCGCGCCATTCCCTACGGCGCATTCGTGACACCCTGCGTTTGTTGTTTGCGAAACCTCGTTATGTAAAACCGGCCGGTACGTTACGCCGTGCAGAAAAAGCCAGGGCTACCAAAAAATGACTCAATTTACCCAAAATACCGCTATGCCTTCTTCCCTCTGGCAATACTGGCGCGGCCTTTCTGGCTGGAACTTTTATTTTCTGGTTAAGTTCGGCCTGTTGTGGGCGGGTTATCTCAACTTCCACCCACTACTCAATCTGGTATTTGCCGCATTCTTGCTAATGCCGATTCCGCGCTACAGCCTGCATCGCCTGCGCCACTGGATCGCCCTGCCGATCGGCTTTGCCCTCTTCTGGCATGATACCTGGCTACCTGGCCCGGAAAGTATTATGAGCCAGGGGTCACAAGTGGCAGGCTTTAGTCCCGATTATTTAATCGATCTGGTCACGCGCTTTATTAACTGGCAGATGATTGGTGCTGTCTTTGTTTTGTTAGTGGCCTGGTTATTCTTGTCGCAATGGATTCGCATCACCGTTTTTGTGGTCGCCATTCTGGTATGGCTGAACGTACTTACGCTGGCTGGTCCAAGTTTCTCCCTGTGGCCAGCCGGTCAACCGACCACCACGGTAACAACGACGGGCGGTAACGCTGCGGCAACAGTCGCGGCAACCGGCGGCACGCCAGTAGTTGGAGATATGCCAGCGCAAACTGCACCACCGACAACCGCAAACCTCAATGCCTGGCTGAATAATTTCTATAACGCCGAGGCGAAACGTAAATCGACCTTCCCATCCGCGCTGCCAGCGGATGCGCAGCCATTTGAGCTTCTGGTGATTAATATCTGTTCGCTTTCATGGTCGGATATTGAAGCTGCCGGATTAATGTCACATCCGTTGTGGTCGCATTTTGATATTGAGTTCAAGAATTTCAACTCTGCAACCTCATACAGCGGTCCGGCGGCGATTCGTCTGCTGCGCGCCAGTTGCGGTCAGCCATCGCACACCAATCTGTATCAACCAGCAAATAATGACTGCTATCTGTTCGATAACTTGTCAAAACTGGGCTTTACCCAGCACCTGATGATGGGACATAACGGCCAGTTTGGCGGCTTCCTGAAAGAAGTTCGCGAAAACGGCGGTATGCAGACCGAATTGATGGATCAAACAAATCTGCCGGTTATTTTACTGGGCTTTGATGGTTCGCCGGTTTATGACGATACTGCCGTGCTTAACCGCTGGCTGGACGTTACCGAAAAAGATAAAAACAGCCGTAGCGCCACGTTCTACAACACGCTTCCACTGCATGACGGCAACCATTATCCGGGCGTCAGCAAAACAGCGGATTACAAAGCGCGAGCGCAGAAGTTCTTTGATGAACTGGACGCCTTCTTTACTGAACTGGAGAAATCGGGTCGTAAAGTGATGGTCGTCGTAGTACCGGAACACGGTGGCGCGTTGAAAGGTGACAGAATGCAAGTTTCTGGTTTGCGTGATATCCCCAGCCCGGCAATCACTGACGTACCGGTTGGCGTGAAATTCTTCGGCATGAAAACACCACATCAGGCGCGCCAATTGTCATCGACCAACCAAGCAGCTTCCTGGCAATCTCTGATCTGGTGGTTCGCGTTCTCGATGGCAAGATTTTCACCGAAGACAATGTTGACTGGAAAAAACTCACTAGTGGATTACCACAGACTGCGCCTGTTTCCGAGAACTCGAATGCGGTGGTCATTCAATATCAAAATAAACCGTATGTTCGCCTGAACGGTGGCGACTGGGTGCCTTATCCGCAGTAATTACAAAAAAGGCCGTAGAGTTTCCCCCTGCGGCCTGGACCGGGCGCAAATTGCCATTACGGCAGCCTGACGCCCGCATGACACGTTACTTCCGCTTATTCAGCCAGCTCACGATCAGGCTGGCAAGAATGCCAGCAATGACCGGAGCCGCTAAATCGTGCCAGAAGGCCATGCTCAACTCTGCGAGCGTCATATAGCCGCCTCTGTTGTAATGACAACATTTCGCGGCTATCCTTGAGTTGTTGATGTTCAAGAATGGCCCCCGTCATATTGTCAGGTGTACACCTGCAACGTGCGGGGGTTTTCTCTTTCCAGCAACCAATGCCGCCGGGGATAAAGCCCCCGCAACATTGCGCCTCACCGGAATCCTTCCGGCTTGCCGCTGATTCTACGATTGCGTTTTACCGTCAGCATCTGGCAATTTTCCTCACTGCGTGATGCCTTCCAGCTTAATTTCTTTGTTTACAATAGTTGCAGTTCATATCCGAGCTGACTCCAGACTGGTAGTGAAATGCGCAATTTTGTAGAATTGCGCCTCCTCGCAATCTCCCCAGTGAATCTGTTGTCTCATTCGTTACACACTGCGTATTCAACTTCTCTACCAGTTGCGCAAGAGAAGCTGGGGTTATTCATTTTTACGAGGCTGACTTCTTTCTGGACAGGACTTTATGCAGCACAACACACAACCATTACACGATCACAAATTGCCGTTTACGCGCTACGACTTCGGCTGGGTTTTATTATGTATAGGAATGGCGATTGGTGCCGGAACCGTGCTGATGCCGGTACAAATTGGCCTGAAGGGGATTTGGGTATTTATTACCGCTGCAATCATTGCTTATCCGGCAACCTGGATAGTGCAGGACATTTATTTAAAGACACTTTCAGAAAGTGATTCCTGTAATGACTATACAGATATTATCAGTCATTACCTGGGCAAAAACTGGGGAATTTTCCTCGGGGTTATCTACTTTTTGATGATTATCCACGGGATTTTTATCTACTCTCTCTCCGTGGTTTTCGACAGTGCCTCATACCTGAAAACCTTCGGTTTAACCGATGCCGATCTTTCACAATCTCTACTTTATAAAGTCGCTATTTTCACCGTACTGGTGGCGATTGCGTCTGGTGGTGAAAGGTTGCTATTTAAGATCTCCGGGCCAATGGTGGTGGTCAAAGTCGGCATTATTGTCGTGTTCGGTTTTGCGATGATCCCGCACTGGAATTTCGCCAATATAACCGCCTTCCCACAAGCCTCCGTATTTTTCCGCGACGTCCTGCTCACCATTCCATTTTGTTTCTTCTCTGCGGTATTTATTCAGGTGCTTAACCCGATGAATATTGCCTATCGTAAACGGGAAACAGATAAAGTACTGGCAACTCGGCTCGCGCTGCGTACCCACCGGATTAGCTATATCACGCTCATCGCGGTGATCCTGTTTTTTGCCTTTTCGTTTACCTTCTCAATTAGCCACGAAGAAGCCGTTTCTGCCTTTGAACAAAATATCTCGGCACTGGCACTGGCCGCGCAGGTGATCCCCGGGCATATCATTCATATCACCTCTACGGTACTGAATATCTTTGCCGTACTGACCGCATTCTTTGGCATTTACCTCGGTTTCCACGAGGCCATTAAAGGCATTATTCTCAATCTGTTAAGCCGAATTATTGATACCCAGAAAATTAACTCGCGTATGCTGACTCTGGCAATTTGCGCTTTTATCGTCATTACGTTGACGATTTGGGTTTCGTTTCGTGTATCGGTGCTGGTGTTCTTTCAGTTAGGAAGCCCGTTATATGGCATCGTGTCGTGCCTGATTCCGTTTTTCCTGATCTCTAAAGTTTCACAACTGAAAAAACTACGCGGGCTAAAAACATGGCTTATCCTGTTTTATGGCATTTTGCTGTGCTTTTCGCCGCTGTTGAAGCTGATTGAGTAAAAGTAACGGGGGCTGCTCACAGCAGCCCCAGACGATGTCGATAGCATTTCAGTACAGCCTGGATATGCTCCTGAGTCATAAAGGACTGTTCATACGTTTCCATAACAATGGTATTTTCTTTACGTATATCCTGAAAGATTTTTTCCAGCAATCTGGGCGCTAATCCCATCGATTCACCCAACAGCAAAAAAGTCCTGCCCGATATACTCGCCATAACCACTGTCAAATCCAGGAGCCAGTTCCCGACCGCCTTCTTCTCGCATCAATAACGGCAGCGCCAGATAGTTTGAGTGAAAATATTCCGGATAGGGAGCGACAGAAACAAAGTCATACACCGGCGCTAACGCTGGCATCAAACCATCGGAGTACACTAAGCCAAAGTTTCGTAAATGCATGTCGTTATTACCCAGCAACCAGGCGTAAACAATGCGACGAAAGAGATCGATTTTAAATGCGATGTTGTCGTTAACATGGGCAATTAAAAATCGGGCCAGCGTTTCATAGCTGACGTATTGCTCGTTATCATTTCCCGTTTTGCCATATTTATCTGTAATCTGCATCGCGCCATCAAGTTGCTCCTGATGCACTGGCTGCCCCTTGTCATCCCGGTCATAGCGCCGGATAACAAACGCGTATTCAAGCTCCTCCTCTGATTGTGGTGCAAAACTCAGCAGGCCATGCACAGGTACGTCAAATCCCAAACGAGACATCAATGTCATTGTTGCGTGTTCATTTTCGGCCAAACCGGGAAAGTCGGCTGGAGAGGGCTTAAGGATAAAATTTCCCTGATGATCTACGACGCGGAACTCTCCATCATCCAGCACTAATTGCAATTTGGGCTGGTAACCGGAAATACTCATCCCTTTTTGTTGACGCGGAAGTTCCTGCACAAACTGAGTTCGCGTAAACCCCAGCCGAGGATTCAATTTTGCAGTGCCGCTCAGGCGCTTCAACCCCTGTGTCGAATATCCGCGCTGTTCGTCACGTTCATTCAGCGGCGTTAACAGAATGCGACAATTCGCCATTATTCCTCCCAAGGTAAAATCTGGATTGCCCCCAGCAGATTCTTGCCGTTATCAATAAGCATTCCCAGCGGATCGTTTTCGTCACGGTGCTGTATCTGGCTGTAGCGTTGACGCAGCCATCCTTCTGGCGCCAGTGAGGCAAAATAAGGATGCAACGTCTCACTGGGAAACTGACGCTGTGCGACGGGCAGACTGATTGAGATTGCCGGTCCGTGGTAATCCGGGGCGTACTGGAACAAAAAACCACTGTCGTTCTGAGAGAGTTCACCCACTACCTGACCATAGAGCAACACTTTCACTCGTCGATGCATAGTTTCACTCCAAGAACGTTCGCCACCGCAAACACACTGCCGAATTTAACCTGTTCAGGATCCTTAAAAAGTCGCTTTAACGTGGACGTTGAGATCCCCGTTTGTAGTTCAAGGGTGTATAAATCAATGCCCAATTCTTTGCGCCGTGCGTTCAGTTTTTCCCCCAAATGACGGGGAGTCTCAATGGTCCGGAGGGGGCGTGGTTGACTAATATTCGGCCCCTGGATAAGTTTCTTCTGCAACTCCTGGAGCTGGTCGCCGATCGCTTTCAACTCTTGAGCCAGATTCTGTGACCCCGTGTAGATCATTAAAGAACCTTTCAATTGATAAAAGACAAAAAAAAGATCATTTATGGTCAGATAAATTCGTTAAGCATCATAAATGAACCATTTTTTATTAATGATTATAATTTAGCTCATATATAATCCATTGGCAACAAAAATGGTCACAAAAGATCTATAAGTGATAGTTAAAGCACAAGAGGGTCATATTTGACATGAGACCAGCATGAAAACCGGTCTCATCGGGTGGGTTATACCGCTGGCTTCTGCGGATTTTCATCCTGATCAACAGCAAAGCAGGCAACCAGTTGACCGCCGTAGTCTTTTAGCTGCGGCTGCAACTGGGTGCAGGGGCCGAAGCGTCGACGACAGCGGGCGTTGAAGGCGCAGCCCGGCGGTGGATTCAGCGGGCTTGGCAGTTCACCGGTGAGTTTGATGCGCTCGCGGCGATCGTCCGGGTTCAGGCGCGGCGTCGCAGAGAGCAGTGCCTGAGTATACGGATGACGCGGGTTATTGAAGATTTGGTCCTTCGTTCCCTTCTCCACGCAGCGGCCCAGGTACATCACCATCACTTCATCAGCAATGTGCTCCACTACCGACAGGTCATGCGAGATGAAGACATAAGACAGCCCCAACTCCTGCTGCAAATCCATCATCAGATTGAGCACCTGCGCACGCACCGAGACGTCCAGCGCGGAAACCGGTTCGTCGGCAATCACCACGTCCGGGTCAAGCATCAGACCACGGGCAATGGCGATACGCTGACGCTGACCGCCGGAAAACATATGCGGATAGCGGTCGTAATGCTCGGTTTTCAGGCCAACTTTTGCCATCATCGACAAGGCTTTTTCCCGACGCTGTTCTTTGCTTAAGCTGGTATTAATCAGCAGCGGCTCTTCAAGAATTTGCCCGACTTTTTTACGCGGATTCAGCGAACCATAGGGATTCTGGAAGACGATCTGGATTTTCTGCCGACGCAGCTTCTGCGCCTGCGGATCGTGCTTGAGCAGATCCTGCCCCTGGTAATACAGTTCACCGCCGGTAGGTGTTTCAATCATCGTCAGCAACCGACCGAGGGTCGATTTACCACAGCCAGATTCGCCAACTACCGCCAGCGTTTTGCCACGTTCAAGGTTAAACGAAACGCCATCCAGCGCTTTAACCAGACGTTCCGGCGCGAACATGCCTTTCTTCACCGGGTAATGTTTTTTCAGGTCGATAGCCTGCAACAGCGGTTGTTGCGAGGTGGCCTCTTGCGTACTCATAGTGTCGGCCTCCCGGCATCATCAAGTGGGTAATGGCATTTGGACTGACGCCCGTCAGCAAGCATATTCAGCGCCGGTTCTTCAGCGCGACATCTGTCAGTGGCATAGGGGCAGCGCGGGTTAAGCAGGCAGCCGTTCGGGCGATCGTACTTGCCGGGAACGACGCCAGGCAACGATGCCAGACGTTCTTTGTCCTGAGCAAATTCCGGCAGCGCGCGTAGCAATGCCTGAGTATACGGATGACGCGGCGCATGGAAGATGGCGTGGGCATCACCCGTTTCCACCACCTGACCGGCATACATCACAATGATTTTATGCGCCGCTTCCGCCACCAGCGCCAGGTCATGAGTGATCAATACCAGCGCCATATTCTCTTTCTGCTGCAATTCCAGCAGCAGTTCGATGATTTGCGCCTGAATGGTCACGTCCAGCGCGGTAGTCGGTTCATCGGCAATCAGCAGTTTTGGCCGACAGGCAATCGCCATAGCGATCATTACACGCTGGCTCATGCCGCCGGAAAGCTGATGCGGGTAAACATCCAGACGCGATGCCGGATCGGGAATGCCGACCAGATTCAGCAGGTCAATCGCCCGCTGACGGCGGGTACTTTTGTTGCCACCCTGATGCACCTTAATCGCTTCCATAATCTGGAAACCCACGGTGTAGCACGGGTTAAGACTGGTCATCGGGTCCTGGAAGATCATCGCCACTTCGGCACCCACCAGGTTGCGGCGCTCTTTTTCTGAGATACGCTGCAAATCCTGGCCGTTAAACTCCAGCTTTTCCGCCATCACGCGGCCCGGATAATCAATCAACCCCATAATCGCCAGCGAACTGACTGATTTACCGGAGCCAGACTCACCCACAATCCCGACCACTTCGCCCTGTTTTACGCTGTAGCTGATGCGGTCTACGGCGCGGAACGGTGCGCTTTCGTCGCCGAAATGCACCGATAATTTATCTATATTTAATAACGCCATCTCGAACCTCTTACTGCTTCAGTTTGGGATCGAGCGCGTCACGCAGACCGTCACCCATCAGGTTAAATGCCAGCACCGTCAGTAGGATCGCCAGACCGGGGAAGGTCACGACCCACCAGGCGCTTTGCGCGAACTGCAACACATCGGAGAGCATGGTGCCCCACTCCGGTGTTGGCGGCTGCGCCCCCATGCCGAGGAAACCAAGAGCAGCCATATCGAGAATGGCGTTAGAGAAACCGAGAGACGCCTGAACAATCAGCGGTGCAAGGCAGTTGGGAAGAATATTGATAAACATCTGGCGCAGCGCCCCGGCACCTGCCACGCGAGACGCGGTGACGTAATCGCGATTCACCTCCACCAGCACGGCGGCGCGGGTTAAGCGCACATAGTGCGGCAAGGCAACGAAGGTTAGCGCCAGCGCGGCGTTACCAATCGACGGGCCGAAGATAGCCACCAGCACCAGCGCCAGCAGCAGACTTGGCAGCGCCAGCATGATATCGACCACGCGCATGATGATGTTATCGACCAGGCCGCCGAAGTAACCGGCGATCAGGCCGAGAATAACGCCCATAATCAGCGATAACACCACCACCAGACAGCCGACCAGCAGCGATAAGCGCGCGCCGTACATCAGGCGCGACATAACGTCACGACCGACGTCATCTGTACCGAGCAAGTGCGCCATGCTGCCGCCTTCCTGCCAGGCTGGCGGGGCGAGTAGCGCATCGCGGAACTGTTCTGCCGGGTTATACGGCGCAATCCAGTTGGCAAAGATCGCGATAAACAGCACGATGACGACGTAAACCAGCCCGACAACCGCGCCTTTGTTGCGTTTAAAATAGTGCCAGAACTCCTGTAACGGGGTCATCGGCACCGGTGCAGTAATCACTTTATTTTCAGTAACCTGTGACATGACGTTCCCTTACTTCTTATGACGAATACGCGGGTTCACCACGCCGTACAGCAGATCGACCAGCAGGTTGACGAGGATAATCATCGTCGCCACCAGCAATACACCGCCCTGCACTACCGGATAATCACGGCGTTGCAGTGCGTCAATCAACCAGCGCCCCAGACCGGGCCACGAGAAGATGGTTTCGGTCAGAATCGCCCCCGCCAGCAATGTTCCCACCTGAAGGCCGATAACGGTCACCACCGGCAGCATCGCGTTACGCAGCGCATGGACGATAATCACCCTAAGGCGGGTCAACCCTTTGGCACGCGCGGTGCGGATGTAATCCTCGCCCAGCACTTCCAGCATCGAAGAGCGCGTCATACGCACGATAACCGCCAGCGGAATTGTGCCCAGCACCATCGCAGGTAAGATCATATGGGCGACGGCATCGATAAAGTTACCGTCTTCACCCCAGATAGCGGTGTCGATCAACATAAAACCGGTTAACGGATTGGAGTCGTCAAGGAACACCATGTCGCTCACGCGACCGGAGACAGGCGTCAGGTTCCAGTGCACCGAAACCAGCATGATCAGCATCATGCCCCACCAGAAGATAGGCATTGAGTAGCCGGTCAGCGCCAGGCCAACCGCAGTGTGATCGAAAATGGAACCACGTTTAACCGCTGCCAGTACACCGACCGGAATACCGACTGCCGTAGCAAAAATCATCGCGCAGACACCAAGTTCCAGCGTGGCCTGGAAGCGCGGCACGAACTCTTCCCAAACCGGGATGCGGCTTTTCATTGAAATGCCTAGATCGCCATGCATAACGCCCCAAATGTAATGGAGATACTGCTGCCACATCGGTTTATCTAAGCCGAGTTCAGCCAGCAGCTGCGCGTGACGCTCTGGGGAGATCCCACGTTCGCCCGCCATGATCATCACCGGATCGCCCGGGATCATGTGGACAAAGGCAAATGTGAGAAGGGTAATACCGATAAACGTGGGGATGACGAGTCCCAAACGTCGGAGAATAAACTGCAACATAACCCGGATTCTCTATAGTGACCCGCAGCCTGGAACTGCGTGTCTGTATTGCTCACAAATCAATTCCCGCCCGTGCCGGACAGAGAATGAAGTATTGCTGCCGGGTGGCGCTGCACGCAGAGGCACAGCGCCACCGGGTATACAGATTGTTGACAAAGTGCGCTTTGTTTATGCCGGATGCGGCGTTAACGCCTTATCCGGCCTACAAAATCGTGCAAATTCAATACATTGCAGAATTTTCGTAGGCCTGATAAGCGGAGCGCATCAGGCAGTTTTGCCTTTGCCATCAGTCTTGTATGGCTTTTAATTATTCGATAGAGACGTTTTCGAAGTGATGTTTGCCTAATGGATCAACCACATAGCCTTTAACTTCTTTGCGTACCGGTTCAAACACGGTGGAGTGAGCGATGATCAGTGCCGGAGCCTGATCGTGCATCACCACCTGTGCTTGTTTGTACAGTTCAACGCGCTTGTTGTGGTCGTCGGTGGCACGCGCCGGTTGAATCAGATCTTCAAACGGTTTGTAGCACCATTTTGAGTAGTTGGAGCCTTGTTCAGAGGCGGCGCAGCTGAACAGGGTGGCGAAGAAGTTATCCGGATCCCCGTTATCGCCAGTCCAGCCCATCATTACCGTCTGGTGCTCGCCATCTTTTGCACGCTTGAGATACTCACCCCATTCGTAGGTGACGATTTTGGCCTGCACGCCGACTTTCGCCCAGTCAGCCTGAATCATCTCTGCCATGCGGCGAGCGTTCGGGTTATACGGACGTTGTACGGGCATCGCCCACAGGTCGATGGAGAAACCTTTTTCCAGACCCGCTTCTTTCAGCAAGGCTTTCGCTTTTTCAGGATCGTAGGTGTAGTCCTGAACGTCATCGTTATAGCCCCACATGGTTGGCGGGATCAGGTTTTTCGCTGCTACGCCCGCGCCCTGATAAACCGCTTTGATGATCGCATCTTTGTTCACTGCGTAGGTCAGAGCCTGGCGAACTTTCACGTCATCCAGTGGTTTTTTCTGCACGTTATACGAGAGATAACCGACGTTCAGCCCCGGCATTTCCATCAGGTTGATGGATTTATCCTGCTTCATGCGAGCGATATCTGCCGGGTTCGGGTACGGCATCACCTGGCATTCGTTCTTCTGCAATTTCGCGTAACGCACGGAAGCGTCAGGAGTAATAGAGAAGACCAGCGTATCGATCTTCGGTTTGGTGCCCCAGTAGCCATCAAACGCTTTATAGCGAATACGGGAATCTTTCTGGTACTGCTGTAACTGGAACGGACCGGTGCCGATTGGGTTGAGGTCCAGTTTTTCCGGCGTACCGGCTTTCATCATCGCGTCTGCATATTCTTTTGACAGAATAGAGGCGAAGTCCATTGCCAGATCAGCAAGGAACGGCGCTTCCGGGCGAGTCAGCACGAATTGAACGGTGTTGTCGTCCACCTTTTTCACTTCGCTGATCAGCTCCGGCAAGCCCATGCCTTCAAAGTATTCGTAGCTGCCGCCAGAAACTTTATGGTACGGGTTTTGCGCGTTTTTTCTGACGATCGAACGAGAACACCACGTCATCGGCGTTCAGTTCGCGCGTCGGTTTGAATTCTTTGTTGTCGTGCCACTTCACACCTTTACGCAGGTGGAAGGTATAGGTTTTACCGTCATCGCTGACTTCCCACTTTTCAGCGAGGCCCGGGATCACTTCGGTGGTGCCGATTTTAAATTCAACCAGACGGTTATAAAGCGGTACGGAAGAGGCGTCATAGGTAGTGCCGGAAGTAAACAACTGCGGGTTAAACCCTTCCGGAGATCCTTCTGAGCAATAAACCAGAGTTTTAGCCTGAACACTTGCTGCGACGGTCATAGCCACCAGGCTGAGACCAAGCTTCAGCATCCCTGACTTTTTCAAGGAAATACGCATTATTCTGCTCCAATTGTGATGTTTGTTGTTTTAACCCTTTGCAGTGGGTTGTCGCTGCCTGACCTTTTTTGTTTTTTGCCCGGTCGGGTCAACGTTATGAGGTGGGGATGCCGTACTAATTAACATCAGTGTTACAGTGCGGATCCTCCATAAAATGCCCCTCGTGACCTACAATCTGTCAACAGAATGTGAAAACGTCAATACAGCCCACCGGGATTTACACCAACGGTGAGAATCCACAAACAAAGATTAAAAAAACTTCAAACAACTATTTGCAGCAGAGAAATTTGTGCTACGCCAACATAACCAGAACAATCAGCTTAATATTTAGCAACAATTGGTGATTAAGTTTTATGCATTTAATGAAAAAAATCTGAGGGAAAGGTGGATATCTGAGCGATTAATACCATGAACGCTAAAACGCACAGCGGAAAATGCCAGCGCCAGCCATAAGTAACGCAAAAAAAGATTTAAGCAAATATAAAAAAAGACAATGGTTTCTGTCACAAATCCGTTAATGGATAGTGAGATATGAGGCGCAAATTTGGCAGGGAAATGTGTGGTGTGTAGGTCGATAAGGCGGTCGCGCCGCATCCGACAATAAGTGCGGTGCCGTTGCCTGATGCGACGCTACCGCGTCTTATCAGGCCTACTTTAGAGCGGGTCACAGAAAGCAAAAAACCAGCCCGTAGGCTGGTTTTTCTAAATTGGTCGGTGATAGAGGATTCGAACCTCCGACCCCTTCGTCCCGAACGAAGTGCGCTACCAGGCTGCGCCAATCACCGAATGCGGGGCGCATCTTACTGCGCAGATACGCCCTCGTCAATCCCTTAATAGCAAAATGCCTTTTGATCGGCGAGAAACTCAGCAGTGCATTTAGTTAGCTTCTGCCTTCTTCGCCTCAGGGATTCGACACCAGTTGTTGTTTTCGTTGATACCACCGTCCGGTGAAGTATAACCAAGGCAACCTAAAATGGTGTCGTACAGTTCTACATGACGGCGTGGCACTTTGATATCCGCCTCTTTTTTCAGCTGCGCGAATGCCTGCGCGTTGGCCGGATTCTCCAGATATTTATCCGACATCCAGACCATCATCGGTACGCGGAACTGCTCCGGTGGCGCATATTCGCGTGGTGTGCCATGCAAGTGCTCACGCTCGTTAATTGACTCACCGTGGTCCGCTGCATAGAAAATAATGGCCTTCTTATCGCGGAATTTGTCGATAACCGTGTCGATAAAATGATCAACATAGGTGATGGAGTTATCATATGAGTTAATCATCGGCGCTCGTGGGCATTTACGGTCAATGGCATAGCACTCTGGCTTCCACTGGGCAAACTCACGAGGGTAACGTTGAGTATAGTTGTAGTGCGAACCTTTGGTATGCAGCACAATCAGATGCTTACCTTCTGGTTTTTTCTCCAGAGAACGCTCGATTTCATTGACCAGCAACATATCGTCCACCGCTTTCCCACGGTTACGCGGCTCTGCTGCAATTTGCTCGCGATAGGCAATGTTGTCAGCCATGGTGTTGCTGTAGAACCACATCTCACTCTGCATGGCGTATAAATCAGAGCTAAAGCCAAGCTGTTTGAGAACCGCAAATACGTTCTGCTCTTTAAGCGTACGTTGAGGGTTATCTTCCGTTCCACCTTCACGCACAAACATACAGCGTAGTGATAATTTAGTCGCGGTATCACAAGAATAACCACGGTACATCACCAGGTTTTTCTCTTTGGCCAGCTTCGGCGTGGTATCGCGCTCGTAGCCCAGCATCCCCATATGATCCCAACGCGTAGTTTCTCCAATGATGAAAACCACATAGGTATCGTCGAGATTTTGCGTCGGGGTATAGGTGAATTTTTGGCCGGATTCATCAGCGACCTATTGTCTGACGATTCATCCACTTGCGCCCAGGCATACAGCCCCAACGCAGAAAGCCAGTTCGAAGGCAAATAAGAGTTCGCCAGCACGCCACCGTAGCTCGGCATATCCACTCCGGCCATACGGTCTGCACGCTTTTGCACTACATCCATCAGACGAATTGGACCCCATACCAACAAGCCCGCCAAAAGCACGGTAAGCGCACTACGCCAGCGAGTTTTCGGGGTACAAAGTTGACGCCAGAAAGTGTCTTGTGAGCGGTTCATCCAGATAAATAGCAACGGGATAATACTCACCAGTACAACCCATGCGATAAGCGTCCAGCCAACCACTTCTTTCGACAGGTCAATGTCGGTGGTCATCACCGAAGCAACAATCCCGTAGCCAATCATGACATTCATAAATGTCATGTAGTAGCTGGCCCCGGCAGAAATCAGCACCAGCAATGAAGCCAGCACTTTCCAGGCCGTTCTGCCAAAGAGTGAAATTAAACGTAAAAAGAAGAAGGTTGCCAGAACCGTCCCTGCCAGTTCGATAACCGCCGAGACGCCATTAAGAAAAGTGAAGTTATGCGCGTAACCGTCAAACCGACGGAAATAGACTGCGCAATTCATAAACAGACCGATATAGACAGCGAGCAAAAAGCTTAGCTTTTGCTGCGTTATCGTTTTGATATATCTCATGCAAACAAACCCTGGAAAAACAGGTGATAACACCCTGCATAATGGCCTTTCAAGCCAGGCAAGGGAAAAGTGCGAAGGTCGTCAGATAAGGAAAATCTGCACACGCTGATAAGTAGACCACAGCAAAGGGAAAAAGTGTGGGGAAAGAATGTACTTGAAGCACAAATTTACAAAAATACAAGTATGAAAGGAGACTTATGCGGTAACTGAACGCTTAAAAGGGCCAGCTTTATGGCCCTTTTAATCTCAGAACAAATCTAAAACCTGTCGCTAAACTTAACCATGTACCTCGCGCAACACTCTGATCTCTGGCTGGCGAATGGTCGTTGAAAGCGCCAGAGACAGAATCAGCAGGGCAAAAATGACGTAGAAGGTCACATAGAAGCCGCCAAACAGCGAGGCGATAATCGAACCACAAATGCTACCGATACCGAAGCCGAGATAAATCACGCCGTAGTTTTTCGCCAGGTTATTGAGGCCGAAGAACTCACTGACCAGTGACGGGAACACAGTAATCGTGCCGCCGAAGTTAAACGCCACACAGGCAATCGCCGCAAAGAACGTCACTGCATTCAATGGTGCAAACAGCAGGGCCGCCATACCCACCAGCGAAATCACCTGACCAATGGTGATAACACGGATACGGGCGATTTTGTCAGACAGAATGCCCAATACCAGACGACCAGAAAGGTTAGCAATAGAAATAACCGTTACTGCGTTGGCCGCGGAAATTGCATCAAGATGCGCCAGGCTCTGAGCAATATCTTTCGCCACACCAATCACATACAGACCGCTCATGCAGGCCGTGAGGAACATGACCGCCAGCATCCAGTATTGCGGTTTACGCATAGACTCTGCCAGGGTGTAGTCCTTCTCTACTACGCCATTACTGGTTTTCACTTCCTGTTTCGGCGCATCTTTCATTAACGTCGCGCCAAAGACAATCATCACCAGCGCAATCGCGCCCCAAATTACAAAGGTTTTTTCCAGACCTACCGTTTCCAGCAATTGTGTGTCGATAAATTTGAAACCCAGGCTTCCCAGGCCATAAGAACCAATGGCGAATGCGGAGATCAGACCTTTACGCTCCGGGAACCACTTCACGCAGTTAGAAAGGGTCAGCAGATAACCCGCACCATCTGCCAGACCAACCAGCACACCAGCGCTCAACCACAGCATCATTAAGCTGTTGGAATGCGCGGTAAGGAAGAAACCTACCCCCAGCAGAATACCGGAAGCCATTGTGACGCGCTTGACACCAAAACGTTCCTGTAACTTGCCAGCAACAGAAGAAGAAATTGCCAGTCCCAGACTCAACAGGCCGAAGGAGAAAGCAACCTGACTGACCGGCGCATCCAGTTTGGCAGAGAGCGCGCCATTAAACAGGCTCCAGGTATAAACTGACCCCAGCGCAAACTGGGTGATAATGGTACCGATAAGGGTAAGCCAGCGCGTACGCTGATAGTTTGAAGGTGTCATGGCAGTATTCCTGCTGTAGTAAAAAGGAAAATTCTCTGCCGACAAACATAACGAAGTGCATTTTATGCAGGGGAAAAAACGGCATGAAATGCCATCAAAACGGCATGAAATGCCTTAGTTCAGGAATGAATGACGTGACAAATATTCACCGCAATAATTATTTGGTCAGTTAGCACACACTATCATTGCAATGGTTGTTATTAGTAGCCCATAGTTGTAACAAATACGTTAAAATCTGGCACTCACGCCCATGGTATATAAATAATCACTATCATTGGCGCTATTCTCCGCCTGGGATAACGCGGCATAGGCGGCAATATGTTGGTTAAGCAACATATCGGCTCCTACGGTCACATCAAGCCAATTACCATTCTGATTTGTCGCCGTCATGCGACTTAGGCCTGATTGAGCCTTCCAGATATTTTCACCAAATTGCTGGTTGTAGCTGATTTGCGCCCAGGGACGGAAATCGCCAAGTCGGGAATCAACACGCCATCCTAACGTACTGACGCTGGCATGCCATAACGGATCGGTCAGTGTTGCAGTACTGTCGCCAAACTCGTTATACATGGAGGTGGTTGTGCCATCGTAATGTAATGCGGCGACTGGACCCGTTGTAACCTGCTCATATAAAGGAAAATTCCAGCCCATACTCATACTGCTGGTCACATCCGCAGGGGTTTCTTCCGCCAGATTAACTTCCAGTCCCAGCGCTCTTTGGCTACTTTGAATACGTTGCGACAAAATATCGTTGTAGTCCGGTTGGTGATCGCTATCCCAGGTATAACGCTCAGTGGTATGTCCTGGTTGCGTATCAACGATATATTCTTGCTGCCAGGCGTAAGCTGTGTTGAGAAAAAAAAGAACTGATTACCACGCTCGCCAGCAGACTTAAGTGCCAGCGACCACCGCATTTTTTTATGATCATTAACACGACTCCAGGGAAGAGCCGAATTCGGCAATATTATTGTCATTGTATGTAGGATGTCGGGCATCTTAGCCCTGTATTAAATATTGACTTTTTCACCGATGCGTCAAGACAAGAGGGTGAAATATTTACGATCTGGTACATAGCGAGGGAAAGTATGGAACGTTGCGGCTGGGTGAGTCAGGACCCGCTTTATATTGCCTACCACGATAATGAGTGGGGCGTGCCTGAAACCAATAGTAATAAACTATTCGAAATGATCTGCCTTGAAGGACAACAGGCAGGGTTATCCTGGATTACCGTTCTCAAAAAACGTGAAAACTATCGCGCCTGTTTTCATCAGTTCGATCCGGTAAAAGTCGCGGCTATGCAGGAAGAGGACGTTGAAAGACTGGTGCTTGATGCCGGGATTATCCGCCATCGTGGGAAAATTCAGGCGATAATTGGTAATGCACGGGCATACCTACAAATGGAGCAGAACGGCGAACCGTTTGCCGACTTTGTCTGGTCGTTCGTAAACCATCAACCACAGGTGACACAAGCCAAAACGTTGAGCGAAATCCCCACCTCAACACCCACCTCTGATGCACTTTCCAAAGCACTGAAAAAACGCGGCTTCAAATTTGTTGGTACGACGATTTGTTACTCCTTTATGCAGGCATGCGGACTGGTGAACGATCATGTCGTTGGCTGCTGTTGCCATCCGGGGAGGAAATAATGATTCGAGAAGCGCAACGTTTGGAATTACCTGCGATCCTTGAATTATGGCTGGAAAGTACAACCTGGGGACATCCTTTCATAGAAGAAAGCTACTGGCGTGACTGCATTCCGCTGGTGCGTGATGCTTATCTTGCCAACGCGCAAAACTGGGTGTGGGAAGAAGATGGCAAGCTTCTCGGTTTTGTCAGCGTGATGGAAGGACGATTTTTAGCTGCGATGTTTGTCGCACCAAAGGCCGTCAGGCGCGGTATTGGTAAGGCGCTGATGCAACATGTGCAACAACGCCATCCCCATTTATTGTTGGAGGTTTACCAGAAAAACCAGCCCGCGATAAATTTCTACCATGCGCAAGGATTCCATATTGTCGACTGCGCCTGGCAGGAAGAAACCCAACTTCCCACCTGGATTATGGATTGGCAGGCGGATCAAACGCCGTAAGTGGCAGTTCCGGGCCAGTGTATTTCTCCAGCCACGCTAACGCCGTGTTACCCGCGCATCCATTCCCCAGCCGCGAGCTGGGGAGATCTTTCGTCAACACGTTCACAGCGCCATTTTTACAAATGCCGCCAGCGGTTAAATCCAGATCGGGCCATGCCCCTTCGTGAATGCAAATCACGCCAGGTTTAATACCTTCGCTAATGACTGCGCCGGCAAGAATTTGCCCGCGCGAGTTCCACACTCGTACCGTGTCGCCCTCTTTTATGCCTCGCGCTCGTGCATCATCAGGGTGAATGGTGACAGGTTCACGGTTTGCCACCGCATATAATTCACGCAGAGAACTGTAATTTAGCTGGCTGTGCAAACGATGTGCGGGATGGGCAGAAAGTACCTGCAACTGTTCCGGTTCGGCATTGCCCTGCCACTCATCCGGCTCCAGCCACATGGGATGCCCCGGACAATCCGGGTAACTGTAATCCGCGATACGCTGCGAGAAGATTTCAATCTTACCACTGGCCGTTTTTAACGGATGCGTCTGTGGGTCGCGGCGAAAATCAGCAAACCGGATAAACTGTTCGCTGATTGGGTTTTCCGGCATCTCAATGAATTGGTTTGCTTCCCAAAACGCGTCAAACGATGGTAATTCAACCTGCTGACTTGCCCCTCGTTGTCGGGCGACGTTATAAAAAGTTTCCAGCCATTGCAGCTCAGTTTTCCCTTCCGTAAACCGCGCGTAGCCACCCTTCTCCCAACGTTCGCTTAATTCAGCAAAGACGTCGAAATCATTACGCGCTTCGTCACGCGGCGGCACGACTTGTTTCATCGGAACAAGATGCTGATTGCTGTAATCTCCGGTCATGGTGAGATCGTTACGCTCAAAAGACGTGGTTGCAGGCAGGACGATATCGGCATGTTTCGCCGCCGCCGTCCAGAAGCATTCTGAAATGACCACCAGTTCCGGTTTTTGCCAGGCTCGAATCAGACGATTAGTGTCCTGATGATGTGTAAAATTGGCGCCGCCCGCCCACCAGATAAAGCGTATATCCGGAAAGTGACGATTCATGCCGTTGTGTTGGTATGCGCCACCAGGATTTTCAAGAGCCTCGACAATACGGGCAACGGGGATTTTATCTACCGCATCCGTACCACCCGGCAAACTGCCCTGCATGGATGAAAGCACCGCAGCACGGCGCGTGGGATTACCACCGTTGGCAAAATGATAAGAAAGCCCAAAACCGCCACCTGGTGTACCGATTTGCCCCAACATTGCCGCCAGCGTGACGAGCATCCAGTGCTTTTGCTCGCCAAACTGCTGACGCTGCATTCCCCATCCTGCCATCAGCATGGTGGTATTTTGATGGAAAATAGCCGCCAGTTCGCGGATTTTATCTGCCGGAACACCACAAATCTCCGCCGCCCATTCGGCAGTTTTCGCTATGCCATCACTCTCGCCCTGTAAATAAGAAGCGAAGGCGTCATAGCCGATAGTACAACGTGCCAGAAACTCTTCGTCGTGCCAGCAGTTTTCCACCAGCGTATGGGCGATCCCTAGCATCAGCGCCACATCTGTTCCCATATGCGGTGCTACCCATTCCATTTTATCGCCAAAGAAATCAACGGTTTCCGATCGCATGGGATCAATGCAGATCAGCTTTTTCCCGCTATCACGCAGTGCGGAAAAGTAAGAAAGCCCCTGCTCATCGGATGCATTCCACGCAATTTTCAGTGTATTTAGAGGGTTAGCACTCCACAGCACCACCACATCGCTATGTTCAAGCACCAGCGGCCAACTGGTCTGCTGCTGATAAACTTCGCTGCCACCCACAACATACGGCATGATCGCCTGCGCTGCGCCAGTCGAATAATCCCCCAGATGGCCGGTATAGCCGCCTGCCAGCGCCATATAGCGTTGTAACAAGGTTGACGCTTTATGCAGCACGCCATTTGAACGCCAGCCGTAGGAACCGGCAAAAATCGACGCTGAACCATAAGCTCCGCGAATGCGTTTGTGTTGTTGGTGAATAAGATCCAGTGCCTCATCCCAACTCACGCGAACAAATTCGTCCTGCCCGCGAATCCCTTGTGGATTTTCTGGTGACGCAAGAAAGCCTTTACGCACCATCGGAAATCGCACCCGCGCATTGCTATGAACCTGGTCGCGAACCGCACTCTGCAAGGAGTTTTCCATTCCTGTGGTTAACGCACCACGCGAGCTGAAAACTGTTTTACCGTCGGTTTCAACCAGCATTGGTCCCCAGTGGGCGGCAGTAAGAACAGAATAACGTGAGGATGAGTTGGCCAAACCGAAGGCTCCTGAAAAGTTAGATGTATTGAGCAGTTAAATATTACTTACAAATTTCCGAGTATTCCCAGGAATAATCTTCATGTTCACACGGCATAATCTTCCGCCACGAAACCCGTGGCAAAGAATAAAAAGGTTATTAAGGATTAACAATGAAGAAACGTGTTTATCTTATTGCCGCCGTTGTGAGTGGCGCTCTGGCGGTATCTGGCTGTACAACTAACCCTTACACCGGCGAACGCGAAGCGGGTAAATCTGCTATTGGCGCGGGTCTGGGCTCTCTCGTTGGCGCGGGCATTGGCGCACTCTCTTCTTCGAAGAAAGATCGTGGTAAAGGCGCACTGATTGGCGCAGCAGCAGGCGCGGCACTGGGCGGCGGCGTTGGCTATTACATGGATGTGCAGGAAGCGAAACTGCGCGACAAAATGCGCGGCACAGGCGTTAGCGTAACGCGCAGCGGGGACAACATTATCCTCAACATGCCGAACAATGTGACCTTCGACAGCAGCAGCGCCACTCTGAAACCAGCAGGTGCTAACACTCTGACCGGTGTTGCAATGGTACTGAAAGAGTACCCGAAAACGGCGGTTAACGTGATTGGCTACACCGACAGCACTGGTGGTCATGACCTGAACATGCGTCTGTCGCAGCAGCGTGCAGATTCCGTTGCCAGTGCGTTGATTACCCAGGGCGTTGACGCCAGCCGTATTCGTACTCAGGGTCTTGGCCCGGCTAACCCGATCGCCAGCAACAGCACCGCAGAAGGCAAAGCCCAAAACCGTCGCGTAGAAATTACCTTAAGCCCGCTGTAATCACTTTCATGCCAGGTGGTGATTCAATCACCTGGTATTCTTAGGTTTTCCTGCTTCATTTTTCAGGCTAAGGTGATCGCCTTATCAGTGAATGGAGAGAAGCATGAAGCCGCCCGTTATCCTCTACAAAGCCTTACCTGATGATTTACTGCAACGCCTGCAAGCACATTTCACCGTTCACCAGGTGACAGACCTCACTCCACAGACCGTCGCGCAAAACGCGGAAATTTTTGCCGAAGCCGAGGGCTTGTTAGGTTCAAATGAAAATGTTGATGCCGCGTTGCTGGACAAAATGCCGAAACTGCGTGCCACATCAACTATCTCTGTAGGCTACGACAATTTCGATGTCGATGCGCTTACCGCCCGAAAAATCCTGCTAATGCATACGCCAACCGTATTAACGGAAACGGTGGCCGATACGCTGATGGCGTTGGTGCTGTGTACCGCGCGTCGGGTTGTCGAGGTAGCAGAACGCGTAAAAGCAGGCGAATGGACCGCGAGCATTGGCCCGGACTGGTACGGCAGCGACGTGCATCATAAAACACTTGGCATTGTCGGGATGGGACGGATCGGCATGGCACTGGCACAACGGGCGCACTTTGGCTTCAACATGCCTATCCTCTATAACGCTCGCCGCCACCATAAAGAAGCGGAAGAACGCTTTAACGCCCGTTATTGCGATCTGGATACGCTGTTACAAGAATCGGATTTCGTTTGCCTGATCCTGCCGCTAACTGAAGAAACGCATCACCTGTTTGGCGCTGAACAATTCGCCAAAATGAAATCCTCCGCCATCTTCATTAATGCAGGACGTGGACCGGTGGTTGACGAAAATGCACTGATTGCGGCATTGCAGAAAGGGGAAATTCACGCCGCCGGACTGGATGTCTTCGAACAAGAGCCACTGTCAGTAGATTCACCGCTGCTCTCAATGGCAAATGTCGTCGCAGTCCCACATATTGGTTCTGCTACTCATGAGACGCGTTATGGCATGGCCGCCTGTGCGGTGGATAATTTGATTAATGCGTTACAAGGGAATGTCGAGAAGAACTGCGTGAATCCGCAAGTCGCGGAATAACCGCGACTGCGTGAAGAAAAGCCCGAAAATCTCTCGGGCTTTTACTCTTTATTGGGTTGCAGTTACTGCTGCGGTCCAGGCCTGATTAAACGCCTGATGCTGTGCCGGTAATGGCGCAATCAGTTTGTTATATTCACTCGCCTGCTGCGAAGTCGGGAACTGAATGCCATTCGCCACAAAGCTTACCTGAGTACCCTGCTGGGAAATATAGTCACCAACCATTACCAGTTGTTGTGTAAAGGTTTGTGCCGCCGGAATCAACGGTTGTAACGCATCAGCCGGTGTCGTCACCACTTTGGTGAATGCCTGATCAAAGACCGGTTTCAGGTCATCAGTCTGTTTCAGCGCAGAGTGCGCCGCATCGGCCTGCAACTTCGCATTTTGTAGCTGTTGCGCCAATACACCCAGCGAACCGTTCATTTCACGCAGCGGACCACTTTGCGTGACATAATCCTGTGGTACACGAATTGCGTTAACGCTGTCTACAACCGGACGCAGACCGGAATCCATCGCCTGATTCACCTGTTGGGAATAGCCATACAGAATCGCGTAATCAGAGACAAAAGGACCAAATTGTTTTTTCTGATCGGCAGTCAGGGTTGGTAGACGTTCACCGCTACGCATCACTGTATTCTGCAGGAAGTCGATAAACGCTTTACGCTGATCGCCTTCTTTATCAAAACACCCACTCAGGCTAACTACCATTAATAACGCCGCAAGAGGCGCAAACCAGCGAGAGCAGGACTTTCCTGTCGCCATTTTCTTACTCCTTTCACCCAAAAAAAGCGCACAACGACACACGCGTGTCTGACGTGACAAGGATAGTCCAGGACAAGCTTGCAAGATACCCTTTATGCATAATCTTCCTGGGAAAATGATGTAGAAAATGAAGGAAGGTTAATTTGTTGTTTCATTGTTAAAAACAGGCATTGCTATTGCGTTTTTTAGCCAGAACCTTACTTCTCTTCGGTAAGTGAAATTTTCGGAATCTTTACAATTCGGGATTCTGCGAAATATATCGGCATTAATCATATCGTTAGGCAACTATAAGTCACAGTTATTGATAAGCTGAATCGAATCACACTCCGGCTGCTTCCCGCTGAGTCAGTTTTTCCCGACTATTCTTAATGAGCTTCAATGCAATTCACGATCCCGCAGTGTGATTTGAGGAGTTTTCAATGGAATATAAAGATCCAATGCTTGAGCTGTTGAGCAGCCTGGAACAAATTGTTTTTAAAGATGAAACACAGAAGATTGCCCTGACGCACAGACCTACGCCCTGTACCGAGATTGAGCAATTACGCAAAGGAACGGGGTTAAAAATTGATGATTTCGCCCGTGTTTTGGGCGTATCCGTTGCGATGGTAAAGGAATGGGAATCCAGACGAGTGAAGCCTTCCAGTGCTGAACTAAAATTAATGCGTCTGATTCAGGCCAATCCAGCATTAAGTAAGCAGTTGATGGAATAGAGTTTTATTAACTTTTTTGATGTTTACGGTCCTGATGACAGGGCCGCTTTCCGACCGATTAATCATAAATTTGAAAAATAATTGTTGCATCCACCTCCAATGCGTGGCTTAATGCACATCAACGGTTTGACGTACAGACCATTAAAGCAGTGTAGTAAGGCAAGTCCCTTCAAGAGTTATCGTTGATACCCCTCGTAGTGCACATTTCCTTTAACGCTTCAAAATCTGTAAAGCACGCCATATCGCCGAAAGGCACACTTAATTATTAAAGGTAATACACTATGTCCGGTAAAATGACTGGTATCGTAAAATGGTTCAACGCTGACAAAGGCTTCGGCTTCATCACTCCTGACGATGGCTCTAAAGACGTGTTCGTACACTTCTCTGCTATCCAGAACGATGGTTACAAATCTCTGGACGAAGGTCAGAAAGTGTCCTTCACCATCGAAAGCGGCGCTAAAGGCCCAGCAGCTGGTAACGTAACCAGCCTGTAATCTCTGCTTAAAAGCACAGAATCTAAGATCCCTGCCATTTGGCGGGGATTTTTTTATTGGAAAAACCGCTTTATATGTAGAGAAGAACAGTCCCAGGAACAATCCAGATCCGGCATCGGGATGTGGCAATCACGACAGACCGTACCATCACACCCGGAACAATCACAATCATTACACTCATTATTCTTCTTTTTACGTATAACCTCGTTCAGGTGTTGCTTCTGCCTGATTGTCTGTGCCGCAAGTCGGCAATCTGCAAAACGCTGACGTATCCTCGCCCCAGCCTGCAATAACACCTTTCTGTTGAATAATCTCTTTGACTGCCCCCGAACATCCCTGCGTTTGGTACAACACACTGTAAGCACAGCGATATCCTTTGCGAGGAGAAAGATGTCGTTGATAAAGCATTATCAACAGTAAAAGCAGTTTATTCATGAAGGCTCCGAACCATTCCTGTTCTCAATTAAAAACCTATTTAATAGCCAAATCCGTTCGTATTTTTTAAATAATATTCATCAAAGAAATAAATTAGGGTGCATTGAGAATACCCAACACCGTAAGAAAGGCGGGAATAACTTCCCGCCGAAGACTCTTACTCTTTCAAATTGCAGGCTAAAAATGCCACCAGCTCATAACTCTCCTGTTTAATATGCAATTCACACAGTGAATCTCTTATCATCCAGGTGAAAAATAAAAGCGTAAAACAAATCACTATTAAAGAAAGCAATTTATATTTCTGCGGCATTCCCAGCCTCCTGTGTTGATTTCCAACGAGTAAGAGGCTAACCTTATGGTGTTCAGGCATAGGGTAGCCTCACTTTGATTTATAGTCAGGTGGGGCTTTTCTCTGTCTGCCTTTCGGTGATACCTGAGACAAACAGTCTCAAGCACCCGCAGCTATTCTAGCGTAATAAATTCCTTTCCTCTCCTTAATAAAATCCTAAAAAAAATATCATGAAATTAATATATGAGATAATTTTTATTCAGCAGAAAATTATTAAAGGTAGCTGTATTATTAGCGATAAAAAAAGCCTGCCAAGTGGCAGGCTATTTAATAACGCTGTTATTACTGCAACAGCGAAATATCCGCAACGCGCAGGAACAATTCGCGCAGTTTTTCCAGCATGGTCAGGCGGTTGATACGCAGATCTTTATCATCAACCATGACCATCACTTTATCGAAGAAAGCATCGACAGGTTCACGCAGCTCAGCCAGTTCGACCAGCGCATCCTGGTAACGACCTTCAGCAAAGTACGGCTCCAGTTTGTCTCGCAGAACAACCACCTGCATCGCCAGTTTAATTTCTTCCGGCTCTTTCAGGGTAGAGGCATTCACGCGGTCGCTCAGCACTTCGTCAGATTTCGCCAGAATGTTGGATACACGTTTGTTCGCCGCCGCCAGTGCAGCAGCTGCATCCAGGGTACGGAAATGCGATACCGCCTTCATACGGGCATCGAAATCTGCCGGACGGGTCGGACGACGCGCCAGTACCGCCTGGATGGTGTCAACGGTGTAACCTTCGTCCTGATACCAGGCGCGGAAGCGACCGAGCATAAAGTCGATAACATCATCAACCACGTTGGCATTAGTCAGCTTATCGCCATACAGACGCACCGCTTCTTCGGTCAGCGTTTGCAGATCAAGGTTGAGGTTCTTCTCAACGATAATACGCAGCACGCCAAGTGCGGCACGACGCAGCGCAAATGGGTCTTTGTCGCCTTTCGGATGCTGACCGATACCGAAGATACCCGCCAGGGTGTCCATCTTGTCAGCAATCGCCAGCGCACAAGCTACCGGGTTGGACGGCAGGTCATCACCGGCAAAACGCGGCTGATACTGCTCGTTCAGCGCTACCGCGACATCTTCCGCTTCGCCATCGTGACGCGCGTAGTGCATCCCCATAACGCCCTGGGTGTCGGTGAACTCAAAGACCATGTTGGTCATCAGGTCGCACTTAGACAGCAGGCCCGCACGGGTAGCGTGGTTAACGTCAGCGCCAATCTGTTCAGCAATCCAGCCAGCCAGCGCCTGAATGCGGTCAGTTTTGTCGCGCAGCGTACCCAGCTGTTGCTGGAACAGCACGGTTTGCAGGCGCGGCAGGTTATCTTCCAGACGTTTTTTACGGTCGGTATTAAAGAAGAACTCGGCATCTGCCAGACGTGGACGAACGACTTTCTCGTTACCGGAGATAATTTGCTGCGGATCTTTCGATTCGATGTTGGCAACGAAGATGAAGTTCGGCAGCAGTTTGCCGTCGTTCGCATACACCGGGAAGTACTTCTGGTCACCTTTCATGGTGTAAACCAGTGCTTCAGACGGCACCGCGAGGAATTTCTCTTCGAATTTCGCGGTCAGAACAACCGGCCATTCAACCAGAGAAGCCACTTCTTCCAGCAGACTTTCGCTTAAGTCAGCGTTACCGCCAATCTTACGTGCTGCCTCTTCGGCATCGGCTTTAATCTTCGCTTTACGTTCTTCGTAATCGGCGATGACTTTACCGCGCTCACGCAGAATTTCCGGATACTGATCGGCATTGTCGATAGTGAATTCCGGTTCGCCCATAAAGCGGTGACCGCGAATCACGCGATCGGACTGAATCCCCAGAATGGTTGCCGGAATGACTTTGTCGCCCAGCAGCAGGGTCACGGTGTGTACCGGACGCACGAAGTGTACGTCAGACGCGCCCCAGCGCATCAGTTTCGGGATCGGCAGTTTCGCCAGCGAAGTCGCAACCATATTCGGCAGCAGTGCTTCGGTGCTTTCGCCCTTCACATGGGCGCGATACAGCAGCCATTCGCCTTTATCGGTAGTCAAACGCTCAGCCTGGTCAACGGTAATACCGCAACCACGCGCCCAACCTTCTGCCGCTTTGCTCGGTTTGCCTTCAGCGTCGAACGCCTGGGCAATCGCCGGGCCGCGTTTTTCGATTTCACGATCCGGTTGCGCTTCCGCCAGGTTAGCTACTTTCAGCGCCAGACGACGCGGAGCAGCAAACCATTGAACGGTGCCGTGTGCGAGGCCAGCGTTATCCAGCTCCGCAGTAAAGTTCGCAGCAAAGGACTCAGCCAGGCTGCGCAGTGCTTTTGGTGGCAGCTCTTCAGTGCCGATTTCCACCAGAAAAGTTTTCTCAGACATAGCCGCCTCTTACTTATCTTTGTTGCACATCGGGAAGCCGAGGGCTTCACGGGAAGCGTAGTATGCTTCTGCCACTGCTTTGGTCAGAGTGCGAATGCGCAGAATGTAGCGCTGGCGCTCGGTGACGGAGATGGCTTTACGCGCATCCAGCAGGTTGAAGCTGTGGGCGGCTTTCAGAATACGCTCGTAGGCTGGCAGCGGCAGCGGGTTTTCCAGCGCCAGCAGCTGCTGCGCTTCTTTCTCGTACTGCTCGAAGCAGGTGAACAGAAAGTCCACATCCGCGTATTCGAAGTTGTAAGTGGACTGCTCCACTTCGTTCTGATGGAACACGTCGCCGTAGGTGGTTTTACCCAGCGGGCCGTCGCTCCAGACCAGGTCGTAAACGCTGTCTACGCCCTGAATGTACATTGCCAGACGTTCCAGACCGTAGGTGATCTCGCCGGTAACCGGTTTACACTCCAGACCACCAACCTGCTGGAAGTAAGTGAACTGCGTCACTTCCATGCCGTTCAGCCACACTTCCCAGCCCAGCCCCCAGGCACCCAGCGTCGGGTTTTCCCAGTTATCTTCCACGAAACGGATATCGTGGATAGTCGGGTCCATGCCCAGCTCTTTCAGAGAACCGAGGTACAGCTCCTGAATATTGTCCGGCGATGGCTTAATGACCACCTGGAACTGATAGTAGTGCTGTAAACGGTTGGGGTTTTCGCCGTAGCGACCATCGGTCGGGCGACGAGAAGGCTGAACATAAGCAGCCGCCATCGGTTCTGGCCCCAGCGCGCGCAGACAGGTCATTGGGTGAGAGGTTCCCGCGCCGACTTCCATGTCCAATGGTTGAACAATGGTGCAGCCCTGGCGAGCCCAGTAATCCTGTAAGGTCAGGATCAAGCCCTGGAAGGTCCTGGTATCAAACTTTTGCATATTATTTCGTGCTGGATACGTGTGGATTTAAAGGAAGGGATCAGTATACCCGCTGGATGGAAGATATACAGTACGAAACGGGAAAAAGCAGGGCTTAACGCATGGAAAGATGCAAAAAATGGCCATCTGCGTCAAAAGAACAGACAAACTGCTCTTTCCGGAAGGTATAACCACGCATTTCGTAGCTCCCCTGAAACTGTTCAAATGCGGTGACGTCGATTTTTTGCTCACCGGTGTTATAACGTTTTGCTGCCTGATCCTTGCACAACGCTTCCATATTCAATGAACGCAGCGGCTCAACCTTTACCCGCTGTGCTTTCTGCTCGGGTGGCGGTGTCGAGCATCCCACTAACACAATAAGTGCCATTGCTGGAAAGAAATAGTTCATCATCATTAAATTACCGTCTTATTTGCAGGTGAGTCTTATTATTAATATCGGTATAGTGGCTGAATCTAACGAATTTCCTCAAGCCTCTATAAGCTGTAGAGATAAAACTCGGATTATTCCAGTGCACCAGCTGAATGATTTATCGGTCAGACCTTTTTTTAACCAGTTACAGAGACACAGATGCAGCCCAAAATTTATTGGATTGATAACCTGCGAGGGATAGCCTGTTTAATGGTGGTGATGATTCATACCACCACCTGGTATGTAACCAACGCCCATAGCGTCAGCCCCATAACCTGGGATATCGCGAATGTTCTAAATTCTGCCTCCCGTGTCAGCGTGCCGCTATTTTTCATGATTTCCGGCTATCTCTTTTTTGGCGAACGTAGCGCCCAACCGCGTCATTTCTTGCGTATTGGCTTATGTCTGCTGTTTTATAGTGTCATCGCGTTGATCTACATTGCGCTTTTTACCGCTATCAATGTGGAGTTAGCGCTGAAAAACCTGCTACAAAAGCCTGTGTTTTATCACTTATGGTTTTTCTTCGCGATTGCGGTGATTTATCTGGTTTCGCCGCTGGTTCAGGTAAAAAACGTTAGCGGTAAAATGTTGCTGGTACTCATGGTGGTGATTGGCATCATCGCTAACCCAAACACAGTGCCACAGAAGATCGACGGCTTCGAATGGCTACCGATTAACTTATATATCAATGGCGATACTTTTTACTACATCCTGTATGGCATGTTGGGCCGCGCCATTGGCATGATGGATACGCAACATAAATCACTGTCGTGGGTGAGCGCCGTACTGTTTGTTGCGGGGGTATTTATTATCTCTCGCGGGACATTATATGAATTACAGTGGCGCGGAAATTTTGCCGATACCTGGTATCTCTATTGCGGACCGATGGTTTTTCTCTGCGCAATCGCGTTACTGACGCTGGTAAAAAATACGCTGGATACACGCACTGTTCCCGGGCTTGGGATGATATCACGCCATTCTTTAGGTATATACGGGTTCCACGCATTGATTATCCATGCGCTGCGTACCCGGGGGATTGAGCTTAAAAACTGGCCAATACTGGATATTATCTGGATCTTCTGCGCCACGCTGGCCACAAGCTTATTACTTTCTGTGCTGGTGCAACGAATCGACCGAAACAGATTCGTAAGTTGAGCAAAAGCCCGGTCACACTGACCGGGCTTGCAAGGATTATTCGCTATATTCTTCCTGAGCAACCACAGTTTCTTTTGATGGATTAACTCCAGCATCACGAATATTCTTCTGCACTGCTACTGCACCAAACAAACTTAAAAAGAAGGCCAGACCATAAAACCCTTTTTCGCTGAGTAATAATGTTGCATTCCACAGACCAACTATCAGTAATGCGACAGAAATGATAAAGACAACCAGACAGGTCATATAATAAATGGATGTAGTGGGGATGCCTTCATATTTGTCTCGCACAGTTTTTTGATAAGATGCGGCTGAAAATAGTCCTAGCACCAGAACAGCAAAGTAATATCCTTTTTCATTTAATTGCATTTCCGCATTCCATAGCCCTAATAAATAGGTAACAATACCGCCGCCAAGCGCTATCCATGACACAATGCTAAATGCTGGAGAATAGGTTGATATTTTGTTTTCCATCACAGTATTCCTTTCATTCCTGAATGTGTAAGAGCTTTATGTTGCTCATGCCGAGCGAAACAAACGCATTTGACCAAACAAGCAGACAAAAAAGGCGATGGGGTAGATCACCATTTCATAAGCATTGATAGGTGCATTTAAAACACCGATAAACAACAGACCGATAGTGATTAACGCAACTAACTGGCAGATGCGAATAAACATGTCATCCAGTTGCCCGAGTTTTTCAGCACGAAGATAAGCATAATTGCCAAACGTTCCCGTCATTAACACGCCGAGAAAATAGCCTTTGCCGCTTAACAATGGGCATGAGATCCATAGCCCAACCAGATAAACCAACGCCCCGACAACAAATAATAGTTTTGCCACAGTCTTTGAGGTTTTCATAATGATCTCCGTATCTACCAACGATACATTACGATTAACCAACGAAAGACAAAACTGAAAAACACCATTAACAAATGATTTTCAGAATAAATTCATATGAAATATTAATGAATTGATAATATATATAGACGAGAATTATCCCCTGCCCGGTCAGGCGGGGGATAAGTTTACGCCATTAGTGGCAGAAGTTGCTGATAGAGACGACGGAATGTTTCGCGTCGTGGCTGATAAGCGGCATGATGCTGCGCGTTCGGCATATGCGACTGCTCTAACGGCAGTTGCGGCAACAATTCACTGAGCGATTTATCTGGATTCACCGCAATCTGCGCCAACCTTGCTGCGCCCAGTGCAGGCCCTACATCACCACCCGTGCGGTAATCCAACTGCTGACCGCAGATATCCGCCAGCATCTGACGCCAGTACTCACTACGCGCTCCACCACCAATCAGGGTAATACTTTGCGGTTTAATGCCGCAGGCGTGCACGACATCCATGCCATCGGCCAGCGCATAACCCACGCCTTCCAGCACTGCTCGCGCCAGTTCATTAGGGCCGTGTTGATGGGTCAGGCCAAAGAAAACCCCCTTCGCCTGTGGATTATTGTGCGGGGTACGGCTCGCCGGAAAGATAAGGCAAAAACCAGATTGGCTCGGCACTTTCATCTGCCTGTTGCGCAGCTGCAATTAAGCCTGGGACATTACTCAGGCCGGTTAATTTCGCAGCCCAATCCAGACACGATGCCGCACTCAACATCACCGACATTAAATGCCAACGCTGTGGTAATGCATGGCAAAAGCTGTGTACGGCGCTTTCCGGCTTGCTTAAGAACCCTTCGCTCACCGCAAAATAAACACCAGAAGTTCCCAGCGACAGCATTGCCTGGTTGGCATCAACCATACCCACACCAACCGCGCCAGCCGCATTATCGCCGCCGCCCGCGACAACAGGCACTGCCGCCATTCCCCATGCTTTTGCCACCTCGGGTAGCAAAGTCCCGGTAATTTCACTGCCTTCGTATAATGCTGGCATCTGGTCACGGGACAGCTGGCAAGCTTGCAGCATGACATCACTCCAGTCACGCTTCGCGACATCCAGCCACATGGTGCCTGCCGCATCAGACATATCACTGGCAAACTCTCCGGTCATACGCAGACGCAAATAATCTTTTGGCAATAAAACCTTGTCTACCTGACGGAATATATCTGGCTCATGGCGTTGCACCCACAGCAGCTTAGGCGCGGTAAATCCGGGCATCATCAGATTGCCGGTTATAGCGCGCGAATCCGGGACTCGTGTTTCAAGCAAAGCGCACTCTTGCGCACAGCGCCCGTCATTCCACAAAATCGCTGGACGTAATACCTGCTGCCGAGCATCAAGTAACGTAGCTCCGTGCATCTGTCCGGCAATACCTAACGCCTTAACCTCTTGCAAAGAATATTGTCGCGCAAGCGTTCTCACTGCACGATCTGTTGCCTGCCACCACTGTTCCGGGTCTTGTTCAGACCAGAGGGGATGCGGGCGCGAAACGGTCAGCTTTTCCGTTTGCGAAGCAATTACCTCACCCTGTTCGTTGAGCAGAATGACTTTCACGCCCGATGTGCCAAGATCTATCCCGATATACATAGCGATCGTTCCTTAAAAAATGCCCGGTATCGCTACCGATAACCGGGCCAACGGACTGCACAGTTAGCCGTTATTTGTCGAACAGATAATGGTTTACCAGATTTTCTAACTGCTCCTGGCGACCACTCTGATGCACCGGTGCAAGATTATGTTCCTGGGCATATTTTGCTAAATCCGCCAGTGACATTTGGCCTTTCAGAATTTGCTGGCCCAGTTCGCTATTCCAGCCGGAATAACGTTGCGCGACGCGTTTATCCAGCTCACCGTCTTCAATCATGCGTGCTGCAATTTTCAGCGCCAGTGCCATCGTATCCATCGCGCCAATATGACCGTAGAACAGGTCATATTTATCGGTGCTCTGACGACGTACTTTGGCATCGAAGTTCAAACCACCGGTGGTAAAACCGCCCGCTTTGAGAATTTCATACATCACCAGCGCATTTTCTTCCACGCTGTTCGGGAACTGGTCGGTATCCCAGCCCAACTGCGCGTCACCACGGTTAGCATCGACAGAACCGAACAGACCAAGCGCAATGGCGGTGGCAATTTCATGGTGGAAAGAGTGACCCGCCAACGTTGCATGGTTTGCTTCAATATTCAGTTTAATCTCTTTTTCCAGGCCAAACTGCTTCAGGAAGCCGTAGACCGTCGCGGCATCGTAATCATATTGATGTTTGGTCGGCTCTTGCGGTTTCGGTTCGATAAGCAGAGTACCCTGGAAACCGATTTTATGTTTATGCTCAACCACCATCTGCATAAAGCGGCCAATCTGTTCACGCTCCTGACGCAAATCGGTATTCAGCAGCGTTTCGTAACCTTCGCGACCGCCCCACAGCACATAGTTTTCACCACCCAGTTTATGCGTCGCTTCCATCGCCGTAACGACTTGTGTTGCTGCCCAGCTGAAAACTTCCGGGTCGGGATTCGTAGCTGCGCCTGCACCATAACGTGGGTTAGTAAAGCAGTTAGCGGTTCCCCACAGCAGTTTCACGCCGCTCTCTTCTTGTTTACCTGCCAGCACATCGACCATTTGCGCAAAGTTATTGATGTACTCTTTTAACGATGCGCCTTCCGGGGAAACGTCCACATCGTGGAAGCAATAAAAAGGCACATGTAATTTGTGGAAAAACTCAAATGCGACATCTGCTTTACGCTTCGCCAATGCCAGCGCCTCGCCAGGTTGCTGCCAGGGACGGTTAAACGCGCCTACGCCAAACATATCCGCCCCGTTCCAGCAGAAGGTGTGCCAGTAGCAAGCGGCAAAACGCAAATGGTCTTCCATACGCTTACCCAACACCAATTCGTCGGGGTTGTAGTGACGGAATGCTAACGGGTTAGAGGATTTCGGGCCTTCATAACGAACGCGATCGAGCTGGTCAAAATAAGCTTGCATAATGAACTCCATAATCAGGTAATGCCGCGGGTGATGGATGATGTCGTAATATTGGGCACTCCCTTTAAGTTGCTCAATTATGTTATTTCACACTGCTATTGAGATAATTCACAAGTGTGCGCTCGCTCGCAAAATAAAATGGAATGATGAAATTGGGTAATTACTCGAAGAGAAAAATGCAACAAATTCGATTAACCAACAAAAATAAGATCTCGGTCATAAATCAAGAAATAAACGAAAAATCGTAATCGAAAGATAAAAATCTGTAATTGTTTTCCCCCATTTAGTTGCTAAAAATTGGTCACGTTTAACGCGGTGATTGTTACTTTTTAAAGCTACCCTCTAACAAAAGAAGGCCTCTGAACCATGAAAATAAAGAACATTTTACTCACCCTGTGCACCTCACTTCTGCTAACCAACGTTGCGGCACATGCTAAAGAAGTCAAAATCGGTATGGCTATTGATGATCTCCGTCTTGAACGCTGGCAGAAAGACCGGGATATTTTCGTGAAAAAAGCTGAATCTCTCGGCGCAAAAGTATTTGTGCAGTCTGCAAATGGCAACGAAGAAACTCAAATGTCGCAGATTGAAAACATGATTAACCGGGGAGTCGATGTTCTTGTCATTATTCCGTATAACGGACAGGTATTAAGTAACGTTGTAAAAGAAGCAAAACAAGAAGGCATTAAAGTATTAGCTTACGACCGCATGATTAATGATGCTGATATCGACTTTTATATTTCTTTCGATAACGAAAAAGTGGGTGAACTACAAGCAAAAGCGCTGGTCGATATCGTCCCGCAAGGAAATTATTTCCTGATGGGCGGCTCTCCGGTAGATAACAACGCTAAGCTTTTCCGCGCCGGGCAAATGAAAGTATTAAAACCTTACGTCGACTCCGGGAAAATTAAAGTCGTAGGCGACCAATGGGTTGATGGCTGGTTACCAGAAAACGCGCTGAAAATTATGGAAAACGCGTTGACCGCCAACAATAACAAAATTGACGCTGTTGTTGCTTCTAACGATGCTACTGCTGGCGGGGCTATTCAGGCATTAAGCGCGCAAGGTTTGTCAGGGAAAGTCGCCATTTCCGGTCAGGATGCGGATCTCGCCGGCATTAAACGTATTGCTGCGGGTACGCAAACCATGACGGTGTATAAACCGATTACTCTTCTGGCAAATACTGCCGCGGAAATTGCCGTTGAACTGGGTAACGATCAACAACCTAAAGCAGATACCACGCTGAATAATGGGCTGAAAGATGTTCCATCCCGCCTACTGACACCTATTGATGTGAATAAAAACAACATCAAAGACACGGTGATTAAAGACGGTTTCCACAAGGAGAGCGAGCTTTAAGCGTTACGTCCCTGTCGACAACGGGGACGTGATTTCTCTCCATGCCGCATGAACTGATTGGCTTAGGTGGAGTCGTTATGTCTTATCTACTTGAAATGAAGAGCATTACCAAAACTTTCGGCAGCGTAAAGGCGATAGATAACGTCAGTTTGCGGCTAAATGCTGGTGAGATCGTCTCACTTTGCGGTGAGAACGGTTCTGGTAAATCAACATTAATGAAAGTGCTATGCGGAATTTATCCCTTTGGCAGTTACGAAGGCGAAATTACTTTTGCTGGTGAAGTAATACAGGCAAGTCACATCCGCGATACCGAACGCAAAGGTATTGCCATCATTCACCAGGAATTAGCATTGGTGAAAGAGTTGACCGTGCTGGAAAATATCTTTCTTGGCAATGAGATAACCCGCAATGGGGTCATGGATTATGACCAGATGACGCTACGCTGTCAGAAACTGTTAGCGCAAGTCAGCTTATCCATTTCACCAGATACCCGCGTTGGTGATTTAGGGCTTGGGCAACAACAACTTGTTGAAATTGCCAAGGCACTAAATAAACAGGTGCGTTTATTAATTCTCGATGAACCAACCGCCTCATTAACTGAGCTGGAAACCACAGTTTTACTGGATATTATTCGCGATCTGCAACAACACGGCATCGCATGTATCTATATTTCTCACAAGCTCAACGAAGTCAAAGCGATTTCCGACACAATTTGTGTTATTCGCGACGGTCAGCACATAGGTACGCGTGATGCAGCCGGAATGAGCGAAGACGATATTATCACCATGATGGTTGGGCGAGAATTAACGGCACTGTACCCAAACGAACCACATACCACTGGCGATGAAATATTACGCATAGAACATCTGACGGCATGGCATCCGGTTAATCGTCATATTAAACGGGTTAACGATGTCTCGTTTTCCCTGAAACGTGGCGAAATACTGGGGATTGCTGGACTGGTCGGCGCTGGTCGCACCGAAACTATTCAATGCCTTTTTGGCGTTTGGCCCGGACAATGGGAAGGGAAAATCTATATTGATGGCAAACAAGTGGATATTCGTAATTGCCAGCAAGCCATCGCCCAGGGTATTGCAATGGTGCCAGAAGATAGAAAGCGTGATGGCATCGTTCCGGTAATGGCGGTTGGTAAAAATATTACCCTCGCCGCACTCAACAAATTTACCGGGGGTATTAGCCAGCTTGATGATGCCGCAGAGCAAAAATGTATTCTGGAATCTATCCAGCGACTCAAAGTGAAAACGTCGTCTCCGGAACTTGCTATTGGACGTTTAAGCGGCGGCAATCAACAAAAAGCGATCCTGGCACGCTGTCTGTTACTCAACCCGCGCATTCTCATTCTTGATGAACCTACCAGGGGTATCGATATTGGCGCGAAATACGAGATCTACAAATTAATTAACCAACTCGTCCAGCAGGGTATCGCCGTTATTGTCATCTCTTCTGAATTACCTGAAGTACTTGGTCTTAGCGATCGCGTACTGGTGATGCATGAAGGAAAACTAAAAGCCAACCTGATAAATCATAACCTGACTCAGGAGCAGGTGATGGAAGCCGCATTGAGGAGCGAACATCATGTCGAAAAGCAATCCGTCTGAAGTGAAATTAGCCGTACCGACATCCGGTGGCTTCTCTGTGCTGAAGTCACTGAATTTACAAGTCTTCGTGATGATTGCAGCAATCATCGCCATCATGCTGTTCTTTACCTGGACTACTGACGGCGCCTATTTAAGCGCCCGTAACGTCTCCAACTTGCTACGCCAGACCGCGATTACCGGCATCCTTGCGGTAGGGATGGTGTTCGTCATAATTTCTGCCGAAATCGACCTCTCGGTCGGCTCGATGATGGGGCTATTAGGCGGCGTCGCCGCTATCTGCGACGTCTGGTTAGGCTGGCCTCTGCCACTCACCATTATTGTGACGCTGGTTCTGGGCCTGCTTCTCGGCGCATGGAATGGTTGGTGGGTCGCGTACCGCAAAGTGCCTTCATTTATTGTCACCCTGGCGGGCATGTTGGCATTTCGCGGCATCCTCATTGGCATCACCAACGGTACGACGGTTTCACCCACCAGCGCCGCGATGTCACAAATTGGACAGAGCTATCTACCCGCCAGCACCGGTTTCATTATTGGCGCGCTTGGCTTAATGGCTTTTGTCGGCTGGCAATGGCGTGGAAGAATGCGCCGACAAGCTTTGGGTTTACAGTCTCCGGCATCTACAGCGGTGGTCGGTCGCCAGGCTTTGACCGCCATCATCGTATTAGGCGCAATCTGGCTACTGAATGATTACCGTGGCGTTCCTACTCCTGTCCTGCTGCTGACGTTGCTGTTACTCGGCGGCATGTTTATGGCAACAAGGACAGCTTTCGGGCGGCGCATTTACGCTATTGGCGGCAATCTGGAAGCGGCGCGACTCTCCGGGATTAACGTAGAACGCACCAAACTTGTCGTGTTTGCTATCAACGGTTTGATGGTGGCCATCGCGGGGTTAATCCTCAGTTCACGGCTTGGTGCAGGCTCGCCTTCTGCCGGTAATATCGCCGAACTGGATGCCATTGCAGCCTGCGTGATTGGCGGCACCAGTCTGGCTGGCGGCGTAGGGAGTGTTGCGGGGGCTGTGATGGGGGCATTCATCATGGCTTCGCTGGATAACGGCATGAGTATGATGGATGTTCCGACCTTCTGGCAGTATATCGTCAAAGGTGCGATTCTGTTGCTGGCAGTATGGATGGACTCCGCAACCAAACGCCGTTCCTGATTTTGATAAAAATTTTCTCAAAACCGGTAACGTGTTGCCGGTTTTGAGTTTTTGCATGATTCAGCAGGAAAAGAACCATGTTTACTAAACGTCACCGAATCACATTACTGTTCAATGCTAATAAAGCCTATGACCGTCAAGTTGTAGAAGGTGTGGGGGAATATTTACAGGCGTCACAATCGGAATGGGATATTTTCATTGAAGAAGATTTCCGCGCCCGCATTGATAAAATCAAGGACTGGTTAGGAGATGGCGTTATTGCCGACTTTGACGATAAACAAATCGAGCAAGCGTTGGCTGATGTCGACGTCCCCATTGTCGGGGTTGGCGGCTCGTATCACCTGGCAGAAAGCTATCCGCCCGTACATTACATTGCCACTGATAACTATGCGCTGGTTGAAAGCGCATTTTTGCATTTAAAAGAAAAAGGCGTTAACCGCTTTGCTTTTTATGGTCTGCCAGAGTCGAGTGGCAAAAGATGGGCAGCCGAACGCGAATATGCTTTTCGCCAGCTTGTCGCCGAAGAAAAGTACCGTGGTGTCGTTTATCAGGGACTGGAAACTGCACCAGAAAACTGGCAGCACGCGCAAAACCGGTTGGCCGACTGGTTGCAAACGCTACCACCGCAAACCGGGATTATTGCCGTTACTGACGCCCGGGCGCGGCATATTCTGCAAGTTTGCGAGCATCTGCATATTCCCGTACCGGAAAAACTATGCGTAATTGGCATCGATAACGAAGAGCTGACCCGCTATCTTTCTCGCGTCGCGCTTTCTTCGGTTGCCCAGGGCGCACGGCAAATGGGCTATCAGGCGGCAAAACTTCTGCATCGGTTGTTAGATAAAGAAGCGATGCCGTTGCAGCGGATTTTGGTCCCGCCAGTACGCGTCATTGAACGGCGTTCTACGGATTACCGTTCGTTGACCGACCCGGCTGTTATTCAGGCCATGCATTACATCCGCAATCATGCCTGTAAAGGGATTAAAGTGGATCAGGTGCTGGACGCTGTCGGCATATCACGCTCCAATCTTGAGAAGCGTTTTAAAGAAGAGGTGGGCGAAACCATACACGCAATGATTCATGCCGAGAAGCTGGAGAAAGCGCGCAGCCTGCTAATTTCAACAACCTTATCAATCAACGAAATATCGCAAATGTGCGGTTATCCATCGTTGCAATATTTCTACTCTGTATTTAAAAAAGCATATGACACAACGCCGAAAGAGTATCGCGATGTAAACAGCGAGGTCCTGCTGTAGCAGGAGGGGAAAAGCCGCCAGGCATGATAAGACGCGCCAGCGTCGCATCAGGTAACGCAGCACAACCACCTGATGCGAGCAAAAGCCTTATCCGACCAACAAGTCGGATAAGGCTCGAGGGAATGCAATTACATATGCGCAGCGATTAACCGCTGGTTATCCTGGTACATCGCGAACAGGTAGTTGTTATAACTCTGTCCCTTCGTTGAATAACCTTTCAGCTTGTGAATCATCGCTGTGGCGGTGACTTCCTGATCAGCTTTACGCAATTGTGCACGTGATTTACGGAACGAAGCGTAAGCCGGGTGCGTATTCAGGTTAGTGACATAGGCGCTCACCGATTCTTTGACAGAACTGAACTGTGAGTAGCCCTTCACTTTACCCGGCGCATTGGTACAACGCCCTTTCATGCACTTCATGCCAAACAGGTTGTTGTTGTTACGCGCCAGCTTCGACGTCCCCCAACCACTTTCTGCCGCAGCCATCGTCGCCACCATACTGGTCGGGATAATGTCTACGCGTTCAAGCAGCGTATTCCACGGGATTTTTCGTGTATTACCAGACCACTTCACCTTATAGCGTTTGGCGATGTCTTTCAGACGCGCACGCTCTGCAGGCGACCATTGGCCCTGGTACTGTTTTGAAATCAGCCAGTTACGTTCCGCCGTAGTGGCAGCATTTTGGCTGGTAATGTAAGGCATTACGGTCCGGAGAAACGCTTTTTTCCTTGGTGTTCCGGAAGGGTATTTTCGCAAATCAGGAAGTGAACTGCTCTTTGCACTATTGCGAGAATACTCTTGTTTACTGCTTACCTGTTTATTACTAGCTTTGGTTATGTGGGACTTTTTGACTCGCTGTTGTCGTGTGCGTTTTCGCTAACACCTCACTCGAAAACATCAGAGTGAGTAACATAAGAATCATCGCCCCATATCGTCGTATGGGAGTCAAAATCATCAGTTCTCCTGGTCGGATTTAATCATTCCAACACCTTATATTTTTCACAAATTTGAGAGTTGAATCTCAAATCATATCAAAAATAGCTGTCAAGAGCACCCCAAGGAATAGTCCAAATCTGAAACTATGTCACGTGTTAACCGTTCAGATTGGCGCTAAATCGCAGAAAATGTGGGGTTTATCGCAAAAAATAAACTTAAATCTCAGGTGAAATACTCCCCCTTTCGTCTCATCCTGGCGCAATCCTCATCAGGGATGAGTTTTACCAGTATTATCACTGGCAAACTGGTGAAATTCGCAGCAACAAGGACCCATCCGTTATGAAACTTGCCGCCTGTTTTCTGATACTCCTGCCCAGTGTTGCCATTGCCGCCGACTGGACATCTCAGGGATTTCCCACCTTTGCTGAACAAAGTGCAGGAACATTTGTTAGTCATGCCCAGCTGACCAAAGGTACGCGACCGCTGACGCTAAATTTTAACCAACAATGCTGGCAGTCTGCGGATGCGATAAAACTCAATCAGATGCTTTCTCTCAAACCTTGCGACAGCACGCCCCCTCAGTGGCGATTGTTCAGGAACGGTGAATATACGCTGCAAATAGATACCCGCTCCGGCACACCAACGTTGATGATTTCGGTCCAGAACACCGCCGAACCGGTAGCAAACCAGGTCCGCGAATGCCCAAAATGGGATGGAAAACCACTGACGCTTAATGTCAGCGGCACTTTCCCGGAAGGTACGGTAGTCCGGGATTATTACAGCCAGCAAATCGCGACGGTGAAGAACGGCCAAATAACGTTACAACCTGCCGCCACCAGCAATGGTTTACTTCTGTTGGAACGCGCGGAAACTGACGCACCTGCCCCTTTCAACTGGCATAACGCCACGGTTTACTTTGTGCTAACAGACCGTTTCGAAAACGGCGATCCCAGCAATGACCAGAGCTACGGACGTCATAAAGACGGCATGGAAGAAATTGGCACTTTCCACGGTGGTGATTTACGCGGCCTGACCAACAAACTGGATTATCTCCAGCAGCTGGGCGTCAATGCTTTATGGATAAGCGCCCCATTTGAGCAAATTCACGGCTGGGTCGGCGGCGGTACGAAAGGCGATTTCCCGCATTATGCCTACCACGGTTATTACACACAGGACTGGACGAATCTTGATGCCAATATGGGCAGCGAAGCCGATCTACGGACGCTGGTTGATAGCGCGCACCAGCGCGGTATCCGCATTATTTTTGATGTGGTGATGAACCACACCGGCTATGCCACGCTGGCGGATATGCAGGAGTATCAGTTTGGCGCGTTATACCTTTCAGGTGACGAAGTGAAAAAAAACGCTGGGTGAACGCTGGAGTGACTGGAAGCCCGCCGCCGGGCAAACCTGGCATAGCTTCAACGATTACATTAATTTCAGCGACAAAACAGGCTGGGATAAATGGTGGGGGAAAAACTGGATCCGTACCGATATCGGCGATTACGACAATCCTGGATTCGACGATCTCACCATGTCGCTAGCCTTTTTGCCGGATATCAAAACCGAATCAACTACCGCTTCTGGTCTGCCGGTGTTCTATAAAAACAAACCGGATACCCACGCCAAAGCCATTGACGGCTATACGCCGCGCGATTACTTAACCCACTGGTTAAGCCAATGGGTCCGCGACTACGGTATTGATGGTTTTCGGGTCGATACCGCCAAACATGTTGAGTTGCCCGCCTGGCAGCAACTGAAAACGCAGGCCAGCGCCGCACTTCGCGAATGGAAAAAAGCTAACCCCGAGAAAGCATTAGATGACAAACCTTTCTGGATGACCGGCGAGGCCTGGGGTCATGGCGTAATGCAAAGCGACTACTATCGCCACGGATTCGACGGGATGATCAATTTCGATTATCAGGAACAGGCGGCGAAAGCGGTCGATTGCCTGGCGCAGATGGATACCACCTGGCAGCAAATGGCCGAGAAATTGCAAGATTTCAATGTGTTGAGCTATCTCTCCTCGCATGATACCCGCTTGTTCCGCGAAGGGGACGACAAAGCAGCAGAGTTATTGTTACTCGCGCCAGGTGCAGTGCAAATCTTTTATGGTGATGAATCCTCGCGTCCGTTCGGCCCCACCGGTTCTGATCCCCTACAAGGCACACGTTCTGATATGAACTGGCAGGATATCAGTGGTAAATCTGCCGCCAGCGTCGCGCACTGGCAGCGCATCAGTCAGTTCCGCGCACGGCATCCAGCCATTGGCGCAGGCAAACAAACGGCGCTTTCGCTGAAACAGGGGTACGGATTTGTCCGTGAACACGGCGACGATAAAGTAATGGTCGTCTGGGCGGGGCAACAGTAACTTTTCCGGCTTCCCGTGCGGCAGTACGTCGGGAAGCCACGCAGCCTAAAATACCAGCCTAATCGAAAACTACAGCATAAAGTGTCAATCCCCCGTCAACAGCGTGATTTGCACCCTGGCAAATGTAGCGTTATTGTTACCTTCCTTGCTACAGAGTTCGACAGATATCCCGCTATGACATTCTCCCTTTTTGGTGACAAATTTACCCGCCACTCCGGCATTACGCTGCTGATGGAAGATCTGAACGACGGTTTACGCACCCCCGGCGCGATTATGCTTGGCGGCGGCAATCCGGCGCAGATCCCGGAAATGCAGGATTATTTCCAGACGCTGCTAACCGACATGCTGGAAAGTGGCAAAGCCACTGATGCGCTGTGCAATTACGATGGGCCACAGGGGAAAACGGAGCTGCTGTCTCTGCTTGCCGGTATGTTACGCGAGAAGCTGGGTTGGGATATCGAACCACAGAATATTGCACTAACAAACGGTAGCCAGAGCGCCTTTTTCTACTTATTTAACCTGTTTGCCGGACGCCGTGCCGATGGCCGGGTCAAAAAAGTACTGTTCCCGCTGGCACCGGAATATATTGGCTACGCGGATGCCGGGCTGGAAGAGGATCTGTTTGTCTCTACGCGTCCGAATATCGAACTACTGCCAGAGGGCCAGTTTAAATATCACGTCGATTTCGAACATCTGCGCATTGGCGAAGAGACGGGGATGATTTGCGTCTCGCGACCGACGAACCCAACAGGTAATGTGATAACCGATGAAGAGTTGCTGAAGCTGGATGCGCTGGCGAATCAGCACGGGATCCCGCTGGTGATTGATAACGCCTATGGCGTCCCGTTCCCGGGCATCATCTTTAGCGAAGCGCGCCCGCTGTGGAATCCGAATATCGTGCTATGCATGAGCCTTTCCAAGCTAGGTCTGCCAGGTTCGCGCTGCGGCATTATCATCGCCAATGAAAAAATCATCACCGCCATCACTAATATGAACGGCATTATCAGTCTGGCACCTGGCGGCATTGGTCCGGCGATAATGTGTGAAATGATTAAGCGTAACGATCTGCTGTGCCTGTCAGAAACGGTCATCAAGCCGTTCTATTACCAGCGTGTTCAGGAGACTATCGCCATCATTCGCCGCTATTTACCGGAAGATCGCTGCCTTATTCATAAACCAGAAGGGGCAATATTCCTCTGGTTATGGTTTAAGGATTTGCCGATTACCACCGAGCAACTCTATCAGCGCCTGAAAGCGCGCGGCGTGCTGATGGTGCCAGGCCACAACTTCTTCCCAGGGCTGGATAAACCGTGGCCGCATACGCATCAATGTATGCGCATGAACTACGTACCAGAGCCGGAGAAAATTGAGGCGGGTGTGAAGATTCTGGCGGAAGAGATTGAACGCGCCTGGGCTGAAAGCCATTAAAAATTGCCTGATGCGCTGCGCTTATCAGACCTACATAATTTCTGCAATCAATTGAATTTGTAGGCCGGAAAAGGCGTTTACGCAGCATCCGGCATAAACAAAGCGCACTATTCCGGCGTTGAGAATCGCCGGAATAAAATCTCAAACAGGTTGCTGGTGTAACCGTTGACGCTGGATTTTTTCGACATCCATACACTGCAACGCCTTTGTCGGGCAGGCTTCAACACAGGCCGGTCCCGTCGCCCGATGCCAGCACAGATCGCACTTAATCGCTCTCGCCTTTTTGCGCGAAGAAACGACCTCCATCGCACCAAACGGGCATGCCAGCATACAGCTTTTACAGCCAATACAACGTGATTGTTCAACAAAGATATGCCCATGTTCGCGGCGAATCGCCTCCACAGGGCAGACATTCGCACACGGAGCATCTTCACACTGATGACAGGCTACTGCCGTGGTCCTGGTATGGTCTTTGATGACTCGAATTCGCGAAATAAACTCGCCCGGCGACAACGCAGAGCAATCCTGATTTTCCTGATGCGACACTGCGCAAGCCACTTCACAGGTACGGCAACCGATACATTTCGTCGCATCCGCAATAATAAACCGGTTCATGATCACTCCTTTGCACTAAAACAGCAGAGTGCCAGAGAGCGCGTCCCTACTGCTTTGATCCAACGAAGGAAATGTTAAAGTTTTGGCACTTGTCCAAAGCGTTATGTGATCGCGCCCTGGTCGTCCCTGACAGTAAATCCCAGCTCATTAGAAATAGCCTGCGCGGTTTCACGCAGTGGTTTCAGGAGATTTTTCTCCCCCACCTGTTTCAACCGTGATGTCGAAAGCGAAATCGACACGGCGTACGGTACCCGCCCATGAATATCAAACACCGGAACAGCAATACAGGAGACGCCGAGTTCGTTTTCTTCTCTGTCCATCGCCGCTCCGCTTTCACGAATGTGCGCCAGTTCGTCGAACATCGCGGGCAGCTCGGTAATGGTATTGCGGGTTAACGGCTGGATTTCATTCTGATGGCTTCCCCAGTACGACTTCACGTAGTCCGGGTGACCAAACGCCATGTAGACCTTGCCCATTGCGGAACAGTAGAGCGGCATATGCTGGCCAATATAGGCGCGGGTACGCAGCATCCCGGTGGTGGGCTCGAGTTTATAAATCAAAATAGCGTGATCATCTTCGCGGCTGGAGAAGTTAATGGTTTCTCCGGTGGCAATGTTCAGCGTCTCAAGATGCGGCGCAGCAATATGAATAATATTCAGCGAAGACAGAGCCTTCTGACCGACGGCAATAAATTTGGTGGTCAGGCGGTAACTCCCTGCGGCGGGCGCGGTAGTCACATAGCCACAGGATTGTAACCCCTGCAATAAGCGATGGACGGTACTCTTATTTAAACCTGCCAGTTCCGAAAGATGCGCCAGCGGGCAACCGTTTGGATAGTTGCTGAGGATCTCAATTAACATCAAACCACGAAATAGGCTCTGGCTTCCGGCTGGCCTTTCTTTTTCTTGCGTCATCTCGCCCTCTTTTTTCCCCATGTCCAGGTTCCCCTTTTGTCGCGTCCTGATGGTAGCGCAAAGTGTGTCATAGTTCACGATCTGGGCAGATAATTTGCAACCATTTGATTTTAATGATTTTTGAAATTCACGGCGCGGATTGCTTTGTTAAAACGCGATCGATATATTTGAAATCAAATTTCGCATATTGAAATTTAAAGACAAAAAAGCGATCAAAAAAAACAAGGAAGCCAGGGATGAAAGTAACATTTGAGCAGTTAAAAGCAGCCTTTAATCGGGTCTTAATTTCACGCGGCGTTGACAGCGAAACGGCTGACGCCTGCGCAGAGATGTTCGCCCGCACCACCGAGTCCGGCGTTTATTCTCACGGCGTTAACCGTTTCCCACGCTTCATTCAACAACTGGATAATGGCGATATCATTCCTGACGCCCAACCCAAACGTATAACCAGCCTCGGCGCAATTGAGCAGTGGGACGCCCAGCGTTCGATCGGTAACCTGACGGCGAAAAAGATGATGGATCGCGCCATTGAACTGGCGGCAAATCATGGGATTGGCCTGGTGGCGTTACGTAATGCCAACCACTGGATGCGCGGTGGCAGCTATGGCTGGCAGGCGGCGGAGAAAGGCTACATTGGCATCTGCTGGACCAACTCCATCGCCGTAATGCCGCCATGGGGCGCAAAAGAATGTCGCATCGGCACCAACCCGCTGATCGTCGCCATTCCTTCCACGCCGATCACCATGGTCGATATGTCGATGTCGATGTTTTCCTACGGCATGTTAGAAGTTAACCGCCTGGCAGGTCGTCAGCTCCCGGTAGATGGTGGCTTTGATGATGAGGGCAATTTGACCAAAGAACCTGGCGTTATCGAGAAAAATCGCCGCATTTTGCCGATGGGCTACTGGAAAGGTTCGGGCATGTCGATTGTGCTGGATATGATCGCTACTCTCCTTTCTGATGGCGCATCGGTTGCTGAAGTCACCCAGGATAACAGCGACGAATACGGCATTTCGCAAATCTTTATCGCCATTGAAGTAGACAAACTGATCGAAGGCACCACCCGCGACGCCAAGCTGCAACGCATCATGGATTACGTTACCACTGCTGAACGCGCCGATGAAAACCAGGCCATTCGCTTACCCGGCCACGAATTTACTACCCTGCTGGCTGAAAACCGCCGTAACGGCATCACCGTTGATGACAGTGTGTGGGAAAAAATCCAGGCGTTATAAGGAGATAAGCCATGATTTTTGGACATATCGCGCAACCTAACCCGTGCCGTTTGCCCGCCGCCATTGAAAAGGCGCTCGATTTTCTGCGCGCTACCAACTTCAATGTCCTGGAGCCGGGCGTTGTCGAAATCGACGGTAAAAATATTTATGCGCAAATTATCGATTTAACGACGCGCGAGGCGGTGGAAAACCGCCCGGAAGTGCATCGTCGCTATATCGATATCCAGTTCCTGGCGTGGGGTGAAGAGAAAATCGGCATTGCTATTGATACAGGAAATAATAAAGTCAGCGAATCCCTATTAGAGCAGCGCGATATTATTTTTTATCACAATAGTGAATATGAATCATTTATAGAAATGATACCGGGTAGCTACGCTATTTTCTTCCCGCAGGATGTTCACCGCCCGGCATGTAATAAAAATGCCACAACGGCAATACGGAAAATCGTGGTTAAAGTGGCCCTCTCTGCTTTATAAAAAAGTTATTACTGGAGCACAAAATGAAAGCGAATAATGCCGGTTATATTATCGGTGCGTATCCCTGTGCACCTTCTTTTCACCAAAGAAGTGAAGAGGAAGAGAAGGAATTCTGGCGACAATTATCAGATACCCCTGATATTCTCGGTCTGGAACAACCCTGCCTGGAAAATTTTCATCCTCTTGGCGATCAATGGTTACTCCGTCATACACCAGAGAGCTGGAAATTTGTCGTCACCGCTGTGATGGAAACCATGCGTCGTCGCAGCGAAAACAACGGTTTTGGCCTCGCCTCCAGCGATGAAGAGCAGCGTCAGGCCTGCGTGGCGTACTATCGCCACTTGTTGAATAAAATCAACTCATTGCAGGCTAATAAAGTGCTCGCACTGGAGATCCAGGCTGCACCGTTAGCAACGAATCCCAATGTTATGCAAGCGACAGATGCTTTTGCCCGCTCGTTGAAAGAAATCGTCAGTTGGGACTGGCCGTGCAAACTGGTGCTGGAACACTGCGATGCCATGACGTCTGCCTCTCCACGCAAAGGCTTTTTGCCTTTAGAAAATGTGTTGGAAGTTATTGCCGATTATGACATCAGCATCTGTATCAACTGGGCGCGCTCCGCTATTGAAGGGCGCAATACAGCGTTGCCGCTGACCCATACCCAAATGGCAAAACAGGCCGGGAAACTCGGCGCGTTGATGTTCTCTGGTACGACGCTAAACGGAACATACGGCGAATGGCAGGATTTACACGCACCGTTTGCACCTTTCTGTGCAGAAAGCCTGATGACCACAGACCATGTTCGCGAGTTATTTAATGCAGCAGAACCGTCAACATTGCATTTTGCTGGCATCAAGCTGCTGGAAATAAATGCGACGGCTGATGTACAACATCGAATCGAAATATTACGTAATGGCATTCACACTCTGAATGAATCTCGTTAATCCGTTTCACTTAAATAGCACATTGAATGTCTGATTAGTCGTTTTCCAATAAATATTACGAATACCAACAACATCAATTAATGAAAACATATTGCATAACAAGAAGGACTCGTTATGAAACGGATACTCGAAGGCATTCTTGCGATCATCATCGCAATACTGTCTTGTATTATTTTTATTAATATAATTCTTCGATATGGATTCCACACAAGCATATTATCGATTGATGAATTATCCCGGCTTTTATTTGTCTGGTTAACCTTTATTGGCGCTATCGTTGCTTATATGGACAACAGCCATGTGCAGGTTACTTTTTTAGTCGAAAAACTCTCACCTGCTAATCAACAACGTGTTTCGCTGCTAACCCATACGCTCATTTTATTGCTGTGTCTGGGGCTGGCCTGGGGCGCTATAGAAAAAACAGCGCAGGACTGGAGCAACTTATCTCCCATTCTCGGTGTCCCCGTTGGCTTAATGTACGCCGCCGCTATCCCCACCAGCCTGATTATCGCGATGCTGGAATTACGTCACTTATACCGGCAGTTCACAAATACCCCCAGCCGAAACCAACAAGGAGCCTGACGATGACAATCCTTATATTTATTGTCAGTTTGTTGGGGGCTATCGCGATTGGTGTTCCCATCGCCTGGGCATTATTGCTGTGCGGCATTTCATTGATGTTCTGGATGGATATCTTTGATGTGCAAATTCTGGCACAAACGTTGGTAAATGGCGCAGACAGCTTCTCCCTGTTAGCCATTCCCTTCTTTGTACTGGCGGGTGAGATCATGAACGCGGGCGGCCTGTCGCAACGTATTGTCGACTTGCCAATGAAGCTGGTAGGCCACAGGCCGGGCGGTCTGGGCTACGTTGGTGTACTAGCGGCAATGATCATGGCAAGCCTGTCCGGTTCTGCGGTTGCCGATACCGCAGCCGTCGCGGCGCTGCTGGTGCCGATGATGCGTCAGGCCAACTATCCGGTAAACCGCGCCGCTGGGCTAATCGGTTCTGGCGGTATTATTGCAGCTATTATTCCGCCCTCTATTCCGCTCATTATCTTCGGCGTCTCCAGCGGACTCTCCATCAGCAAACTGTTTATGGCGGGCATCGCACCGGGCATCATGATGGGCGTCACGCTGATGGTTACCTGGTGGTGGCAGGCAAAACGACTGAATTTACCTTGTCAGCCGAAAGCTTCACTGCAGGAAGTCTGGCAATCGTTAGTTTCCGGTATTTGGGCGCTTTTTTTACCGATTATCATTATTGGTGGTTTCCGTTCGGGGTTATTCACACCCACCGAAGCAGGCGCGGTTGCCGCCTTCTACGCCCTGTTCGTCTCGGTGGTGGTCTATCGCGAAATGACCTTCTCCACGCTTTATCATGTACTGATTAACGCAGCGAAAACCACTTCGGTGGTGATGTTCCTGGTGGCCTCTGCTGCGGTATCTGCATGGCTTATTACTATCGCCGAATTACCCATGATGGTATCAGAGCTATTACAACCGTTGGTAGATTCGCCTCGCTTATTATTCATCGTCATTATGCTCGCTATTATGGTGATCAGTACGGTAATGGACTTAACGCCTACCGTCTTAATTCTTACACCTGTATTAATGCCATTAGTGAAAGAAGCGGGAATAGATCCGGTCTATTTCGGCATCATGTTTATTATCAACTGTTCAATATCACTGATTACGCCTCCAGTCGGTAACGTTCTTAACGTGGTATGCGGCGTGGCGAAACTTAAATTTGACGATGCGGTAAAAGGCGTTGTGCCTTACGTCATGGTTTTATTCATGTTGTTAGCATTATTTATTTTTATACCGGAGCTTATTACCGCTCCTCTTAAATGGATGAGTTAAAAGGAAATCATAATGAAATTACGTTCTGTAACCTACGCATTATTAATTGCCGGAGTGGCGGCGTTCAGCACATCTTCTCTGGCGGCACAATCATTACGTTTCGGTTATGAAACCTCACAAACCGATTCACAACATATTGCGGCGAAAAAATTTAATGAATTACTGCAGGAAAAAACCAAAGGCGAACTGAAATTAAAACTGTTCCCGGATAGCACCCTCGGTAATGCGCAGGCGATGATCAGCGGCGTGCGTGGCGGCACTATTGATATGGAGATGTCTGGCTCTAACAACTTTACGGGACTCTCGCCCATAATCAACCTGCTCGACGTCCCTTTCCTGTTCCGCGATACCGCTCACGCGCATAAAACGCTCGACGGCAAAGTCGGTGATGACCTGAAAGTCTCCCTTGAAGGTAAAGGACTGAAAGTACTGGCTTACTGGGAAAACGGCTGGCGCGATGTTACCAATTCGCGCGCACCGGTTAAAACGCCTGCCGACCTGAAAGGGCTGAAAATCCGCACCAACAATAGCCCGATGAATATCGCGGCATTCAAAGTTTTTGGCGCTAACCCTATCCCGATGCCGTTTGCCGAAGTGTATACCGGGCTGGAAACGCGCACTATCGACGCTCAGGAACACCCGATCAACGTTGTCTGGTCAGCAAAATTTTACGAAGTGCAGAAGTACCTTTCTCTGACGCACCACGCCTATTCCCCGCTTCTGGTGGTGATCAACAAAGCGAAGTTTGATGGCTTAACCCCGGAGTTCCAGCAAGCGCTGATCTCATCTGCGCAGGAAGCGGGCAACTACCAGCGCAAACTGGTCGCCGAAGATCAGCAAAAAATCATCGACGGCATGAAAGAAGCGGGCGTGGAAGTGATTACCGATCTCGACCGCAAAGCCTTTAGCGACGCACTGGGTACTCAAGTCCGCGACATGTTTGTTAAAGATGTTCCGCAGGGCGCCGATCTGCTGAAAGCCGTGGATGAGGTGCAATAAACCATGACGCAATACTGGCTGGGGTTAGATTGTGGCGGTAGCTGGCTGAAAGCCGGACTGTATGACCGCGAAGGCCGGGAGGCAGGCGTGCAGCGCCTGCCGCTGTGCGCATTAAGCCCGCAGCCAGGTTGGGCAGAGCGCGATATGGCAGAACTGTGGCAATGCTGCACTGCTGTCATTCGCACCCTGCTTACCCATTCCGGTGTCAGCGGGGAACAAATAGTGGGTATCGGTATCTCCGCACAGGGAAAGGGCTTGTTTTTGCTGGATAAAAACAACAAGCCGCTCGGTAATGCCATATTGTCCTCGGATCGCCGGGCGATGGGAATCGTTCGTCGCTGGCAGGAAGATGGCGTCCCGGAAAAACTCTACCCGTTGACCCGACAGACCTTATGGACCGGGCATCCGGTGTCGCTGTTACGCTGGCTAAAAGAGCACGAACCGGAGCGCTACACACAAATTGGCTGCGTGATGATGACGCACGACTACCTGCGCTGGTGTTTAACCGGCGTCAAAGGTTGCGAAGAGAGCAATATTTCCGAGTCCAATCTCTACAACATGAGTCTTGGGGAATATGACCCGTGCCTCACCGACTGGCTGGGGATCGGTGAAATCAATCACGCCCTGCCGCCTGTTGTCGGATCTGCCGAAATCTGCGGGGAGATCACCGCCCAGACAGCCGCCCTGACCGGTCTGAAAGCGGGTACGCCCGTTGTCGGCGGCCTGTTTGATGTGGTTTCCACCGCACTCTGCGCCGGGATCGAAGACGAATTCACCCTCAATGCGGTGATGGGGACCTGGGCGGTGACCAGCGGTATAACCAGCGGTTTAGGTGACGGTGAAGCGCATCCGTATGTCTATGGCCGCTACGTTAATGACGGTGAATTTATCGTTCACGAAGCCAGCCCCACCTCTTCCGGCAATCTCGAATGGTTTACCGCACAGTGGGGAGAAATCTCGTTTGATGAGATTAACCAGGCCGTTGCCAGCTTGCCGAAAGCCAGTGGCGATCTCTTTTTCCTGCCGTTCCTGTACGGCAGCAACGCCGGACTCGAGATGACCAGCGGTTTCTACGGGATGCAGGCCATTCACACCCGCGCACACCTGTTGCAGGCCATTTATGAAGGCGTGGTGTTCAGCCATATGACCCACCTCAACCGGATGCGCGAACGTTTTACTGATGTGCACACCCTGCGCGTCACTGGCGGCCCGGCGCATTCCGATGTCTGGATGCAAATGTTGGCGGACGTCAGCGGCTTACGAATCGAATTGCCGCAGGTTGAAGAAACCGGCTGTTTTGGCGCGGCGCTTGCCGCCCGCGTCGGCACCGGGGTTTATCGCGATTTCAGCGAAGCCCAACGAGGCTTACAGCACCCGGTACGCACCCTGCTGCCGGATATGACCGCGCATCAGCTTTACCAACAAAAATACCAACGCTATCAGCATCTCATTGCCGCACTTCAGGGTTATCACACCCGCATCAAGGAGCACACATTATGAGCAGACCACTTCTGCAACTGGCCCTCGACCACTCATCACTTGAGGCCGCACAGCGCGACGTTACGCTGTTAAAAGACAGCGTCGATATTGTTGAAGCGGGCACCATTCTCTGCTTAAACGAAGGGCTTGGCGCGGTGAAAGCCTTGCGCGAACAGTGCCCGGACAAAATCATCGTTGCTGACTGGAAGGTCGCCGACGCTGGTGAAACACTCGCTCAACAAGCATTTACCGCAGGTGCTAACTGGATGACCATCATCTGCGCCGCGCCGCTCGCCACGGTAGAAAAAGGCCACGCCATGGCGCAGAACTGCGGCGGTGAAATTCAGATAGAGCTGTTTGGTAACTGGACGCTGGACGACGCCCGCGACTGGCATCGTATTGGCGTGCGGCAGGCGATTTATCATCGTGGTCGTGACGCGCAGGCCAGCGGGCAACAGTGGGGCGAGGCCGATCTGGCACGCATGAAAGCGCTTTCTAATATCGGCCTTGAGCTTTCCATTACTGGCGGGATTACCCCTGCTGACCTGCCATTGTTTAAAGAGATCCGCGTGAAAGCATTTATAGCCGGGCGGGCGCTGGCAGGCGCTGCAAATCCAGCGCAGGTAGCTGGCGATTTCCATGCACAAATCGACGCTATCTGGGGAGGCGCACGTGCGTAATCATCCGTTAGGGATTTATGAAAAAGCGCTGGCGAAAGATCTCTCCTGGCCGGAGCGGCTGGTGCTGGCAAAAAGCTGTGGCTTTGATTTTGTCGAAATGTCGGTGGATGAAACCGACGAACGTTTGTCACGCCTTGACTGGAGCGCCGCACAACGTGCTTCGCTGGTCACTGCGATGATCGAAACGGGTGCTGCTATTCCGTCAATGTGCCTGTCCGCACATCGTCGTTTTCCTTTTGGCAGCCGGGACGAAGCGGTGCGCGAACGAGCGCGGGAGATCATGAGTAAAGCGATTCGCCTGGCGCGCGATCTCGGCATTCGCACCATCCAGTTGGCGGGTTACGACGTCTATTACGAAGACCATGACGAAGGCACGCAGCAACGCTTTGCTGAAGGGCTGGCGTGGGCGGTTGAACAGGCCGCCGCTGCGCAGGTAATGCTGGCGGTAGAGATCATGGATACCGCGTTTATGAACTCCATCAGCAAATGGAAAAAGTGGGACGAGATGCTCGCCTCGCCGTGGTTCACCGTCTACCCGGACGTCGGCAATCTTAGCGCCTGGGGCAATGATGTTCCCGCCGAACTGAAACTGGGCATTGATCGTATCGCCGCGATCCACCTGAAAGACACCCAGCCAGTTACCGAGCAAAGTCCCGGACAGTTCCGCGACGTGCCGTTTGGCGAAGGCTGCGTCGATTTCGTTGGCATCTTTAAAACGCTGCATGAACTGAACTATCGCGGATCATTTCTGATTGAGATGTGGACCGAAAAAGCCAACGAGCCGGTACTGGAGATTATTCAGGCACGGCGGTGGATTGAAGCGCGTATGCAGGAGGCTGGATTTCTATGTTAGAGCAACTGAAAGCCGACGTGCTGGCGGCAAATCTGGCGCTTCCCGCTCACCATCTGGTGACGTTCACCTGGGGCAATGTCAGCGCGGTAGACGAAACGCGGCAATGGATGGTGATCAAGCCTTCCGGCGTCGAGTATGAAGTGATGACCGCCGACGATATGGTGGTGGTTGAGATAGCCAGCGGTAAGGTGGTGGAAGGCAGCAAAAAGCCTTCGTCCGACACGCCAACGCATCTGGCACTCTACCGTCGCTATGCCGAAATCGGTGGCATTGTGCATACCCACTCGCGCCACGCCACCATCTGGTCGCAGGCCGGGCTGGATCTCCCCGCCTGGGGCACCACGCACGCCGATTATTTTTATGGTGCAATCCCCTGTACACGCCAGATGACCGCAGAGGAGATCAACGGCGAGTATGAATACCAGACCGGTGAAGTAATCATTGAAACCTTTGAAGAGCGCGGCAGGAGTCCAGCGCAAATTCCGGCGGTGCTGGTGCATTCTCACGGCCCGTTCGCCTGGGGAAAAAATGCCGCCGATGCGGTGCATAACGCCGTGGTGCTGGAAGAATGCGCCTATATGGGACTGTTCTCACGCCAGCTCTCGCCGCAGCTTCCTGCCATGCAAAACGAACTGCTGGATAAACACTACCTGCGTAAGCATGGGGCCAATGCTTATTACGGGCAATAATCTCTCACGCCGGGGCTTCATCGCCCCGGTACTATGAATTGATATACTCCCGTATCCGCACAACACCGCCACTTCGGTTAGCAGCTCGTCTGTTGCGCTGGCTCGGTCAGGCTGATGTCCACTGCCGTATCCGACATTACATTGATCAGCAAAATCAAAAATGTTTAACGCAGGCGATTATAATCATCGACCATTTCGTTGTACTCGCGTAATGCTTTCGGGAAAGAATCCTGGACCATCCAGCTTGAATTTGCATCCTGAAGTTGCTCTTTATCCCAGTCAGAGTACGGGACTTTATCTCTGACGCGGCGAACATATTTTTTAGCCTCGAGCTGATATTGATCTGCCGAATTAATGAACGAGAAATTCATGCCACCTTTATCCGCGTCTTTGGCCTGCGCCACCAGCGTTTCAAGTTCAGTCACTTTCTTCATTGCCGCTTCGGCATCAAACTTATCTTGCGATATCAGGTTATTAATTTGTTTCGCTGAAATCATGACCGCCAGAGAGTAGTAGTTGAATGTTTTCCCTTCTCTTTGTTCAATATTTTTCAGTTCCGCAAGCTGGCGCTTATCATTAATTTCCTGAATTGCCGCATGATAAGATTCTGCTACAGGTTCAAAGGCTTCAATATTTTTTAAGAATGTCTGGTGCAGCGTTTTCCCTTTGGCAAACGCATCGTCTTTATAATTTTCCTGAGTGTAATATTTATCCATTTCGTTAATAGTATTACCCAACGCCACGGCAGCATCGATATAACCCACCGCCACGCCATCAATAGGTTGCAGCGCAGGTGTTAACGCCACAGCACTTTTTACGCCTTTTTCACACTCAGAGAGATTGGATTCACTGATGCCATAGATGCCATAAACAGTACTCTCTTTACCGGTAGGCCCCTGTTTAAAATCTTTCAGCCAGTCAGCATAACGCGCCAGACTGCGCTGTACCGGGATCTGTAACTTGTTGTAGCACTTGATATAAATATCCATTTTTTCGTCGAAAACCGCTTGTTCATCGACCACCGGTTGCGCAGGTGTTTCAGGTTTAGCTTCTGCTTTTGCAACGGGGGGCTTCAGTAGGTTTCGCTTCAGGAGCGGGAGCGGCAGGTTGACTATTGGCGGGCGGGGGAGTTTCTGTTTCGGTTTTTTTATCATCACAGCCAGTGATACCGAGGGCCATTATAGCGACTATAATAGCGGAAGATAATAAATTCCTTTTCATTTAATTGCCTTATAAATAGATAAATAAGAGAGTGAATATAATAAATGAAAAAAGAAAATGTCACTACACGCGTTTTGTTTATAAATAAATTGATAATATTCACAAAATGAATGAGTCCTGTAATTTAATTTCTAAATCACAGGACTTATTTTAATTAACGGCACAACCCTGGCGAGAGGGAGTGTCATCTCCCCCGCCATTAATCACGCACTACATCCCATAACGCTCGGCAATAGCAGCATGTTTCTCTTCATTCGCGCCTGCTTCTTTGGCAAGACGCCACCAGCACAACGGATGTTCCCAGTCAGCGGTCAATTCGTGCAAGGTCTTATCGATATCACCTTTAGAAACTAAACGCGGCGCACTGACAACAAAGTAGAATGCGGGAAGTGGCTGCGCATCTTCACCCTGATGACTGTCCGTTAACGCATAGTCATCATTACTGTTGCTCCAGTAGTACCAGTTTCGTTCACGAAGCGCCTCACGGAAGGCATTAAACTGTTCTTCACCAGGCATAACACCTTCGCAGAACCAGGACTCGCCGTACTCGGTCGGGATAATGGTTTTCAGACACCCATAAAGTGGCGTGAAATTCTTCTGCTCTTCTTCGTCTTCAGGTCGGGTATTCAACATTTCTGCATCGAATACCACAACTTCATCAACATGTTGCGGATAATCGGTCCGGTAAGTCGGCTCTATAATCCTTGCTGTTACCGGCCCAATGCGTTGAGCATAGTAATAGCGGTATTCGTAATTTTCCCGGAAGCGAATGTTTAGCAGCCCCCATTTTTCGTCGATGAAACCTTCGCCTTCTGTGAGTTCGATTTCCAGTTCAGCAGCAATAGCACGCACCAGATCCCACTGTTGTAAGATGCTGGCGGTCGCCATGATATCCCACTGGAGATTACGAATATCTTCTTCACGGCTAATCATCAGTTGCTGCAATTGCTGTAAATAATCCAGCTGTCGCTCCCAGGCTTCCTGTTTTTGTGCTGCCCAGGAACACATGCGATAAACGCCGACCCACTCACGCCCTTTTTCGTTTTCCAGCAACTGTTGCCCAATCGACTCCAGTTCACTCCAGTCTTCCTGTTGGTTGATCACCCGCGCACGGAACCACAGTGCCATATGTAGCAGACCCGCCTGTTCATACAGCTTCGCCAGGTGCTCGATCGCTTGCTGATCGCCACGGTTAAGCAAGAGATCCAGTAGATCGAAGCAAAGGCCGTTATCTTCCTGAAGATGGCTTTCAACGTGGCGTTGCAGAAGTTCGATCGACTCATTAATCGCATTACAGGCGTTTAACGCATTGACCAGTTTGCCCAGCAATTCCGCATCATCTGGCGTGTTCAGATAAGCGCGACGGAATATCTCTACGTCTTTTTCTGGATCTGGCTGCGTTTCTTCATCGCTATTTTCAGGGACTTCTACAACCGGACGAGCAAGCAACTCCGCCTCTTTGGCGGCGATTTTTTCACTCAGTTCGAGAAACTCGCGATCAACGCCCACTAACGAACGTAATTTCGGCATGTGCCGTTGGGCCTGTTTCATCGCCATTTTGGCCACCCAGACGGATTCACGCTCCAGCGCCAGAGTGATTTGCAGTTTTGCCAGATTCACCACTTTGCGGTGCGCTCCGGCCTGTGAACGATGTTCCAATATTTGTTGGATGATGCGCGCCAACTGCCAGCTGTTTCTTTCTGGATGGCGGGGAAGTAACACGGTGATTATCTTCACCCACATGCCCCACGAATAGGGAGTCAGATCTGACCAACGCGGCAATTCCTCCCAGACTTCTTCGTCCTGCCCGCATAACGCCATAATGTACAGTTTTTTGAGATGATAATTGATGCGATCACGGCCCCAGTAATCATTCTCTTTTGCCAGTTCATCAATCAGTTCACGAGCTTCATCGTAGCGCTGAAGGGCAACCAAAATATCAGCGCGTGTTGCCAGCAGCGCTTCTAAATATTCACTCCCCGATGCTTTCACCGCCTCGATTTGCCTGTCGATATAAACCAACGCTTCTTCTGTTTTGTTGGAGTCCACCAGTGCACTGGCATACTCGCAGGATAAACACATAAAGCAGCTCCAGGTCGGATCAATGCGCGCAATGGTTTCTTCACATACTGCCATGCGTTCATTCGCCCAGCCTGGACCATCGATATTTTCGTAGCAGGCTGATAAATCCTGGGTAACGCAAATGGATTGCGGGCAATCCTTCGCCTCTTCCCGGTGCGCTTTTTCAAACAGCGCTACCACGTCTGGCAGCACTTTTTCGCCTTCTTCATAGTTAGTCAGGCGATGACGCATCTCCCAGTGACCGATAAATATTTCCAGCCACGGATTTTTAGCTACTTGATTCAGCGCTTTCATTTCCGGCAATAGCGAATCGCATTTTTCTATTTGCAGGTGCAAAACACTTTCTGAAAAATCATCAATAAGCTGCGGAATATATTCTTGCCCGGCATCGCGCAACTCCTGACTATATTTGTTGTACCACTCCCATGTATCCATTTTATTTTCCTTGATTAATTAAGACAGGAATAACCTGAGTAAAATCTTCCAGTGCCTGGTGTAAATCCCACTGCTGTTCTTTATTACCGCTGGAGCACAAAATCACTTTCAGCGATTTTAATAACCGTAATGCTGCCGCTGGCTGCTGATGCTGTTGTAAGGCCGTCACCAGTTGCATGACACAGGGGTTATTAAGATTGATATACAGACTTGAGGTTTTCGTTTTTTGGATTTGCGAGGTAAATTGCCGCGCCAGCATTAACGCTGCGGTACTGATGCGTTTATCTGCGTCATCCTGTTCGAGAATTTGTTTTAATTCTGCTTCGCGGTCTGGCGTGACCACGAGCGGTAAAACCGCTGGTTCGAAGCGAGAGATAATTAATTGCTCGCCATCGCAGAGATGCTCTTCCAGATAAGCCACCTGCTCTTCGGGTAATTCTGCCAGGCTGAACAACTGCTCATTACCTGTTTGCGTACCGACTTCGATAATCCGGCAGTGATATAACAGCGCCCAACGGCGTAAAAATGGCACCACCGCATAGCGATCGCCACGGGCGACCGGTCGTTGCAGAATGTGGAACAACATCTCTTCAAAACCGCCGTCGCGGCTTAACAGAATATGAATGCTGTTATTCACGCGTAAATCCTTCGCCAGCAGCGCGCCTTTTGACGTTGGCACCTGCAAGCGATCTTTGAGCAAATCAAACAGGCGGTCATCACACAATGCCGCGCCCAGCAACGCTTCGTTATGGCGCATTAATACACGCCGCCAGATTTCTGGCTGATTTTGTGCGAGATCGGACAAACCAGAAATCAGCGCCTCTTTTAACGCCTCTTGTACCGCAACCCAGGTTTCATCCCGCTGGAGATCTTCCCGGCTCGCCGTCGGCGTCAGTTTCGATGACTCAATCACGCCGCCAATAAATCCGGCCCAGGGCGGTAACAACTCACGCGCTTCATCATCCAGTAACATGCCGCGCAAAAACAACGACAGGTTGCGGTTATCGCTGGTGCCGTAGGTCGCGCCATCCTGAATCCATAAAATCCCAACCGCGTCGCTCATTCCCGCTGGCACCACCGGAATGGTGCAAATCGGTTCGAAGGAGGATTCAAACTGGGCGGCAAAGGCGAGATTTTTACGCTGTACCAGCGCGCGGTGCATGGTTACGCCTTCGGGGGCAACGTCACGCCACGGTGGTTGAAGTTTATTTACCGGCTCGCTGGCATCGCCGACATAGACCGGTTCGTGCAGCAATATGCAGTAGCGGGAAAGAACGCGGTTCAACAAATTATTACTCGCCAGATGGCTGTACTCTTCCTTGAGCGTCAGAATCACCTGCGTTCCCGTTTCCGAGGACTGATGCGGCGTAACGGTATATTTTTGCCCGTCGGTAGAGTGGTATTTCCAGCTCTGATCCGGCGTTTGCCAGGATGTGGTCAACACCGTGACCTCTTTTGCCAGTACAAAGGCCGACAAAAAACCGAGGCCGAACATACCAATTAAACCGGTGTTGTCATCCTGCTGACGCAACATTCGGGTATAACCCACGCCCACTGTCGCCAGGAAGCCGTGAATTTCGCTTTCTGTCAGTCCCGCACCGGTATCGGTAATAGTGATAGTGGACTTCGCCACGTCAGCCACCACACGAATTTGGTTATCCTTTGGCGCATCGGGCTGCTCAATCCTGCGGCGCACAATCGCATCATGGCCGTTCTGCACCAGCTCGCGCACGGCAACCACGGGAGTGGAGTAAAGATGCTTGCTGAGCACCTCAATTAAGCCGTTTAAATTAACTTCTGTAGAATATGAACTGCCAGGTAACTGTAATGTACTCATTTTTCAATACTCATAATCCATCACCTACTATTGAAAATACATTGCTGTTTTTACAACCGGTGCAAGGTTTGTTATTTTCATTCACGCATCGGAAACATTTATTTATTGATGCGATGATTAAAACAAAATGTCTTATATAAATAATGATTAATTCTTAAAGGATTAATGCGACTGGAGTATATCGATATAAATCGGAGTTAACGAGATAATTTCTTGTGATGAAATTATTATTTGAATGCTGAATAATATATTGAGGATTATTTAATAGAAAAATAAAACCGCAATCCAGAATCAGAATTGCGGTATTTCTTTAATTATGAATCAAACGCTGCGGATGGGTATAAACCGTTGCCCGCCCCGGCTTACAAAAGCCCACCAGCGTCAAATTACAGCGTTCAGCCACTTCTACAGCAAGCGTGGTCGCGGCAGACACCGCAAACAAAATCTCTACGCCGCACATCGCCGACTTTTGCACCATTTCATAACTGGCACGGCTGGAAACCAGCACCGCACCTTGCTGCCAGCTTTCACCTTCTTGCGCCCGGCGGCCTAACAGTTTATCCAGCGCCACATGGCGGCCCACGTCTTCATGCCCGCCTGCCAGTTCGCCAGATGGCAACATCCAGGCTGCGGCGTGGGTACAACCGGTCAGTTGCCCCACTGGCTGGAAGTCGGTGAGTTGGCGCAACGCATCATCCAGTTTGTTGAGATCAAATGTCTGAGTGAACGGCAGCGGCTGCACCGGTTTACCGATGTCATTAAGTTGCTCCACGCCGCATACGCCACAGCCCGTGCGCCCGGCCAGCGCGCGGCGGCGCTCTTTAAGCCCCATAAAACGGCGGCTGGACAGCTCAATTTGCACTTCCAGACCGTTACAGGAAGGAACAACATCCATGCCGAAGATATCGCGTGGGCTTTCGATAATTCCTTCGGAAAGCGAAAAACCGAGCGCAAACAGTTCAAGGTCTTTGGGCGACGCCATCATCACCACGTGCGAAATGCCGTTGTAGACCAACGCAACGGGAACTTCTTCCGCCACCTCATCTAACCGTGGGTGTTGTAAATCGTCACGACGCCATAACTCAATTTGGCTAACGCCTGTGACATTTGTCACATTTTTGACTTCTTTTTGCCGTGTTTTTTTCACTTTATATTAACCAGATAAGAACACACACACCAACATTATGGTATTCTGTTACAAACCCTTCCTGGATGGAGGGAAATTGAGCCAATTCTGGACCTTTGCGGCCCCTTCCGCAAAGAAAAATAACTCCCACTCCCTGCACACTCAGCAAGCGAATGTAAATGGGACGTGACAATGTCGAAACAAGGAGCAATCCATGCAGGTCAGCAGAAGGCAGTTCTTTAAGATCTGCGCTGGCGGTATGGCAGGCACCACGGCAGCGGCACTGGGTTTTGCACCCAGCGTAGCACTCGCGGAAACCCGGCAGTATAAACTGCTGCGCACCCGCGAAACCCGTAATACCTGCACCTATTGTTCCGTAGGCTGTGGGCTGTTGATGTACAGCCTCGGTGACGGAGCAAAAAACGCCAAAGCATCTATCTTCCATATCGAAGGCGATCCGGATCACCCCGGTCAACCGCGGTGCACTTTGTCCGAAAGGCGCTGGCCTGGTGGATTTCATCCACTCCGAAAGCCGTCTGAAGTTTCCGGAATACCGTGCGCCAGGTTCTGATAAATGGCAGCAAATCAGTTGGGAAGAGGCGTTTGATCGCATCGCCAAACTGATGAAAGAAGACCGCGATGCTAACTACATTGCGCAAAACGCCGAAGGCGTGACTGTTAACCGCTGGCTCTCCACCGGGATGCTGTGTGCTTCCGCGTCGAGTAACGAAACCGGCTATTTAACGCAAAAATTCTCCCGCGCGCTGGGTATGCTCGCGGTCGACAACCAGGCGCGTGTCTGACACGGACCAACGGTAGCAAGTCTTGCTCCAACATTTGGTCGCGGTGCGATGACCAACCACTGGGTCGACATCAAGAACGCCAACCTCGTCGTGGTGATGGGCGGTAACGCCGCTGAAGCTCACCCGGTCGGGTTCCGCTGGGCGATGGAAGCCAAAATTCACAATGGCGCGAAGCTGATTGTGATCGATCCTCGCTTTACGCGTACGGCTGCGGTGGCTGACTACTATGCCCCTATTCGTTCCGGTACTGACATTGCTTTCCTGTCAGGCGTATTGCTGTACCTGCTGAACAATGAAAAATTCAACCGCGAATACACCGAAGCCTATACCAACGCCAGCCTGATCGTGCGTGAGGATTACGGCTTTGAAGATGGCCTGTTCACCGGCTACGACGCGGAAAAACGCAAGTACGATAAATCCAGCTGGACCTACGAACTGGACGAAAACGGCTTCGCCAAACGCGATACCACGCTGCAACATCCGCGCTGCGTGTGGAACTTGCTGAAACAGCACGTTTCCCGCTACACACCAGATGTGGTTGAAAACATCTGTGGTACGCCAAAAGACGCGTTCCTGAAAGTCTGCGAATATATCGCCGAAACCAGTGCTCACGATAAAACTGCCTCGTTCCTCTACGCGCTCGGCTGGACGCAACACTCCGTTGGTGCGCAAAACATTCGTACGATGGCGATGATCCAGTTGCTACTCGGCAATATGGGCATGGCAGGCGGCGGCGTTAACGCCCTGCGCGGTCACTCCAACATTCAGGGGCTGACGGACCTGGGGCTGCTGTCGCAGAGCCTGCCAGGTTACATGACGCTGCCAAGCGAGAAGCAGACCGATCTGCAAACCTACCTCGCCGCCAGCACGCCGAAACCGCTGCTGGAAGGCAGGTTAACTACTGGAGCAACTACCCGAAATTCTTCGTCTCCATGATGAAGGCCTTCTTTGGTGATAAAGCAACGGCGGAAAATAGCTGGGGCTTTGACTGGTTGCCGAAGTGGGATAAAGGCTACGACGTCCTGCAATACTTCGAGATGATGAAAGAGGGCAAGGTCAATGGCTATATCTGCCAGGGCTTTAACCCGGTTGCCTCATTCCCGAACAAAAACAAAGTGATCGGTTGTCTGTCGAAACTGAAGTTCCTCGTGACCATCGACCCACTGAATACTGAAACCTCCAACTTCTGGCAGAACCACGGTGAGCTGAACGAAGTTGACTCGTCGAAGATCCAGACCGAAGTGTTCCGTCTGCCATCGACCTGCTTCGCGGAAGAGAACGGTTCTATCGTTAACTCAGGTCGCTGGTTACAGTGGCACTGGAAAGGTGCGGACGCCCCGGGTATTGCGCTGACTGACGGCGAGATCCTCTCCGGTATCTTCCTGCGCTTGCGCAAGATGTATGCCGAACAGGGTGGCGCGAACCCGGACCAGGTGCTGAACATGACATGGAACTACGCCATTCCGCATGAGCCATCTTCAGAAGAAGTGGCGATGGAGAGCAACGGTAAGGCGCTGGCCGATATTACCGATCCGGCAACCGGTGCGGTTATCGTCAAGAAAGGCCAACAACTTAGCTCGTTTGCCCAACTGCGCGATGACGGTACAACCTCCTGTGGCTGCTGGATTTTCGCCGGTAGCTGGACGCCGGAAGGCAACCAGATGGCGCGTCGTGATAACGCCGATCCGTCTGGCCTCGGTAACACGCTGGGCTGGGCATGGGCATGGCCGCTTAACCGCCGCATTCTGTATAACCGCGCCTCCGCAGATCCGCAGGGTAACCCGTGGGATCCGAAGCGTCAGTTGCTGAAATGGGACGGCACTAAGTGGACCGGCTGGGATATTCCGGACTACAGCGCAGCGCCTCCGGGCAGCGGCGTCGGGCCGTTTATCATGCAGCAGGAAGGCATGGGGCGTCTGTTTGCCCTCGATAAGATGGCGGAAGGTCCGTTCCCGGAACACTACGAGCCGTTTGAAACGCCGCTGGGAACTAACCCGCTGCATCCAAACGTTATCTCGAACCCGGCTGCGCGAATCTTTAAAGACGACGCCGAAGCATTGGGTAAAGCCGATAAGTTCCCGTATGTCGGAACCACCTATCGTCTGACCGAGCACTTCCACTACTGGACCAAACACGCGCTGTTGAACGCGATTTTGCAGCCAGAACAGTTTGTGGAAATCGGTGAGTCGCTGGCGAATAAACTTGGCATTGCCCAGGGCGATACCGTGAAAGTCTCCTCCAACCGTGGCTATATCAAAGCCAAAGCGGTGGTGACCAAACGTATTCGCACGCTGAAAGCGAACGGCAAAGATATCGATACCATCGGTATTCCGATTCACTGGGGCTATGAAGGCGTAGCTAAGAAAGGCTTTATTGCCAATACGTTAACGCCATTCGTTGGTGATGCGAACACGCAGACGCCGGAGTTTAAGTCCTTCCTTGTGAATGTGGAAAAGGTGTAACGGAGACGACATATGGCTTATCAATCTCAAGATATCATTCGTCGTTCCGCGACTAACGGTCTGACCCCCGCGCCTCAGGCGCGGGACTTCCAGGAAGAAGTGGCGAAACTCATCGACGTCACCACCTGTATCGGCTGTAAAGCCTGTCAGGTAGCGTGTTCAGAGTGGAACGACATTCGCGATACCGTCGGCAATAACATTGGGGTGTACGACAACCCCAATGATTTAAGTGCCAAATCGTGGACGGTGATGCGCTTCTCGGAAGTGGAGCAGAACGACAAACTGGAATGGCTGATCCGCAAAGACGGCTGTATGCACTGTTCCGATCCAGGCTGCCTGAAAGCGTGCCCGGCGGAAGGTGCAATTATTCAGTATGCCAACGGTATCGTCGACTTCCAGTCCGAGCAGTGCATTGGCTGCGGTTATTGCATTGCGGGCTGTCCGTTCGACATTCCGCGCCTCAACCCGGAAGACAACCGCGTCTACAAATGTACGCTGTGCGTTGACCGCGTGGTGGTTGGGCAAGAACCAGCCTGCGTGAAGACCTGCCCAACGGGCGCGATTCACTTCGGTACGAAAGAGTCGATGAAAACGCTGGCGAGCGAGCGCGTGGCGGAGCTGAAAACCCGCGGTTACGACAATGCGGGTCTGTACGATCCGGCAGGCGTCGGTGGTACACACGTCATGTACGTGCTGCACCATGCTGACAAGCCAAATCTGTATCATGGCTTGCCGGAGAACCCGGAAATCAGCGAAACCGTGAAATTCTGGAAAGGCATCTGGAAACCGCTCGCGGCTGTTGGCTTTGCGGCTACCTTTGCGGCCAGTATCTTCCACTACGTGGGTGTCGGTCCGAACCGTGCGGATGAGGAAGAGAATAATCTGCACGAAGAGAAAGACGAGGAGCGCAAATGAAACGACGTGACACCATCGTGCGCTACACCGCGCCGGAACGTATCAACCACTGGGTCACCGCCTTCTGTTTCATCCTGGCGGCGGTGAGCGGGCTGGGGTTTTTCTTCCCCTCCTTCAACTGGTTGATGCAAATCATGGGCACACCGCAGCTGGCGCGCATTCTGCACCCGTTTGTCGGCGTGGTTATGTTTGCCTCGTTCATCATCATGTTTTTCCGTTACTGGCATCACAACCTAATCAATCGGGATGATATCTTTTGGGCGAAGAATATTCGTAAGATCGTCGTCAACGAGGAAGTAGGTGACACCGGGCGTTATAACTTCGGTCAGAAATGCGTTTTCTGGGCGGCGATTATTTTCCTGGTTCTGCTGCTGGTGAGCGGCGTGATTATCTGGCGTCCTTATTTTGCGCCTGCTTTCTCAATCCCGGTGATCCGATTCGCGTTAATGCTGCATTCATTTGCCGCAGTGGCGTTAATTGTGGTTATCATGGTGCATATCTACGCCGCCCTTTGGGTGAAAGGCACGATTACCGCCATGGTGGAAGGATGGGTTACCAGCGCCTGGGCGAAGAAACATCACCCGCGCTGGTACCGTGAGGTCCGCAAGACAACGGAAAAGAAAGCTGAATGAGTATTCGCATAATCCCGCAAGATGAGCTGGGTTCGAGCGAGAAACGTACGGCGGATATGATTCCGCCGTTATTGTTCCCTCGGCTCAAGAATTTATACAACCGCCGCGCCGAGCGTCTGCGCGAGCTGGCAGAAAATAATCCGCTGGGTGATTACCTGCGCTTTGCTGCGCTTATCGCCCACGCCCAGGAAGTGGTGCTGTACGACCATCCGCTGGAGATGGATCTGACTGCACGCATTAAAGAAGCCAGCGCACAGGGCAAGCCCCCGCTGGATATTCACGTTCTGCCGCGTGATAAGCACTGGCAAAAGCTGCTGATGGCGCTGATTGCTGAGCTGAAACCTGAAATGAGCGGCCCGGCGCTGGCAGTGATTGAGAATCTGGAGAAGGCATCGACCCAGGAGCTGGAAGATATGGCCAGCGCACTGTTTGCCTCTGATTTCTCGTCCGTCAGCAGCGATAAAGCGCCGTTTATCTGGGCTGCACTGTCGCTCTACTGGGCGCAGATGGCCAATCTGATCCCCGGCAAAGCCCGCGCTGAATACGGCGAACAACGTCAATATTGCCCGGTTTGTGGTTCTATGCCGGTGTCCAGCATGGTGCAAATTGGTACCACTCAGGGGCTGCGTTATCTGCACTGCAACCTGTGTGAAACCGAATGGCACGTAGTGCGCGTAAAATGCAGCAACTGCGAGCAGAGCGGCAAACTGCATTACTGGTCGCTGGATGACGAACAGGCCGCGATTAAAGCCGAAAGCTGCGATGACTGCGGCACTTACCTGAAGATTCTTTATCAGGAAAAAGAACCGAAAGTTGAAGCCGTGGCAGATGACCTCGCCTCTCTGGTCCTGGACGCGCGAATGGAGCAAGAAGGCTACGCCCGTAGTTCCATCAACCCGTTCCTGTTTCCGGGTGAAGGGGAGTAATCTCTGACGTTTTCCGGGTGGCGCAGGTCGCCCGGATTACAGCTTATAGGGTGTGACGACACCATCTCTCGTATTCCGCGTTATCCATTCAAGACCATGTCGCCAATGTCTGTTTGCCCTCAATTTACCCACCAACACATCAATAAGGTTATGGGTATGAGACTGATGACAAGCGTAAGATTGCCTGATGCGCTACGCTTATCAGGCCTACCAATAAACTACAACACATTGAATTTGCAGGACTTTGTAGGCCGGATAAGGCGTTCACGCCGCATCCGGCATGAACAACGCGCACGTTGTCAGCAATCTGATTGATATCATTTTTGCCATTACCATTCCTCGCGCAGCTTACGCTGGTATTCGACACCATCTTCCTCACGCCCTTGCCATATGCCAAAAGCACTGGTTATTGCTGTTTGCGATTGATTTACCAGGTATTGATCTACCGCTTCCCGTAATAGCTCCGCACGAGGAAGATTACGCTGCACCTCAAGATCATCAAGTTGCTTAATCACCTCATTCGATAAATCGAGTAAAATTCTGCCCATATCCATACCTGCCAGAGAGTTCATAAATATCTCGCCAATATCATTTTTGAATCTATGGAGAGAAAAGTACCTTTGTCGAATGCTTAAAGAAAGTGCATTTACGTATCACTTTTATTTTTGCGAGGCGTTTTCCAGATATGATGTAACAGTTGCAGTTATTATAAGTTCAAGTAAAACAACCTTGTATTAATACCAGAATAAGGGCATCTGGTTTTTTTATATTCAAGAATAAAAAAATTTTTGTCATTCCTTATGCTCCTTACACTGATCATCAACACCTACTGTCTCGTCCCTTTGCCTGCCGCATTTTGCCTTACGCACCGGAAATTGCTGACGCTCCAGATATTGCTCTACCGCTTCGCGTAAAATTGCAGAGCGCGAAACCTTACGCCAGCCCCTGAGTTTATTCAGCCGTTTAATTGCCTCTTCTGATAAATGAAGAAAAACCGTATTCATCGCCATTGCCACCACCTTATATATATTACTCATTAATGTATGTGCGAAAATTACGCCGGAAAGTTAATTAACGAAAGCGGATTTTTGCATATTGTTTTGTTTTTGCGAGGCGCTTTCCGGATTTTTCACGCCCGTGAATTTCCCTGTTTCCATCCAGCAAAAACGGGCGTATAAAGCTGTGCATTCATACAGCAAAATGAGTTTTACAATGGCACCGGAAAAAGGAATTGCAGAGTTTATCACCACGGATTTTTTCAGCGAGACAGCGCGTACGGCGCTACGGGATGTGGCCTGGAGAGCAGGTAGGTAACTCCGGATCCAGATAAAAATTGTTTTCAACTTGAAAATATCACAGGTCTGCCTTACAGTGTTTTCAGGTTGAAAACTCGCAATGGAATTACACCCTGCATGTTATCAGCCACAAGCCTTTTAACGAGGCGATAAAACGCTTTCCACCTTACGAAGATGCACTTATTGATTTATTAAATCTTCTTGAGAAAACAGCGTTTAGCGATCCGGGTGAGATGAAGAGATATATTCCCTCACTGGATAATTTTAAATACAGAGATAAATGGTGGGTTATTAATATTGCAGGCAATCATTTACGACTTATCACCTATATAGATTTCAGGCTCCAAAAGTGTTTTATCAAACATATTGTTACCCACAATGAATACGACCGACTCACAACCTGGTACCGGAGCCATAAAAATGAGAACCCATCACACTCCAGCAGAAGACTCGGCCAATTTTGAAATGCTGGTTAAGACCTTCACCCACGCAGTGAAAGACATCCCTTTATGTGGCCCTAAAGCGGATCAAGAGGAATACCATAAGGCGCTGAAACTGATCGAATTTTTAGTTGATCGTGACGATCTGGAAAACCCTTTGTTTGAATTACTCTGCGCACGGATACGCGACTATGAAAATAACGCTCCAGAATTTCAGCATTTCAATCAGCGGTTAGCGGCAACCCCTTGTGGCGTAAGTCTGTTAAGGATGCTCATGGATCAACATGGGCTTAAAGCAGCTGATTTGGCACAAGAACTTGGCTCTAAATCCAATGTGAGTAATATTCTTAATGGGCGCCGGGCGCTCACCGTTCGCCATATCAAGGCGTTAAGCGAGCGTTTTAATCTCCCGGCTGAAGCGTTTATTGATAAGTAAAATATCCACCCTACTCTTCTTCGTTCCCGCCCTCTTCATACGGGCCAAATGGCTTCGCGGGCAGAACGATATACGTGCCTTCAAACACTGCACCCGGCGTCTCATCGCCAAAGATTTCGACCTGCATCTGCACGCGCGCTTTTCGTCCGCGCGCCAGACGGTCAAGATCGCCGCTTAAGGCACCAAGGTCGGCTACCGCATGGGGTTTGCCGCTAATCGGCTTGCTGTAGCGGATATGCGCATCGGCAAGAATAATCGTTCCGCCGAGATGGCGTTCGCGCAGCATCAACCAGATTAGCCCCCAACCGGTGAGCGTTGCCAGCGAGAATAAACTCCCGGCAAACAGCGTATGATGCGGATTCTGATTGCCGGTTTCCGGCATGGTGGTGATAAATTTTTGCCCGGTATATTGCTGAATGCGCACGCCCATTTTTTCACTAAGCGGGATGTGTTCATACCACGCTTGTTGCAACTGCGCGCACCAGTCGCCGCGATGCAGAATGTCATCCAGAGTGGCGACGGGTTTAATCATCAAAAAATGGCGAATTGGCGTGGTGGTTGGCGTGGTGATCTCCCCCTGATTAACAAACCCCAGCTTGGCAAAAAACTCCACCGCGTCTTCACGGGCGCTGCAGGTCACGCGCTTAACGCCTTCCTGGCGCGCTACCGACTCCAGGGTCATCGCCATCAGCGTTCCCAGCCCTTTGTCCTGCACGTCGGGATGAACGGCCATAAAGCGAATGGACGCTTCGTTATCGGCATTAATATACAGCCGCCCTACTGCCACCAGATTACCCTGCTCGTCGACGACCATCTGGTGATGCGCCATCGCATCCCAGGCGTCGCGTTCCGAACCTTTTGGTTGATGCAGGGGTTTACGCAACATCTCCCAGCGGAACTGATAGTAGCGCTCTAATTCTTCTTCTGTTTGTGGAACCCGAAGGTGATACATAGCGATACTCTCTCTTGTTTCCCGTGACACACCTGGAAGCTGACTCATACCTGCAACCAGAATGTCACGGGACCATCATTGACCAGCGATACCTGCATATCCGCAGCGAAGCGTCCTGTTTGCGTGTTCATCTCCTGCTGACGGCAGCGTTCGACGAAATAGTCATATAACGCCTCTGCGCGATCCGGTGATGCACCTTTGGAGAAACTTGGGCGCATCCCCCGTTCGGTATCTGCGGCGAGGGTAAACTGGGAAACTACCAGCACACTACCGCCCGCCTGTTGCACGTTGAGGTTCATCTTGCCTTCGGCATCGCTGAAGATACGATAGCCGAGCACACGCTCGCACAGACGGTTTGCTTTCTGTTCGTCGTCATCCTTTTCGACACCCAATAACACCAAAAGTCCCGCGCCAATTTCGCCCGTCACTTCTCCCTCCACGGTGACGCTGGCACGGGTTACGCGTTGAATTAATGCAATCATGGTTCGTCGTCTTCTTCTTGTTCAGCTGCTTGTTTTAGTTTGCGGTATTCCCCGAGAGTGACAGTAATTTCCGCGCCAAGCAAGACGATACACCATGTCCAGTACACCCAGACAAAGAGAATGGGGATCACCGCCAGCACGCCGTAAATGAGCTGATATGACGGGAACATGGTGATATAAAGCGCGAAACCTTTCTTTCCTGCTTCGAACAGGAGTGCGGCGACAAACGCGCCGACAATAGCATCACGATTCGGTACGCGGATGGTGGGAACGATGCTGTAAAGCAACCAAAAGGAGATCCACGACAACAGCAGCGGAAAAATACGCAGCACATTGTCGATGACAGTATTGAGATCGCTCGCCCAACGCAGGGAAAGCAGATAGGAACTGATCGCCAGACTGGCCCCTGCCAGCAGCGGCCCTAACGTCAGGATCATCCAGTACACAGCAAATGAGTAAATTTTTGGCCGTACCCGTTTACTTCGCCAGATGGCATTCAATGCACTATCAATGGAATACATCAACAATAACGCCGTGACGATCAGGCACATGCCCCGACGGCGGTCATCTTGTTGGAATTGGCAACAAACTGTTCAATATATTGCTGGATAACGTCGCCAGTGGCAGGCAGAAAGTTGGCAAAAATAAAGTGACGCAACTGAATGCTGACGTCGGAAAACATGGGAAAAGCGGCGAAAAGCGCAAAAACAACGGCAACCAGCGGCACTAATGAGAGCAACGACACATAGGCAAGATTACCTGCCAGGGTGGTCATGTTGTCCTCATTAATGCGTTGCCAGAGTAGTTTCAGCCAGGCCCATAGCGGACGGGTACGATGCCTGGCTTTTTCATGGATGGTTTTTAGCATAACACCTTCGCGAAATAGTCCGGGATGGTGGTTTTATCTTTCACCAGAATACTGGTAATGCCTAGCTGATTTGCTCCTTCTATATTATCGGCGTTATCGTCGAAAAAGACCGTATCGCTGGGTGAAAAACCTTCTGCCTGCAAAACATGCTGGTAAATTCGCGCTTCAGGTTTGCGCATGCCCAGATCTTGCGAAAGATAGATATGGTCAGCAGCATCACGGATTTCCGGGTATTCCTCCGGCCAGAAGGTAGTATGCAGGCGGTTGGTATTGGAAAGCACCACCACGCGATTCCCCTGCTCACGCAGTTTATGCATGATGGCGATCACTTCCGGGCGCAGCGCGACAAACACCGCCTGCCAGCCGTGGGAAAACTGCTCGTAGCTTAGCGGTAGAGCCATCTCATGGCACATCGCCTCTGCGAACGCTTCATCGCTAATTTCCCCGCGCTCATGCTGATGAAACGCCTCCCCCATATGAAAACTCTTCTTAAGCGATGCCAGCGGAATACGCGTTAAATCGCTCCAGGTTCCCAGCACACGGTTAAAGTCGATATCGACAATCACATTACCTAAATCAAAGATATAGAGCATTTTTGCCTCCTTTCTCGCCACAAGAAATTAACTGTAGCGGGAAAGGATGGGTTTGGCTATGTGGCAATAAGGGTAATCTTGTGATGCTGATTGCGAAAAAGCAGAGTAATTTCACTGGCTTTTTCGCAATAGATGAATGGTTAAGATTCAGGTGTAAATTGCCAACGAGTTTCGATGACCAGCGGCTTCTCTGGCATCACCAATTCTGGCGTTAAATTTATTGCGTTAGGTGCCTGGGTAAGCGGATTAACACAGATAGCATCGGGCTGTCTATCAAATACCACCAGACTGTTTGCAGAAGAGGTCATGGTCATCGCGAGTTTACCAGGCCACAGTAACTTAACCTTCACCCCGTCATAAAAACCAAAACAGTCATCCCAGGGACCGGCTTGAGGAGAGATGCGATTTCCTGTTGGCAGCTCATCACCACCCGCTTCTTCTTGCCAGTCCGCATCAAAAAGCACCTGCAACGATTCTGTACTTTGCGGAGTCAGCTTTTTCGCAAACCACGGATGCCAGCCTGCAGAGGCCGGGAATGTATCGGTATGTGAATGGATTTCCAGTTGCAAAACCAGCGCATCATTCTCCAGCAAAAAAGTCTGAACCACTTCCCCTTGCCAGGGCCACGGTGAAGCCAGGGGCATACGTAAAGTCAGGGAATCTGTTGTTTTGTCGATGATTTCCCACGTTGAGTAACAAGCCATACCATGCAATGCATGCGGTGGTTTATTGGCGGGTAAAGAATAACATTGCCCACCAGCATTCAGCGTCGCATTCCCCAGTCGCCCTGCCCACGGCACCATTGGAAAACAGCCGTACTGAAAAGCTCTGCGTTGCGGCTGCCATTGGCGTAATACTTCAGAACCAAATGCCTGTAACGAGGTTATCCTGGCACCATCATGCGGATAAATCTGCAGGCGAATATTGCCTTTTTCCAGCGTAACTAACTCTCCTACTGGCCCAGGCCAGGGCGCGTCAAATGCGAGCTGTAGCGCCTGGTGATGTTCGTTTTTCCGTTCAGTTTTCATGAGATTGTTCCCTGATGTAGCGGTAAGAAGCGGTTTCTTGTTCATCAGTCGGCTCAATCAGCCAGACGCAAACAAAAGAAAGAACTGAGACAGCAAATAAAAACAGAGCGACATACCACGGCTTTCCTCCCCCTAGCGCCAGCAAACTTGAGGCGATAAGAGGGCTTAATCCGCCAAGAATCGCGGAAAATTGATAGGCAAAAGAAAGGCCGGTATATCGTACTTTGGTGCCGAACATGCGGGTGAAGAGTGTCGGCTGCACGGCGAACATCATCGTCGGGCCTAAGTTATAGCCGAGGATCATACTGCACCAGATGATGAGCGTACTTTTACTATCCAGCAATAAGAAGAAAGGAAACGCGAACAGGACACAAAATCCCGCGCCTGATAAATACAGACATTTTTTGACCTATACGATCTGATAACCATCCAACCAATGGGCAACTGAAAATACCGATCGCCGAGGCAATCAACATACCCGTCAGGGGAATATCTCGCGATAATGCTAATTGGCTGGAAATATAAACAATACCAAAGGCGTTAATAATATTGGAAGAGACACTCTCCGCCAGCCTCGCGCCCAGTGCCAATAAAATATTTCGCGGATGTTTTTTGAATAATTCAATCAACGGAGGAACAGACTTTTCTTTATTATTCGTCGTTTTTTGCTTTTGAAAATCCAGTGTCTCCTCAGTATGCAGGCGGATAAATAATCCAACGATCAACATCACCGCAGAAAGCCAGAACGGAATACGCCATCCCCAGGAGAGAAACTGTTCCTGGGTCAGTAAATGGTTACAGAGCGCAAAAACACCGGTTGCCAGCATAATCCCCACTGATGCAGCCGTTTGTGGAAGCGAACCTAAAAAACCGCGCCGGGATTCGGGCGCAGATTCAATGGTCATCAATGCCGCCCCGCCATACTCGCCACCAAGGCCAAAGCCCTGAATTAAACGCAGCGCCATTAATATGAGCGGTGCCCAGATCCCAATTTCCTGATACGTCGGAATAAAACCAATCAAAAATGTGGAGCAACCGACAATAGCCAGTGTCCAGATAAGTGTTATTTTTCGCCCAATTTTATCGCCAAAATGGCCAAAGACGATGCCACCTAAGGGACGAGTCAAAAAACCAACGCCAAAGGTCGCAAAGGAGGCTATAAGACCTATAAAAGGATCGCTGTTCGGGAAAAAAAGCGGAGCAAATACCAGCCCTGCTGCCGTGCCAAAAATAAAGAAGTCATACCATTCCATCAACGCGCCCGCGAAACTGCCCATTACGACACGTCTCATGGCTTTACCGGAAAGTCCTTCTCGCGGTGTGGGTAACGTTTCAGACATCATTTTCCTCTCCTGGTCGGCGAGAAATTGGGGAATAACCCACTACAAAGTGGGCAGTCTGATAAATACGCGCATCGGCCTGATGTCGATACGCGTTATGTTTATTTGTTCAATTCCGCCAGAACTTCCGCGTCTTCGGCATCCACATTCGCCCCCAAAGGTTCCCAATTAATCAATACGCAGGTCAGGAATCCCAGGAATGGCACAATTGCCAACCAGTAAAACGCTTCAGTTTTCAACGCACCCCACAGCATCGGCCAGAAAATAAGCCCGGCAATCGCACCGGTGCGCATAATCGCGCGGGCAAATCCGACCCCTGTAGGGCGAATAGCAGGAGGATAAGAGAGTGTGGCAATGGTCATACCCAGCCCACCAGGACCCGCTGAATGGAAGAAAATAATTGATCCCAATAACCCTAAAGACAGCCAGGGGTTAGTCGTTGCCAGCGCACCTAACGACAGTAATGCTAAGGTCACAACGGCAAATCCATACATCGATTGTCGGCGAGTACCCAGTCGTTGGAGAATAAACGAGCCGATCATCCCGCCAGTCACCCCACAAAGGGCATTCACGACGGCAGACCCCGTCAACGCACCAGTAAGCCCGCCACTTATTATTCCCGCCAACGTAAGAGGAAGATAAACACCTACGGCGTTATATTGCCACGCCTGCATGGTTGCCACGACACAGCCAAGAATGGTGCGTTTGCGGTAACGATCATTAAATAAGATGCCATATCCACCACTGTATTTACTCTCTGCTTTTTGCGAAGATCTGGCTTCTGCTGTACCCGGTGCCGCAACGCGAGCCTGAACACCATAACGTTTTCCCAGAATGTCGCAGGCTTCCTGGTAACGCCCGACGCGTGCGGCCCACATTGCGGATTCACCAATAAAGAAGTAACGCAAAATCATGAAGATGACTGCGAAAATAGCTCCGATGAATATTCCGTAACGCCACAACTGTTCTTCAGCGATACCCGACAGAAGCAGTGGCAAAAGCACCAAATAAACAACGGTTGTCGAAACATACCAGGCCATTTGCCAGAGGTTGACCGACGTTCCGGTTTTCTTCGACGTTGAACCACGAAGCTCTGCCACGGCATTGGTTGCCAAAGGGAAGTCGATGCCTAAGCCAAAGCCCATGATGACGCGGCACACCAGCACCCACCAGATACTGGGCGCAATAGCTACCGCAGCAGCCCCGATGGTGCACAGCCCCATGCCAATAATAAATGCCCGCTTTTGCCCAAAGCGGTTTATTACTCGGTTCGCTAATAAACCGCCAATTAACGCGGCGATTAATACTGACGCATTAACGGTTGCGGCAAGGCCCGGCGAAATGCCAAATTGAGCGGCAATGTATTTATTACCAAACCCCACCATCGCCGCCTGGTAGGCATCAATCAATATGCCGCCTAAAGCGATAAAAATAACGCCGATGCTGGTGTTGATTGCAGAGTTCTTATTAACAATATCAATTACGTCCTGTGGCCGACTAATTGAATAAGTTGCAGGACTGGTGATTTGACTCATCGCAGTGTCCTTTTTAATTGTTGTAGGGTGGCGCTAGCGTGGCGCAGCGCCAGACAGAGATTTAGAAAATCATTCCGGCGCAAATTGCAGCATGACTTTTATGGAATCATTTTGCTGCGCACGTTCGAACGCTGCCGCTGCATCCTCAATGGCAAATAAATCGGTAACCAGTTCACTGGTATCAAACCGCCCATCCGCCAGCCATTCGATAACGGCATCGAAATCTTCAGGGATGTACATGCCAGAGTTGAGCAAGTCACGCTCGAAACGTTGCATCATCGGTAGCGGTATTTCACGCGGCCCACTCGGTACGCCCATGCACACGACGGTGCCTCCGGCATACACACGGGTACAGGCATCATTAAGCGTGGCCTGCGCTGCAACAACATCAATCGCCCCCGTAAATCGCACATCTGCGGCCAGTTCCCCTGGAGCCCAAACTTCTGCTGCGCCCAGCTTTAACGCCAGGGCGCGTTTGGCAGCGTCAGGTTCAATCACGGTGATCTTCCCTGCTCCCATAATGCGCACTGCCTGCACGATGGATAAGCCAATCGTTCCGGCGCCAATAACCAGTACGCTTTCCAGAGAAGCCTTCGGCATCCGGTTAACACAATGGCGAGCACAAGCCGCCGGTTCGGCAAAGGCCAACACTTTTAGCGGTAAAGAGGCTGGTGCAACATGGCAATTACGCGCAGGAACAATGTGCTGTGAGCGAGCAAAGCCCGGCGCGCGAAACCAGCAACCTGCGGTGGTTCACAAAGATTAAAACGTCCTGCTTTGCAGGCTCGGCATTCCATGCAAGCCATGATGGGATCGACCACAACATGATCGCCCGGCTGTACATTTTTAACATCGCTGCCAATTTCCGTAACGCACGCTGCAATTTCATGACCGGGGACGACAGGCGGTTTGGCAAACGGATGACCGCCCTTCAGAACATGCAGATCCGAACCGCATATCCCGTAGAACACGGGCGCAATCCGTACTTCGTGCGGTTTAAGTTCCTGGTGTGGTACTTCAACATATTGAGTGGTGACTTTCCCAATATCTGAAAATAAAACCTGGGTAATTTTATCCATTGTTATTCTCCAGAATCGTTATCCATAGGGATTAGCGTTGCGCGATACCTTCATCGACAATTTCAGCCAGCCGTTGCAAGCGTGGAACGGAGACATCGCGCAGCATAGTTTGTGGATCTTGTGCACCAACAACCGACGCCCAAACCGCTCGTCCAGCCAGGAAGCCCGACGCACCACCTTTCATGGCAATACTGACTGCGCGGCCAAAAATATCGGCATCAACGCCAGAAGAAAGAATTACCCACGGCATCTTCATCTGATCGTTAAGTTTCTGACAGGCGGCAAGTAAGGTTTTTTCATCGCCTTTGCCCCCTAATGGCATTTCGGCTTTGTAAAGATCAGCCTCTGTTCCACCAAGCTCTGCGGCGGCGGCAACAATGGCGCTTTCACGATCAAAGTCCCAACCGCGACGAGGTGGACGCACCACAGGTTCAATAATGCTAACCAGCCCGGCACTACGGCAGCGACGAACAAATTTATCAACCATTGCCAGACGTTCCTCTGCGGGTTCATCTTCACGCCAGAGTACAAGTAATTTCATTGCCTTAGCCCCCATTTCACGGGCTTTATGCGGGTCGACGGACATATCTATTTCAACGCTATCAACCGGGATGCCATTACCTGGGATAAAAAAGATCGGCAGCGACAATCAGGCCGCAAGAATTAGCAACAGCGCCCTGCTCGACTATTTGCTCAAGACAAAATTGTTTATCCGCCAGAACGGCAGAAGCATAAGGAGAAAGGATTCGGGTCGCGGCAACTTTAAAATCGGTGAGTACACTGTCGGCGATGGGTTTTGGCTGCCCTGCTGCCGCAAACATCAGGCGCATGGCTTCACGCTGATCGACAGCTAACATGGCGAATCCACCACCTGGGCGGGAGATATCTTTCAGCGTGTATGGGGTGAAGTGGGATGACATAGAAACTCCTGTTAATAGATAAAATTAAAGACCAGCCTGCTGGCGAACCTGATTTAGCAGGGCGCTCCAGTCCTGCCGCCCTTTGCCGTCTTGGCTTGCTGCGGCGTAATAACTTTCTGCTGCAATCCCCATATTGAGCGGCGCCCCCGTTTCCCGAGCGACGTCAACTGCAATACGCAGATCTTTCAATGCCAGGTCCACCATGAAGGCGGGAGAAAGATCGCCTTTCAGCACTTTGCCAGGCCAGGTGGTCGTAAAATGTCCTTTCCCTGCTGCCGTACCACTCATCACCTTAATTGCGACATCAAGATTTAATCCCAGTGACTCACATAACACAGCGGCCTCGGAGGACAGCGCATTAAGCGCAATGCTCATATAGTTGTTAATTAGCTTCACGCGGATCCCCATTCCTGGGCCGCCAGCCTCGACCAGCTCATTACCCATGCACATGAGAATCGGGCGTGCACGTGCAATCTGCTCATCAGTGCCACCCGCTAAAATCAGCAATGTGCCATCAATCGCATTCACGGACGTTCTGCCCACGGGAGCGTCCATCATACTGATGCCTTTTTCTTGTAACTCCCGTATTAATGCATCGGTCTGTAAGGGATGAATAGTCGACATATCCATCAATAACGCGTCAGATGAAACAGCCTCACAGACGCCTTTTTCCCCCAACAGAACCTGTCGAACAATGTCACCATTGGGAAGCATAGTGATGATAAATTCAGCGCCTGCTGCCGCTTCCGCTGGGGTTTGTGCCGCAGTGGCCCCCTGCGTAACTAGCGCATCGACGGCCTGTGCATTGACATCAAATACCTGCAATGAATGCCCTTTTTGCAATAGATTGTTAGCCATTGGGCTACCCATCTGCCCCAGCCCGAGAAATGCAATGGTTGCCATGAATGCTCTCCTGTCTGACATTGACAAAATAATGACAATTGAAAATTCGTTTTCGTCTGTTTTTGAGCATATTTGTAATTTATGTTCAAAAACACGACACACATCACTAATTTGATCATTTGTGTCATTTAAATTGACCAAAGACGACAAAATTAAACAGGACAAGACAAATATGACCAGAATTGCATGCGTGGGTATCACAGTTCAGGACAGGATTTATTCTTTGCCCACTCTGCCGGAGAGCGGCGGGAAATATCAGGCAAATCATTATCTTGAGATTGGTGGCGGCCCGGCAGCAACAGCCGCTGTTGCAATCGCAAAACTTGGCGTGGAGGTTGATTTCATCGGTCGCGTCGGCGATGACAGTTGTGGAAATACCTTACTTGCAGAACTTGAGGGTTGGGGCGTCAATACCGCATTTTGCCGCCGATATCCTAACGCCCGTTCGTCGCAATCAGCGATCCTCGTTGATCAGCATGGCGAACGGATTATCGTTAATTATCCAAGTCCCGATCTCGGTACTGATGCCGAATGGTTAGAAGCGATCGATTTCTCTCGTTATGATCTGATTCTGGCCGATGTTCGCTGGCATAGCGGTACTGAAAAAGCATTCTCGCTAGCGCGCCTTGCGGGGGTGACAACGCTTTTAGACGCCGATATGACACCGCAGGATATTTCTCCACTTGTCGCGCTTGCCGATCATGCTGTGTTCTCTACGCCAGGGCTGAAACGTATGACTGGCCTTCAGTCACCTGAAGAAAGCTTGTACCAGGCAACGACACAAACAGCAGGTAAAGTGTATGTCACGCTGGGTTCTGAAGGTTCGTTGTGGATTGAAGATGATCATTTGTGTCAACAGGAGGCATTTTCTGTCAATGTGGTTGATACCACTGGAGCAGGCGATGTTTTTCACGGTGCACTCGCGGTAGCGTTGGCAGAAAAAATGCCAACAAAAGAGGCTATTCGTTTTGCCAGTGCGGTTGCTGCGATGAAATGTACCCAGCCTGGCGGTCGGGCTGGCATTCCTAATCGTGAGCAAACCGAATCATTTTTGTCACTTTATGCGTAAAATGGTAAACATCTACCGAGGAGGGGCAAGGGAGTATTCATGAGTATCATCGAAGTGACAGGTAATCCACGCCATGACCAACTCGTTCATCTAATCGCAGAACGCGGTTATATGAATATTGAAGAACTGGCACAACTGCTGGATGTTTCAACGCAAACCGTGCGCCGGGATATCCGAAAACTCAGTGAGCAGGGGTTGATCACCCGTCATCATGGAGGGGCCGGGCGCGTCTCCAGCGTCATGAATACCGCTTTTGAGCAACGGGAACTTTCGCTCACCGCCGAGAAACGGGCGATCGCTGAGGCTGTCGCCGATTACCTTCCCGAACGCTGTACCGTCTTTATCACCATCGGTACAACCGTAGAAGCCGTTGCCAGGGCATTACTCAACCGTCGTGATTTACGCATTATCACTAACAGCCTGCGTGTGGCACAGATTCTTTATAAGAATCAGGATATTGAAGTGATGGTGCCGGGAGGCACTTTACGCGCCCATAACGGTGGGATTATCGGCCCAGGAGCCGTGGATTTTATTGAAGGTTTTCGCGCAGATTATTTAATCACCAGTATAGGTGCCATTGAACATGACGGCACCCTGCTGGAATTTGATGTCAATGAAGCGTTAGTCGCGAGAACGATGATTAAACATGCGAGGAATACATTGCTAGTGGCAGACCATACTAAGTTTGCCGCTTCGGCTGCGGTTTCAATTGGCAATGCGCGGAATGTCAGGGCTTTTTTTACTGATGCCCCGCCTCCCAATTCTTTCTGCCAGTTGTTAAGTGAAGAGAATGTTGAACTGGTGGTTGCCGAGCAAGAAGTATCCTGAAATTGAAACTTCGAAAAATCCGCTGGGGATTCAGCGGATTTTATTTTGCCGGATGCGGCCTACGGTTGATACGGTTTTCGTTGGCCGGATTAAGCACATCCGGCCATTAATTAAGCTTCAGCCGCCAGCATCTCTTTCTTACGTTGGCTAATTCGCTTAACCAGCATTACGGAAACCACCGCACCACAGAATGCGAAGCAGGCCATAATGCCAAACACGATTTTGTAGCCAATAATCCCCGGATTTAAATCCAGAATGTAGCCATACAGACTGAAGCAGAACATCGCCGGGGCGTAACCAATAAAGCTACCCAACGCCATCGCCGCGCCTGTTTTATTTTCAGCAATTTTTGCTTCGCCGATAGGTGCAAAAAATACGGCTCGCTGTGTAAAGACTATCGCGCCAAAGCCCAGCGTACATGCCATCCCTAAATAGACCGGCATACTTTCGTGCGGCAGCATAATCAACAGTACGAGCGCAGCGGTACTGATGATAAAGGTGTAGCATAGATATTTACTCGGCGATTTCAGGATCTTATCTGAAATCATGCCACCAATCGGTCCACCAATCATTTTCAGACAGTATTGGTTAATGATGCCGTAAGCCCCCACCAGCGCAACGGGCAATAGATAGATGTTTTTCAGGAATGGAATGAAGAATGTCAGGCCACAGTAAACCGCGTAAACGAAGAAGACGTTGAAAGCGATAAGCCAGATAGTTTTGTCTTTCAGCACCGAGGTCATACTGGTGTTTTGCGATGCTCCGTCTTCTTTTTTCACCTCAACGGACGGTGCCTCTTCTTTGTCATTCAGGACAAAGAAAATAATAATGCCTACGGCAATCACAATAAGGGAATAGAACCAGATACCCGCTTTAAAGCCCAATAAGCCACTGCCAAACCAGGTAAATACTGCCAACGCAGAAAATGCCACCACAGTATCGACAATGCCACGCCCTGTTTCGAAGAAGCCAAACAAACGACCTTGTTGTTCGCTATTGCCCAATCGACTTACCGACTTGAGCAAGACAGGCCAGTTCATCATGTCGCAGGTAACGCCAAATAGCGCCCAGACAAAGAGGATGCCCCAATACCCCGGCATTGTCGTCAAATAAACACCCAGTAATCCCGTCGCAATGAGGGAGAATGACATGGTGTATCTGCGCGGTAGTTTATCGGCAAAATAAATAGACAGAAAAAAGCCCACTGTGGTGACAAATGAGTTTACCGACATAGCATTACCAATTTGACCATTAGTCAAATGGAAATATTCCTGCATCGGGATATAAAACGCATCTTTCAGCGACGGTAATTTATAAATTGTACCGCCACACAGTGTTAATAGACTAAATAACGCCCATTTCTTTTTCGTGAGCATAACATCCCCTAAGCGATTTTTAAAATCACTGTTTTAAAGGCAATAAGATATCGACCATTCTTATGGAATGGTTTTATTAACTGCGTATGCGTTAAAACTTATTAGTGGTTCAGAAGATGGCTTGCCTCTTGTTTTATTTGTTGTAGTACGTTACGCACATGATTTATCTGATTAATCGCATCTTCTTTTTCTTTACGTAACCGCGCATCCAGTAAATGATTTTCTGGTAGTGGTGTTTCACTCATCTGGCGATAAGGGATCCACGGATTATCATCTTCGTCTTCAAAGCGGAACGCCGGAGCATAATAATCAACCTCTTCTTCCAGGCCATATGCCGTCACCTGCGGCTCATCATCGCCCAGGCAGATAAGGTGCGTTAATAACGCTTTGAAGGGCATATCTCCCTGACCTGAAATACAGGCTTTATGGCCCAGACCACCCTGTTCTTTAACAATCAATGCATCTTTGATATGCACCTGGGTAATATGCGGCGCCATCGTTTTTAAAGCGTCGATGGGATGCTCATTTGCATTGATCATGTTCGCAAAATCAAACAGTAAGGAAAGAGACTCCATCTCACTTTCTTTGACCAGCGACACCAGCTCATGGCTTTTTAAATCTTCATGCTGCTCGATCGTAAAAGTCAGGCCGCTGTCCTGATACGTTTCCCGTACATAGGCAATGTCGTTAGCGATGATCGATAATACGTCGCGCAAATTACCTTCATAACGTGGATAAAAACGTACGGAGGATGCCCCAGTTTTCAACGCGATGGCGACGGCTTCGTCAATAGATGCCTTATCTGAGGCGCTGGTTTCAATATGAATATCAAGGTTCAGACGGCGGGCTTTATCACCAAAGGCAGTGAGTTCTTTATCGTCCATATTGCCAAGAGAAAAACGCTCTCCATCCAGAACATGAATTTTGACGCCCCGCAGATTATTTTCACTCGCGATATCAAGTAAATCAGCAGGCAATACTCTTTCCAGCCGCATATTTAAATGAAAGGCATAAGCATGTAAATAAAGAGGAAGAGTATCGACACGTTGTAGAATCTTTCTTGCGTTATTTGTTGTCACCATAAAACACCTACAGATTAATGATGAGGTCTACGGCCTCAAATCGCCAATATTCAATATCTATCTGGACAATATTGCCTTGCTGGTCGGCGCGATGCTTTTCAATTAAGATCGCAGGCATACCCGCAGAACCGCCAAGATACTTGCTGATATCGCCCGGCATTCTGACGGGTTTGAAAATCAATTTTTTTACTACCGTCTCTTTTTGGTAGCACTTTTCCCAGACTGAAGAAAATGAGTGGTTTTCAAGTTGTTCAATAAAACCTGGGGCAACTTCAGGATTAATATATGTTTCGTGATAGAAAACTTTATGTCCTTCCAGCGCCCCCCAGCCGGTAATACGATAGAGTTCGGTTGATGGCGTCACTGCAATCAGTGGCGCAAGCGTCTGGGGAATGTCGCTGGTACGGCTTTTCTCGGTAAACCCCCAGGAAGGTTCCCGCCCTTGCTCAATTGCGGCCCGCTGAAAGCTCGCCGACAGCTCCGGGCTGTAATTAAATCTCGGCTGAGTCACGAACCACCCTTTACGATCCTTACGGAAGATTTTGGATTCTGCCTCGAGGTTCAGCAACGCCTGGCGCAGCGTCATACGTTTAATGCCCAGCAACTCTCCCAGCTCTCTTTCTGAAGGGAGTTTTCCACCCGGCGTAGTGATGCCATCTTTTAACCACCGATCCAGTTTCTCTTTTGCATTTTCTACGGTGGATTGATTTCCCGTCATTGTTTAATCCTTTTGGTTTAAACCAGATGAGGCATCTTACGCTTACGCCAAAAAAGAAAGCAATTAACGGCGTATGACTTTGCAGATAATTGTGACAAAGCTCTCTATTGACGTAACCACAAACTTATAAGGGAGATACTCGCATTGGTGAGCGCTCACGACAGGCAAAAAAAAACCTGCCATCGCTGGCAGGTTTTTTATGACTAAAAAACGAAATTAATCGTCTTTCGGTGCGCGGTTAGCGCGACGACGATCGTTTTCCGTCAGGTGACGTTTACGAATACGGATAGAGGTCGGAGTCACTTCTACCAGTTCGTCATCATCGATGAACTCCAGAGCTTGTTCCAGAGTCATGCGGATAGGCGGAACCAGAACAACGGCTTCGTCAGTACCGGAAGCACGCATGTTGGTCAGTTTCTTACCGGTCAGGCAGTTTACAGTCAGGTCGTTAGAGCGGCTGTGAATACCGATAATCTGACCTTCGTAAACTTCTGCACCGTGACCGAGGAACAGCTTACCGCGATCCTGCAGACCGAACAGCGCGAACGCTACCGCTTTACCCTGACCGTTAGAGATCAGTACGCCGTTCTGACGCTGACCTACTTCACCCGGACGAACGTCGTCGTAGTGGCTGAAGGTGGAGTACAGCAGACCTGTACCGGAAGTCATGGTCATGAACTCAGAACGGAAGCCGATCAGACCACGGCTTGGGATCACGTAGTCGAGACGTACGCGGCCTTTACCGTCTGGATTCATGTTTTTCAGGTCGCCTTTACGTTCGCCCAGCGCCTGCATCACAGAACCCTGATGCTGTTCTTCAACGTCCAGAGTCACGTTTTCATACGGCTCTTGTTTACGACCGTCGATTTCACGGAAGATAACTTTCGGACGGGATACCGCCAGTTCGAAACCTTCACGACGCATGTTTTCGATCAGAACAGACAGGTGCAGTTCGCCACGACCAGAAACGCGGAACGCATCGGCGTCTTCGGTTTCTTCTACGCGCAGCGCAACGTTGTGTACCAGTTCTTTGTTCAGACGGTCCAGGATCTGACGAGACGTTACGAACTTACCTTCTTTACCGCAGAACGGCGAGGTGTTAACGCAGAAGAACATAGAAACGGTCGGCTCATCAACGGAGAGTGCCGGCAGCGCTTCAACGTTTTGCGTGTCGCAAACGGTGTCAGAAATGTTCAGTTCGCCCAGGCCCGTGATCGCCACGATATCGCCAGCTTCCGCCAGATCGGTTTCGATACGTTCCAGACCGAGGTGGCCCAGCACTTTACCGACTTTCGCGTTGCGGGTTTTGCCTTCGCTATCGATGATAGTAACTTGCTGGTTCGGCTTCACTTTACCGCGCTTGATGCGGCCAATGCCGATAACACCAACATAGCTGTTGTAATCGAGCTGAGAAATCTGCATCTGGAACGGACCGTCAAGGTCAACGTCCGGCGCAGGAACGTGGTCAATAATCGCCTGATACAGCGGGGTCATGTCTTCCGCCATATCTTCGTGGTCCAGACCCGCGATACCGTTCAGCGCAGAAGCGTAAACGATCGGGAAGTCCAGCTGCTCGTCGGTCGCGTCGAGGTTTACGAACAGGTCGAATACCTGATCCACAACCCAGTCAGGACGCGCGCCAGGGCGGTCAACTTTGTTGATAACAACAATCGGCTTCAGGCCGTAAGCAAACGCTTTTTTGGTTACGAAGCGCGTTTGCGGCATCGGGCCGTCAAATGCGTCAACCACCAGCAGCACTGAGTCTACCATGGACATTACACGTTCAACTTCACCACCGAAGTCGGCGTGCCCCGGGGTATCAACGATATTGATACGGTAATCATTCCATTTGATAGCGGTGTTTTTCGCGAGGATGGTAATCCCACGCTCTTTCTCCAAATCGTTGGAGTCCATCACGCGCTCTTGGGTTTCGGCACGAGAGTCGAACGTACCGGATTGTTGGAGCAGCTTGTCTACCAGGGTGGTTTTACCATGGTCGACGTGCGCGATGATGGCGATATTACGCAATTTTTTCGATCACAACTTTGCCTCAGGCATTAGAAATAGCGCGTTATTGTACACGGATTAATCGCACTACAAAACAGGATCACAAACATCCTCCGCAAACAAGTATTGCAGAGTCCCTTTGTGATCGCTTTCACGGAGCATAAAAAGGGTTATCCAAAGGTCATTGCACCAACATGGTGCTTAATGTTTCCATTGAAGCACTATATTGGTGCAACATTCACATCATGGTGCAGCCCTTTTGCACGATGTTAAGCATGATAACGCCTTTTAGGGGCAATTTAAAAGTTGGCACAGTTTTCGCTTTATCTTTTTTACGGCGACACGGCCAAAATAATTGCAGATTTCGTTACCACGACGACAATGACCAATCCAGGAGAGTTAAAGTATGTCCGCTGAACACGTACTGACGATGCTGAACGAGCACGAAGTGAAGTTTGTTGATTTGCGCTTCACCGATACCAAAGGTAAAGAACAGCACGTCACTATCCCTGCTCATCAGGTGAATGCTGAATTCTTCGAAGAAGGCAAAATGTTTGACGGCTCCTCGATTGGCGGCTGGAAAGGCATTAACGAATCCGACATGGTGCTGATGCCAGACGCATCCACTGCAGTGATTGACCCGTTCTTCGCCGACTCCACCCTGATTATCCGTTGCGACATCCTTGAACCTGGCACCCTGCAAGGCTATGACCGTGACCCGCGCTCTATTGCGAAGCGCGCCGAAGATTACCTGCGTTCCACTGGCATTGCCGACACCGTACTGTTCGGGCCAGAACCTGAATTCTTCCTGTTCGATGACATCCGTTTCGGATCATCTATCTCCGGTTCTCACGTTGCTATCGACGATATCGAAGGCGCATGGAACTCCTCCACCCAATACGAAGGTGGTAACAAAGGTCACCGTCCGGCAGTGAAAGGCGGTTACTTCCCGGTGCCTCCGGTAGATTCTGCTCAGGATATCCGTTCTGAAATGTGTCTGGTGATGGAACAGATGGGTCTGGTGGTTGAAGCCCATCACCACGAAGTAGCGACTGCGGGTCAGAACGAAGTGGCTACCCGCTTCAATACCATGACCAAAAAAGCTGACGAAATTCAGATCTACAAATATGTTGTGCACAACGTAGCGCACCGCTTCGGCAAAACCGCGACCTTTATGCCAAAACCGACNGTTCGGTGATAACGGCTCCGGTATGCACTGCCACATGTCGCTGTCTAAAAACGGCGTTAACCTGTTCGCAGGCGACAAATACGCAGGTCTGTCTGAGCAGGCGCTGTACTACATTGGCGGCGTAATCAAACACGCTAAAGCGATTAACGCCCTGGCAAACCCGACCACCAACTCTTATAAGCGTCTGGTCCCGGGCTACGAAGCACCGGTAATGCTGGCTTACTCTGCGCGTAACCGTTCTGCGTCTATCCGTATTCCGGTGGTTTCTTCTCCGAAAGCACGTCGTATCGAAGTACGTTTCCCGGACCCGGCGGCTAACCCGTACCTGTGCTTTGCTGCCCTGCTGATGGCCGGTCTTGATGGTATCAAGAACAAGATCCATCCGGGCGAAGCCATGGACAAAAACCTGTATGACCTGCCGCCAGAAGAAGCGAAAGAGATCCCACAAGTTGCAGGCTCTCTGGAAGAAGCACTGAACGAACTGGATCTGGACCGCGAGTTCCTGAAAGCCGGTGGCGTGTTCACGGATGAAGCGATCGATGCGTACATCGCTCTGCGTCGCGAAGAAGATGACCGCGTGCGTATGACTCCGCATCCGGTAGAGTTTGAGCTGTACTACAGCGTCTAATAGTTGAAGTTGTACTACCCGGCGCAACAACGCCGGGATTTAGTTGCCGTGGAAACTTTCAGCCCATCTCTGCATGGGCTTTTTTCTCCGTCAATTCTCAGATGCTTCGCGCTTTTTATCCGTAAAAAGCTATAATGCACTAAAATGGTGCAACCTGTTCAGGAGACTGCTTTATGGCAACAGGCACGCAGCCCGATGCTGGGCAGATCCTCAACTCGCTGATTAACAGTATTTTGTTAATTGATGACAATCTGGCGATCCATTACGCCAACCCCGCCGCGCAACAACTGCTCGCCCAAAGCTCCCGCAAATTGTTTGGTACACCGTTACCGGAACTATTGAGCTACTTCTCATTAAATATCGAGCTGATGCAAGAAAGTCTGGAGGCGGGGCAAGGTTTTACCGATAACGAAGTGACGCTGGTCATCGACGGTCGCTCGCATATTCTTTCTGTGACGGCTCAGCGTATGCCGGACGGCATGATCCTGCTGGAGATGGCGCCGATGGATAACCAGCGCCGCTTAAGTCAGGAACAGCTACAACATGCTCAACAGGTTGCCGCCCGTGATTTAGTGCGCGGCCTGGCGCATGAGATTAAAAATCCGCTTGGCGGTTTACGTGGCGCGGCGCAGCTGCTCAGCAAAGCGTTACCTGACCCGTCGCTGCTGGAATATACCAAAGTGATTATCGAACAGGCGGACCGGCTGCGAAATTTGGTCGACCGTCTGTTGGGGCCGCAGCTGCCCGGTACGCGTGTCACCGAAAGTATTCACAAAGTGGCTGAACGCGTGGTGACGCTGGTGTCGATGGAACTGCCGGACAACGTGCGGTTGATTCGTGATTACGACCCCAGCCTGCCGGAACTGGCGCACGACCCGGATCAAATTGAGCAAGTGCTGCTGAATATTGTGCGCAATGCGCTACAGGCGCTGGGGCCGGAAGGTGGTGAAATCATTCTGCGTACCCGCACCGCGTTTCAACTGACCTTACACGGCGAACGATATCGGCTGGCGGCGCGGATTGATGTGGAAGATAACGGGCCAGGCATTCCGCCTCATTTGCAGGATACGCTGTTTTACCCGATGGTCAGCGGCCGCGAAGGTGGCACCGGGCTTGGCTTATCCATCGCCCGTAATTTGATTGATCAGCATTCAGGCAAAATTGAATTTACCAGTTGGCCAGGTCATACCGAGTTCTCGGTTTACCTGCCTATCAGGAAATAAAGGTGACGTTTATGCAACGAGGGATAGTCTGGGTAGTCGATGACGATAGTTCCATCCGTTGGGTGCTTGAACGTGCGCTCGCTGGGGCAGGTTTAACCTGTACGACGTTTGAGAACGGTGCGGAGGTACTGGAGGCGCTGGCGAGCAAAACGCCGGATGTGCTGCTTTCAGATATCCGTATGCCGGGAATGGACGGGCTGGCGCTGCTCAAGCAGATTAAACAGCGCCATCCGATGCTTCCGGTCATCATTATGACCGCACATTCCGATCTGGATGCTGCCGTCAGCGCCTATCAACAAGGGGCGTTTGATTATCTGCCTAAACCGTTTGATATCGACGAAGCCGTGGCGCTGGTTGAGCGCGCCATCAGTCATTACCAGGAACAGCAGCAGCCGCGTAATGTTCAGCTTAACGGCCCAACGACCGATATCATCGGCGAAGCGCCAGCCATGCAGGACGTGTTCCGTATTATCGGTCGGCTTTCGCGCTCTTCCATTAGCGTGCTGATCAACGGCGAATCCGGCACTGGTAAAGAACTGGTTGCTCATGCCCTGCATCGCCACAGCCCGCGAGCCAAAGCGCCGTTTATCGCGCTCAATATGGCTGCTATCCCGAAGGATTTGATCGAATCAGAACTGTTCGGTCACGAGAAAGGCGCGTTTACCGGCGCGAATACCATTCGTCAGGGGCGTTTTGAACAGGCCGATGGCGGCACGTTATTTCTCGATGAAATTGGCGATATGCCACTGGATGTGCAGACGCGTTTGCTGCGCGTGCTGGCAGACGGTCAGTTTTATCGCGTTGGCGGCTATGCGCCGGTGAAAGTGGATGTGCGGATTATCGCTGCCACTCACCAGAATCTCGAACAGCGGGTGCAGGAAGGCAAGTTCCGTGAGGATTTGTTCCACCGCCTGAACGTTATCCGTGTTCATCTGCCGCCGCTGCGTGAGCGTCGGGAAGATATTCCCCGTCTGGCACGCCATTTTTTACAAGTTGCCGCTCGCGAGCTGGGCGTAGAAGCAAAGTTGCTGCATCCGGAAACTGAAGCCGCTCTGACGCGTCTGGCGTGGCCAGGCAACGTGCGCCAGCTGGAAAACACCTGCCGCTGGCTAACGGTAATGGCTGCCGGACAGGAAGTGTTGATTCAGGATTTGCCTGGCGAACTGTTTGAATCAACCGTACCGGAAAGCACTTCACAAATGCAGCCGGACAGTTGGGCAACGCTGTTAGCACAGTGGGCAGATCGGGCGCTACGTTCCGGTCATCAAAACTTGCTGTCTGAAGCGCAACCAGAGCTGGAGCGGACGTTACTGACTACCGCGTTGCGACATACGCAGGGGCATAAACAGGAAGCAGCACGCTTACTTGGCTGGGGGCGTAACACCCTGACGCGTAAGTTAAAAGAGCTGGGGATGGAGTGATTCAGGCTCGCCATGTAAAGATTGATTATTGAGCGCAACTTGCTGTTATTTTGCGCTTTACTGTTCCGGTAAGTTCAGTATGATCATGCCCGAAAAACGGGGGGAGTGTCATTATGCTGGAATCAATAATTAATCTGCTATCAAGTGGCGCAGTTAACAGCCACACGCCGCAAACTGCCGTTGCTGCCGTGCTGTGTGCCGCAATGATTGGGCTGTTTAGCTGAGTTTCAGATTGCTGATGAAGTGCTCTTTGTTCATGCCGGATGCGGCGTGAACGCCTTCTCCGGCCTACAAAAACAGATTTTGTAGACCTGATAAGCGTAGCGCACCAGGCAACCTTGTTCTCAGCACATTGATGGCGCTTTCGTTTATCACCGTTGTAAACGAAGCGCCATTCACTATTTAAATCACCCGTGAGAACTGCTGCATTCGCGCTTTCTGGCGCAGATACGTATCAAAGCACATGCAAATGTTGCGGATCAGCAAGCGACCTTTCGCCGTCACCTGAATCCCCTTCTCATCCACATCCACCAGCCCGTCTTTTGCTAATGGGGCCAGCAGCTTGAGATCTTCCGCAAAGTAATCAGCGAAGTGCAAATCCCACTGTTGCTCAATGGGGGCGTAATCCAGACAGAAGTTGCAGATGAGCGACTTAATCACATCGCGGCGAATACAGTCATCGCGCGTTAGCGCAATACCACGCCACAACGCATCACCTTGTTCATCCACCTGCTGATAGTACTGCTTCAACTCTTTCTGGTTCTGCGCGTAGCAGTCGCCAATCATGCTGATGGCGGAAACGCCCATCCCAAGCAGGTCGGTATCGCCCTGGGTGGTGTAGCCCTGGAAGTTACGATGCAGCACGCCTTCACGCTGGGCCACTGCCAGCTCGTCATCCGGGCGAGCAAAGTGATCCATACCGATAAACTGATAGCCCGATTGTGTCAGGAAGGCGATGGTTTCCTGCAGAATATCGAGTTTTTGTTGCGGACTCGGCAAGTCAGCATCTTTGATTTTGCGCTGGGCGGCAAAAATAGTTGGCAGATGCGCGTAGTTAAAGACGCTCAGACGATCAGGGTTCAGCTCCGCCACGCGTTTCAGGGTAAAGGCGAAACTCTCCGGCGTCTGTTTCGGCAGGCCGTAAATCAGGTCAATGTTGGTGGAGGTAAAGCCAATCTCACGCGCATGGTTAAGCAGCGCAAAGATGAACTCTTCATCCTGCTCGCGGTTAACCAGACGCTGTACTTCTTTGTTGAAGTCCTGCACGCCCATGCTCAGGCGATTAAAGCCTTCCGCGCGTAAATGATCCAGTACATCCAGTTCGATTTCGCGCGGATCGACTTCGATTGAGATTTCCGCATCGGCATTGAACTGGAAGTTTTCGCGCAACAGCTTCATCAGGCGGCTGATTTGCGCTTTATTCAGGTATGTTGGCGTTCCACCGCCCCAGTGCAGCTGGCTCACCTTGCGCCCGGCAAAAAGCGGTGCACGATGAACGATTTCTTGCTCAAGCACGTCCAGATACTGGTCGGCCTTGTGCTGCTGACGAGTCACAATCTTGTTGCAACCGCAGAAGTAGCAAAGTTTGTGGCAGAACGGGATATGTACGTAGAGAGATAAGGGACGCTCAGGGTAGCGCGCCACGGCTTGTAAAAACGCCTGTTCGCCGAAGTCTTCTGAAAACTCCAGCGCGGTCGGGTACGAGGTGTATCGTGGCCCGGAATAGTTATATTTCTGGATCAGGGCCAGGTCCCAGTCGATTTGCTGTACAGACATGCTCACTCCTTCCGATGGCGTCTCTGGCGGCTACGGCGTACCGACGGATGCCCGTTTCGGGTCATCAGCCGGTTGCGCAGCCACTTTTGTCGCCGCGACAACCGCTGTAGTTTAACGAATAACCACACCAGATAACATATAACCGGAAGGGTTATCAGCAGAACGGGAAGGCCCACGGCGGCAATCCGTTAGTTGCCCCGCAGTAGACGCATCATGTCTTCTTGCTTCTCGTCTTCTTCCTCTTCTTCGTCGTCGTCATAAGAGAGGCCGAGTTTCTGCATCAGCTCATCAATACGATCCAGCTTGGCATCTACCCAGGATTGTTCTTCGGCACTCAGGGTTTCGCCTGCTTCCAGACGTTCCAGCAGCGCATCCAGACGCTCATCCGTCTCCAGTAACTCCAACTCCGCCTGCGGTGAAAGCATAGGTTTCTCACTCTTCGGTTTGTGCTGTTTGGTGACTTTTTCAGTCACGCCCAATGGAATAGGGGTTTTACTGCCAATACGTGGATCTTTCGGTGCATTCTGGCCTTTGCTACCCGAAGTAGCGCTACCGCCCGCTGCGCGGCTGCCTGGTGCATGACCACGACGTTTTTTCTTGGCGCTTGCGATCACGAGCTTCCTGATTCAGCTCTTCGCGGGTTTTACGACGCGCTTTTGCATGACCTTTGCTGCGTGAGTTTGAAGATGATGGTTTCATATCAATTCGTCTTTTAGCCGTTTTATTTAGTATAGATTTGCGGCGGAATCTAACAGAAAGCAAGCAAAGAAAAAAGGCGACAGATTACTCTGTCGCCTTTTTTCCTGACTCACAACCCTTAACGGGTCTTACAATCCTTGCAGGCCGCCAACACACCCTGTTTTTCCATTAGCCGGAACATTCCGTGTTGATTCCATTTCCCTTTAGTGACGTCTCCGGACGTTTGTCTTCCTGACAATCCTCTGTCTTCGCCTCCTGGCGCTCCTGACCCTCATCCTGAGTCATCGTTCCTGTTAGCGTCCTCGCTCTATGGGTGCTACTTTACGCTTCTGTGTTAAACAAACAATAAACTATCATCAGTATTTACTCATTTTCAGATTATTGTATAAAACTAATCACATGATTTATTTAGCCTATTTGACATGCGTCGCAGAAATTTCTCTTCGATTTCTCATAAAAACAATCGGCAATGTCTCACAAAGTACATGGTATTTACTTACACCGTTCACGCCGAAAAATCCGTCTTTTATTGTGGTTCAGGTATAATCGCCGCAAAGCTTTGACTGACGGAGACGACCGCTTTGACTAATTTGAATTATCAACAGACGCATTTTGTGATGAGTGCGCCTGATATTCGCCACTTACCTTCCGATACCGGGATCGAAGTGGCTTTTGCAGGCCGTTCCAACGCAGGTAAATCCAGCGCGCTGAACACGCTGACTAACCAGAAAAGCCTGGCGCGTACCTCGAAAACACCAGGACGTACCCAGCTTATCAACCTGTTTGAAGTGGCTGAGGGCAAACGTCTGGTCGACTTGCCTGGCTATGGCTACGCGGAAGTTCCTGAAGAGATGAAGCGCAAATGGCAGCGCGCGCTCGGTGAGTACCTCGAAAAACGTCAGAGTCTACAAGGCCTGGTCGTGCTGATGGATATTCGCCATCCGCTGAAAGATCTCGACCAGCAGATGATTGAGTGGGCGGTGGACAGCAATATCGCCGTACTGGTGTTGCTGACCAAAGCGGATAAACTGGCGAGCGGTGCACGTAAAGCGCAATTGAATATGGTGCGTGAAGCAGTGCTGGCGTTTAACGGTGATGTGCAGGTAGAGACATTCTCTTCTCTGAAGAAGCAAGGTGTGGATAAGCTGCGGCAGAAACTGGATACCTGGTTCAGCGAGATGCAGCCTGTAGAAGAAACGCAGGGCGGCGAATAATTTTCTAGCCCTTACGCATGTGCCGGATATCGCGTATCTGGCACATAAAATCATGCAAACTCAATGAGCTATTTTTCTACCGTAGGCCTGTTAAGCACAACGTATCCGGCAATACGGATCTTTTCTTTCGCACAATAAAAAAACGCCCCAGTCATTACTGACTGGGGCGGCTAAAAAATTCAGCCAAATCCGATTACGTGAAGTAAAAGGTCTGAAAGATAGAACATCTTACCTCTGTACCCTACGCGACTAACTTTACTCTTTTTTGTTCAGTTCAGAAAGCACTTTTTGTAATTTTTTTTTCAGTTGTTGCATAGGAATTTCTAGTACCCATCACAAATCGTGGCTGGTTATGTTGCTTAGTTACGAAAAAAAGGCTTGTTAAGGCAAATCTTAGTGCGCCTGATCCCAGTTTTCGCCACTACCCACTTCCACCAGCAACGGCACATCCAGGCGGGTACAGTTTTCCATCAACTGATGGATCTTCTTCGCTACCGCATCGACATCATCTTTATGAACTTCAAACACCAGTTCATCGTGTACCTGCATGATCATACGCACGCGCGGTTGCTCTTCCTGTAGCCAGGCATCAACGGCAATCATAGCCCGTTTGATGATATCCGCAGCGGTTCCCTGCATTGGTGCGTTAATGGCTGCACGTTCAGCCGCAGCACGGCGTGCACCGTTGCTGGATTTGATATCCGGCAGATAAAGGCGACGTCCGTCCAGGGTTTCAACGTATCCCTGCTCTTTCGCCTGAGCACGAGTGCGTTCCATATACTCCAGTACGCCTGGGTAGCGTTCGAAGTAAAGGTCCATGTACTTCTGTGCTTCTTTACGTGGAATGTTCAATTGCCGTGCCAGACCGAAAGCACTCATGCCATAAATCAGACCAAAGTTGATTGCTTTCGCGCTACGGCGTTGTTCGCTGGTGACGGTTTCCAGTGGCAAACCAAACACTTCTGCCGCCGTTGCCCGGTGGATATCTTTTCCTTCTGCAAATGCGGTCAGCAAGCCTTTGTCTCGTGAAAGATGCGCCATAATGCGCAGTTCAATCTGCGAGTAGTCCGCCGAGACAATCACATAATCCTGTGGCGCAATAAACGCCTGGCGGATACGGCGGCCTTCTTCGTTACGCACCGGAATGTTTTGCAGGTTAGGATCGGTTGAGGATAAACGCCCCGTCGCAGTTACCGCCTGGTGATAAGAGGTATGCACGCGTCCGGTTTTCGGGTTGATCATCAGCGGCAGCTTGTCGGTGTAAGTCGATTTCAGCTTCGCCAGACCACGATACTCCAGAATCACTTTTGGCAACGGATAGTCCAGCGCCAGTTCTTCCAGTACCTCTTCCGACGTTGACGGCGCACCACCCGGCGTTTTCTTCAGCGGCTTAATACCCTGTTTTTCAAAAAGAATAGTTTGCAGTTGCTTGGTGGAAGAAAGGTTAAATTCTTCACCTGCAATTTCATGCGCTTTCTTTTCCAGTTCTGCTAAACGCAGGGTGAGTTCTTCAGAATGATTGTGCAGCACTTTCGGGTCGATCTTCACACCGTTGCGTTCGATGCGCGAAAGCACCGGTACCAGCGGCATTTCGATGTTTTCGAAGACGTTCAGTGGCCCTTTGTGTTTTTGCAGATCCGGCCACATTTTCAGATGCAGCTGCAAGGTGACATCCGCATCTTCGGCAGCATAGCGTCCGGCCTCTTCCAGGGCAATCTGGTTAAAGGTCAGTTGGTTTTTACCTTTACCGGCAATCTCTTCAAAAGTGATAGTTTTATGTTTCAACCACCGTTCCGCGAGGCTGTCCATATCGTGGCGACCGGCAACGCTGTTGAGAATGTAGGACTCGAGCATGGTATCAAAGGCAATCCCCCGCAGCTCAATGCCGTAATTCGCCAGAATGCCGCGATCGTATTTCAGGTTTTGCCCGACCTTCAGCGCCTTTTCATCTTCCAGCAGCGGTTTTAGCAGCTCGAGTGCACGCTCGCGGGAGATCTGATCGGGCGCATCAAGATAATCATGAGCAACCGGAATATAGGCCGCTACGCCTGGCTCAATAGCAAAAGAAAGCCCGACCAGGTTGGCAGAGATGTTATCGAGGCTGTCAGTTTCGGTATCAAACGCAAATACAGGCGCTTTTTCCAGCTTCGTAATCCATGCTTTTAGAGTTTCTTCGTCCAGAATAGTGACGTAGTTATCGTAAGAAATCGCTGTTGCAGTCACTTCGGGTGTTTCGTCGACAACAATGGTTTCCTGCGGCTTCGCAGCTGGTTTTGCCCCTTTGGCCTGTAACCATTTGCCCGCTTCGACATCAGCAGTCCAACGCTTGAACTCATACTTTTTGAACAGCCCCAACAACTCTTCAGCCGCCGGTTGTTGTACTTCCAGTTGTTCGCAGGTCAGTTCCAGTTCAACGTCGGTTTTAATCGTCGCCAGCTGGTAAGAGAGATAGGCCACCTCTTTATTTTGCTCAAGCTTCGCCGCCATTGTTTTCGCGCCACGGAAGCTCAATCCAGCAATTTTTTCCGGCTCGGCATACAGCGTATCCAGGCCGCCAAGACCTTGTAGCAGCGCCTGCGCGGTTTTTTCGCCGACGCCCGGTACGCCAGGAATGTTATCAGAAGAGTCGCCCATCAGCGCGAGGAAGTCGATGATCAGTTCTGGCGGTACGCCGTACTTATTCACCACCTCTTCCGGGCCGAGGATAGTATTTGTCATGGTGTTGATAAGCGTAATATTTGGCGTCACCAGCTGCGCCATATCTTTATCACCGGTGCTGATCAATACCGGACGCCCGGCTTTTTCGGCTTCGCGCGCCAGAGTACCGATAACGTCGTCTGCTTCTACGCCAGAAACGGCCAGCAGAGGCAGCCCCATCGCTTTTACCATAGTGTGCAGGGGTTCGATCTGCGCGCGCAAATCGTCCGGCATTGGCGGGCGATGTGATTTGTAATGTTCAAACAGTTCATCACGAAAGGTTTTTCCCTTGGCGTCAAAGACCACCGCTGCATGCGTCGGTTGGTATTGCATGATCAGACTACGCAGCATGTTGAGGACACCGTACATCGCACCGGTTGGCTCGCCTGCGCTGTTAGTCAGCGGCGGAAACGCGTGATATGCGCGATAAAGATAAGATGAACCATCTACAAGGATTAGTGGGTTTTGGGGGATCTGAACCATAATGTCCGTGCCTGTTTATCAGATTATGCGTAAAGGATGCCACAGACAGGATGAAAACATGAGTTTTTCACCGCTTTTCGTGAAAATCTTTTGTAGATCTTGTGGATCGCTCGCAAATCGTCATGTGGATAACTTTGTGTATAAATTATTTACATCACTTTTAATTTATTATCATGCTTGTTACAGCATTATATTTGTTGTTGTTTTTCATAAAGTTAAAAATAAAATCATTGCTGGTGATTGAGTAATAGGGATTTTTTCTAATGTGGATAGATATGAATTATTTTTCTATCTAAGGATCATCCGTTATTTGGGCCGTTTTCTGCTAAAATCTGCGCCTTGCGCTTCTTTAGCGCACTGTCTATGGCTAACCTTTTGAATAATTTAATTATGACGAGAATACTCGCTGCGATAACACTTTTGGTGAGTATCGTATTGACCATTTTGGTCACCATTTTTTGTTCTGTCCCGATCATCATTGCCGGGATCGTAAAACTATTGTTACCTGTGCCAGTGATTTGGCGAAAGGTATCGCTTTTTTGTGATTTTATGATGTATTGCTGGTGTGAAGGATTAGCGCTATTACTGCACCTTAACCCGCACCTGCAATGGGAAGTTCGCGGACTGGAAGAGCTAAGTAAAAAGAACTGGTATCTGCTTATTTGTAACCACCGCAGTTGGGCTGATATTGTTGTACTGTGCGTGTTGTTTCGTAAGCATATTCCAATGAACAAATATTTTCTCAAGCAGCAACTGGCCTGGGTGCCTTTCCTTGGCCTGGCATGCTGGGCGCTGGATATGCCATTTATGAAGCGCTATTCCCGCGCTTATTTGATACGTCATCCGGAACGGCGCGGTAAAGATGTTGAAACCACTCGCCGATCTTGCGAAAAGTTTCGCCTGCATCCCACCACGATTGTGAATTTTGTTGAAGGCTCCCGTTTTACTGAACAGAAACACCAGCAAACCCACTCGACATTTAAAAATCTCCTGCCTCCCAAAGCCGCCGGTATCGCGATGGCGCTGAATGTGCTGGGTAAACAATTCGATAAACTACTCAATGTTACGCTGTGTTATCCGGACAATAACCGTCAGCCATTCTTCGATATGTTAAGTGGCAAACTGACGCGGATTGTCGTGCATGTGGATTTACAACCTATTGCTGAAGAGTTGCATGGCGACTATATCAATGACAAAAGCTTCAAACGTCATTTTCAGCAGTGGCTGAACACACTGTGGCAGGAAAAAGACCGACTTCTGACTTCACTGATGTCATCACGGCATCAGGATAAGTAGTTATAACTCGCCTCCGTATTAGCAGAGGCGAGTTATCATTTTAATGCACTAAACGTCCGGCACGAGACATAAATTCTTCTTCGCTCATCTCCTGACCGTTAAAAACAACTTTACCTGGCAAATAATGCAGTTGCAGCGAGGCAATATTGTTGTCAATTGTGATTAACTGAAACATCTTACCTAATGTTGCCATTCCGCCGATTTGTTTATCAGCCAGCTTTTGAGCTTTTTCAGCATCCATTCCTTCAGATAAATTAAGCTGTTTAGCTATTTCAGTGACGACATTAATCGGTACATTCATATCCAGATTGAACGATTTAATATCTTTGTTTGTGGATGATGAAGATTTGGCTGGATCGACAATACTAATATCCAGATTAGCATTTAGTTCACCGACAGCGTTCTTCCAGCTTACAGGTAGTTTAATGATCGGCTCACTTTTTTGTAATAACGGTAAATACTCTTTGAACAATGCAGTATTCATTGCTTCCAGTGCATCTTCATCATTTACTAACTCGGGGTGTGCAGCAAGTTGCTTCTGCGTCGCAATGTTGTACTGGATGATAAACTGGCGAACTGCTAAGGGATCAATAGATTCAGCAATCAATGACCACTGACCGCTACCGAGTTGTTGATTCCCTTTTGTTAACTTATCAATTTCGTAAGTCAGATTGACATTGATATAATCTTTATCTTTTACGCGTTCTAGTGTGGTTTTCGCGACAAAAGCGTCGAGTTTGGCAACTTCGTTACCGTGATTGACAATGCTAATCTGATTAAATTTCGACTCGCTTTCACCAACCGGAAATTTCTTTTCTTCTAATCGCGTCAGAGAATTAATGGTAAAACTTTTCGCCGTGACTTTGTTCATTGGCGATAATTCCAGAACAATATCTTCGACTTTGCCTTCAACATCCAGATTAGACAATGAACTGTCATCACCATTAAAAGTAAACTGACCTTCACCAAAGGAGAGTTTTCCATACTCTGCAGGGGCAACGTCCAGAGTTGTAGAGAAAGAACCGCCAAAGGCGAATCGCAATGTCGCTTCGACGGGCGCTCTATCTTTTGCAGCAATAAATAGCGACTGTGTCAGTTCATTATTGACTAATTTAACTTTTGCTGCCGCCATAGCAGGTAAGATATTGCCGCTTTTTAACATTGATAGCGGCAAGGGACCATGATCGACATCCACATCAAATGCAATACCTTGTCCTGGCTTGATATTGAGATCTGGCGCACCTTTATCAAAGGTAATAAGCATTTGAAAATGAGAGCTAAAAAAACCTTTGTCAAAGTTTTTATAGCTGGCGGTCATATCATAGGCATGCTCTCCCTTCTTTTTACTGTCGTTAAAATCTTTAATAAATTTTTCGACGCCAGACTGGATTTGAGTCCCTTCATACCATGTTCCACCGCCCCAAATAATGGCTAATGCAACAATAACACCTGTGGCTGACTTACGTATCATTTCTATTATTCCCTGATAAAACAGCAAAACTTTTAATATCCGCGCTTGATATTAAAATGTCCAGAAACGAGGTGAATTATCAGAAAGTATTTATATTGATTAAACAACAAAAAAAGCCCGTGAATATTCACGGGCTTTATGTGAATTACAATAAATTATTTTTTCTCAGACAGATATTTCACTGTATCAGCATACTGCTGAACAAAAACATCCATATTGCTGGTATCCATACCCTGCGGATTCAGCTGATATTTACCGTTAACAAACATCGCTGGAACGCCACGCAATTGTACATCTGCAGCCGCTTTTTCTTGCTGTGCGACCAGAGATTTAACAACAAAGCTGTTCCATGCTGCATCATACTCTTCACCTTTGATACCTGCGTTGATGAAGACATCACGAATGTCGGCCGTAGAGCGAATGGTCTGTGTTTTCTGTACGCCTTCAAACAGTGGTACAGTCACTTTATCTTCTACGCCCAGCGCCATCGCCACAGCCCACGCTTGTGTCAGAGATTGCCCCAGCTCCCCGCCCATGAAGTTGACGTGGTATTTAGTCATCTTCACACCTTCCGGCAGTTTTTTTCTTCACATTCTCAGAAATATGCAGAACTTCTTCAAACTGATAGCAGTGTGGGCAGAAGAAAGAGAAAAACTCCAGCACTTGCGGTGCGCCAGCAACCGGCTTTTCCAGCGTGGTGTATTGTTTACCATCTTCATACTGCGCCGCCGATGCGCTAAACGCTAAAACCAAACCAGCCAGCGCCAGCCAAATCTTTTTCATGATCTACTCTCTCCGATTAATACATAGGTGTTAATTGCAAAGGGGGTTCTTGTAGAACTTTTGCCTGTTCTATAAAAGTCGCCGTCTGTCGCAGCCAGTAATCTTCCCCGGTTAACCACGGGAAATTTTTCGGGAACGCGGGATCAGCCCAACGCCGCATTAGCCAGGCAAGATAATAAACCAAACGCATGGCGCGTAAAGGTTCAATCAGTCCGATTTCAGCGGTGTCGAACTCGCTAAATTCTTCATAAGCTTCAATAATAGTTTCTAACTGCATCCGCTGCTCAGCTTTATCGCCATTCAGCAACATCCACAGGTCCTGAATTGCAGGGCCATTACGCGCATCATCCAGATCGACAAACATTGGGCCATCGCGCCAGAGAATATTTCCGGCATGGCAGTCACCATGTAATCGCAGAACGGTGAAGTCCTCCCGCCAGTGTGCTGTAACGGCGGTAATAAGCTCATCCGTTGCCTTAAGGAAGGCCGCTTTCAGCCCAGAAGGTATCAGCGTAGCATTTTCAAACAGCTTGCGTGGTTCAATGAGATATTCATTCAGACCGATGGTTGGGCGATGGATAAAAAGCTGTTTGCGCCCCGTCTGGTGCATGCGCCCTAAATAACGCCCAACCGCTTCCATCTGATCAATATTATCGGCTTCGAACTGACGACCACCGACGCTTGGGAAAACGGCAAAATAAAATCCCTGATGAATCAATAAAGTCTGACCGTTAAAGGCCACAGGTGCTGCGACCGGAACTTCATCGCTTACCAGCTGCAACGCAAATTGATGTTCTTCGAGGATTTGATCGGCTGTCCAACGTTCAGGGCGATAAAATTTGACGACAAAACGTCGACGATCTTCGTCCTGAAATTGATAGACACGGTTTTCATAGCTGTTAAGCGGGGTAAGACCGGAATCCACCCGGATCCCATGCTCAAACAGAGCATCCATGATGGTATCCGGGTGTAGTGTCTGGAAAGTAAAAGCGCTGTTGTTCATCCCATCATCCGGAAAACATTACGAATGATGAAGGATATCATTTCACAATGATTTTGTTGGTAGCGCTTACAAGCTTTTACTCTTTAATTACGCCACGCGCGCGTAATAGCGCCGTTTTGAAGTCTTCTTCATAATCTTTCTGCAACCCAGGGATCACCGCATCTTTCGCGGAATCGCGCATTTTCAGGTGATAGATCAGAATGTCATCCGTCAAATCCGCCAGTTCGCCGTCAAAACCTGACTCTTTCGCCAGTTTCTGCAAAAATTGCAGCAGGTTAAGGTCTGGCTCTTTTTGCCAGGCTGGCTGGAGGAGTTCAATAACTTCATTCAGACGTTTACATTTCATAGTAATGCTCCTTACTCTTGAGACAGACACGTTAGCAGGGTCAATCCCACAATAAAAGAGGCGATATCGGTGAATCTGATGACGACGATAACAGGCGTTGTGCTGGCAGGCGGTAAAGCCAGACGAATGGGCGGCGTAGATAAAGGATTGCTTGAATTAAACGGCAAACCGTTGTGGCAACATGTCGCTGACGCGCTTATGGCGCAGCTGTCTCACGTCGTGGTTAATGCCAATCGTCATCAGGAAATCTATCAGGCCAGTGGTCTGAAAGTAATAGCGGATTCACTGGCGGATTATCCTGGCCCGCTGGCGGGAATGCTTTCGGTAATGCAGCAGGAAGCAGGTGAGTGGTTTCTGTTTTGTCCGTGCGATACGCCTTATATTCCCCACGATTTAGTCTCCCGGCTTAATCATCAGCGCAAAGATGCACCTGTTGTGTGGGTCCATGACGGTGAACGCGATCATCCAACTATTGCTCTGGTAAATCGCGCTATTGAGCCGTTGTTGCAGGAATATCTGCAAGCAGGAGAACGCCGGGTAATGGCATTTATGAATCTTGCTGGCGGTCACGCGGTTGATTTTAGCGACCGTAAAGAAGCATTTGTGAACGTGAATACGCCAGAGGAGCTTGCCCGATGGCAGGAAAAACAATGATACCGCTACTCGCCTTTGCCGCGTGGAGCGGCACCGGAAAAACGACGCTGTTGAAAAAACTTATCCCGGTATTATGCGCCAGAGGGATCCGCCCGGGGCTGATTAAACATACGCATCATGATATGGATGTCGATAAACCGGGCAAAGATAGCTATGAGCTGCGCAAGGCTGGCGCGGCACAAACCATCGTTGCCAGCCAGCAGCGTTGGGCGCTAATAACGGAGACGCCAGACGAAGAAGCGCTGGATCTGAATTTTCTCGCAAGTCGAATGGATACCTCAAAGCTGGATCTGATTCTGGTTGAAGGGTTCAAGCATGAAGAGATCGCGAAGATTGTGCTGTTTCGCGATGGAGTTGGACATCGACCGGAAGAATTAGTGATAGACAGGCATGTTATTGCTGTAGCCAGTGATGTGCCGCTTAATCTTGATGTCGCGTTACTGGATATCAATGATATTGAGGGGCTGGCTGATTTTGTGGTGGAGTGGATGCAAAAGCAGGCCGGATAAGCAAGAGTAGGCTGGAGAAGACGCGCCAGCGTCGCATCCGGCATTTTTTTCTGCATCAACGCAAAAAGGCCATCCTGACGGATGGCCTTCTGCTTTATCTGATGCCTGGCAGTTCCCTACTCTCGCATGGGGAGACCCCACACTACCATCGGCGCTACGGCGTTTCACTTCTGAGTTCGGCATGGGGTCAGGTGGGACCACCGCGCTACGGCCGCCAGGCAAATTCTGTTTTATTAACCCGCTTACGCCGGTTAATCTAATCTGTTATCAAGCTTACTTATCGATGTCTCATCCGCCAAACATCTTCGGCGTTGTAAGGTTAAGCCTCACGGTTCATTAGTACCGGTTAGCTCAACGCATCGCTGCGCTTACACACCCGGCCTATCAACGTCGTCGTCTTCAACGTTCCTTCAGGAGACTTAAAGTCTCAGGGAGNCTCATC